>CAZNXQ010000149.1:0-3839 GCA_964576895.1 uncultured Desulfovibrio sp.
TGCGCGTGTGAAGGCGGGATCCGGTATTCTTCAAAGACTGCGACAATAGTGATTGTTGTCAACAATACCAAGGATGGCTTGCCCAATGTCTGGAAAGACGGGATCTTGCGATTCGCTGGAAGGATTCTGACAGATGGCGAAAATCTGAAAGGCGCAAATCTCCGTCTTGAAACATTTTTGCAAGGCGGCGAGGCTGTCTTTCTGTTTGAAGTAAACCAGCCGGGAAAATATGAATTCAAGGGCAAGGCGGAACTGGCGGCCGCGCCATGTCTTGTCACGACGGAAGATGGAAAAAAGTATCCTGTTTTTCCTCTGAAGATCAGTTGATGCAACAGGCATCTGAAGATCGCGCGGGCCAGTCTGCCAGCACCAAAAAACCGTCCTACCGCGCCTCCGGGCCGGTCTCCGCCCCTTCCGGACGGATATTCTTGTCATGCACGAGGATGTGCCGCGTGATCCAGAGCCGCAGGATGGTCAGGAAGCGCTGGATGGCGTCCGGCGAATATTCGGCGGCGGCCAGATGGCCTTCCACGCGGGGCAGCACCCTGGCGCGGAAGCCCTCGTGCTGGAGGTGATGGCCGGGCAGGCCGGGGTAGCGGATGGCGCGCATGTACGCCTCCTCATCCTCGAAGTGCCTGAGCGCATAGCGCTTGAGGTATTTGATGCCCTCATCGGCAACCCACTGGTAGCGCTTTTCCTGTTCGGTGATGATGTGCAGGCGGCGGACGATGGCGAAAAGCTCGCGGTGGGCGTTGTCGATGCTGTCCACGCCCACGGCGTATTCCCTGACCCACTGGATGTCATCAGGCGTCATGACATGCTCCCTCCGGCGAGGTTGTATCCCCGCCCGGAGGGCATTGCAATGCCCTGAGCATGTCCGCGTCCGCCGGGAGAAAGTTCAGGCCGGCCGTCTGGGCCGGCGTGACCCAGGCCAGGACCTGCCCCTCGCGGGCGGCGGGTTCGCCGCTGAAGTCCGTCACATGGAAGAAGTGGAGCCGCACCCGGAGGCCGCGTTCCGGATAGGCATGCTCCGTGACGCGCCAGAAGCGGGCCGCGCGCACCGTGACCCCCAGTTCTTCGGCCAGTTCGCGGGCAAGCGCCTGCGCCGCGCTTTCTCCGGGTTCGAGCTTGCCGCCGGGCAGTTCCCAGAATCCGGCCAGCGGCTTGCCCGCGGGGCGTTGCGCCGCCAGCAGGCGCCCCCGCCGCCAGAGGATGCCCGCGGCCACATCCACCACCGGCAGGGCGGGGCGCCCGGCGCGTGTGGCATCTGCGGCACCTGGGGCGCCCGCGCCGGGCGCGGCCGTGCCCGCGTTCATGCGTCTCCGGCGCCGCAGCGGGCGCGGACCGCCTCCTGCTCGCTTTCGAGCGCGGCCATTTCCTCCACCAGCGTTTCGCTCCGGGCGCGGCATTCCTCAAAGCGTTTGAGGAGTTCCCCCGAACGGGCGTGGTCCGCATAGACTTCCGGGTCCGCCAGCTCGGCCTCGGCGGCGCCCTGCGCTTCCAGAACGCGGGCCAGTTCGGCCTCAAGGGCCGCATACCTCTCCTGGAGCGGCTTGAGCGCCTTGTGGAGCGCATTGCGCTGGGCGGCCTCCTCGCGCTTGCGCCGTTTCTGGTCATCGCGCGAGAGCGGGCGGCTCTGGGGGGCCGGAGGAGCATCGGCCCGCGTGACGCTCTGGCCGCCGTCGAGGCTCAGCAGGGCGCTGGCGGGCGTCCCGGCGAGGCGGGCCTTGCGCGCCGCGTCGTAGGCCGCGAAATCGGCGTGCACGGTGATGCCCCGGCTGTCCAGTTCCCAGGCCTCGGCGCCCACCTGCGAGAGCAGCCAGCGGTCATGGGCCACCATGAGCAGGGTGCCATCGAAATTTTCCAGGGCGCGCGCCAGGGCTTCGCGGCTTTCCAGATCGAGATGGTTGGTGGGTTCGTCGAGCAGGAGAAAATTGCAGCGCTTGAGGAACAGGCTCGCCAGGACCAGGCGGCTTTTTTCCCCGCCCGAAAGCGCGCTCACCTGACGGTCGAAATAGCTCTGCCCCAGGAGGAAGAGGCCGAGCACGCTCATGAGCTCCTCCTCGGTGGTGCGCGGGTCGGCAAGGCGGCGCAGTTCCGCCAGCACCGTGGTGTCCGGCCTGAGCGTCTCCATCTGGTGCTGGGTATAGTAGCCGAGCCGCGTCAGGGAGCCCGTGACCATGGAGCCGCCCGTGCGTTCGAGACTGCCGGAGAGAAGCTTGAGCAGGGTGGACTTGCCGCAGCCGTTGTGCCCCACCAGGGCGATGCGCGAGCCCCGGTAGAGAGTGAAGGTGAGCGGCGGCCACATGGCCTTGCCGTCGGGAAAATGAAATTCCAGCCCGGCCGTGGCCAGCACCACCTTTTCCGAGTGCGGGGCTTCGGGCCAGGCGAAATTCAGCTCGCGCCGTTTGGGCTCCGGCCGGTAGTCCTCCAGTTCCTTTTCCAGCTTTTTGGCCATCTTCTGGCGCGAACCCGCCTGCCGCGCCTTGGTGGCCTTGGCGCGGAAGCGCTCCACAAAGGCCATCTTGCGGTCCAGCTCGTCCTGAAGGGCCCTGGCTTCGCGTTCGCGCTGGGCGTTGTATTCCTCCTGCAGGCGCAGGAACTGGGTATAGGTGGCCTTGCGGAACACAGGTTTGGAAAGGCCCAGATAGAGGACGTGGGTGCCCACGCTGTCCATGAAGACGCGGTCATGGGCCACAAAGACGAGGGCGCCCGCGAAGTCGCGCAGAAAGCCCTCCAGCCATTCCACGGCCTCCATGTCCAGATGGTTGGTGGGTTCGTCCAGCAGGAGCACGTCCGCCCCGGCCACCAGCACGCGCGCCAGTTTGGCGCGCTCGCGCCAGCCGCCGGAAAGCTCCCGCAGGGTCCGCCCCCACTTGGCCTCGGAAAAGCCCAGGCCGGACAGCACCGCCTTGGCGCGATGTTCGGGGTTGTAGCCGTAGACCGCTTCCAGCTCCGCCTGCCGTTCCATCAGATGCGCGAGCCGGGCCTCGTCCTCCTGTCGGGCGGCCTCCTCCCACTGGGCCCAGAAGTCGTTCCAGTCATGGAGCACATCAAGGACATAGGTCAGGAGCGGGGTATCCAGCGCCGTTTCGGAAAATTCCTGCTCCACATAGCCCAGGCGGCAGCCTTTGGGCAGGAGGACGCGGCCGCCGTCCGGGGCCTCCACGCCCGCCAGCAGGCGCAGCAGGGTGGATTTGCCCGTGCCGTTGGGCCCGCAGACGCAGAGCCGGACCCCGGAATCCACCTCCAGCGAGAAATTGCTGAAAATGTCCCGGCCGCCAAAGGCCTTGGAAAGTTCCTGAACCGCGATCTTCACAGCCAGCCCTCGCGGCGGTAGCCCTCCACGGCTTCGGCCATGCCCGCCTCCAGATCCATGCGCGGCGCATAGCCGAGCTCGTTCATGATGCGTCCGGCGTCGCAGAGCCAGCCGGGGGCCCGCGCCTCGCGATATTTGTCAAGATTCCAGTTGGGCGCGCGCCGCAGCGCCGGGAGGAGCCCCAGGCGCGCGAGCCATGCGGCGCAGAGCCCCGCGCCGCTGCCCAGAGCGGCGGTGCAGGCCATGACGGGAAGCGGCAGATGCAGGACGCGCACGCGCTCCCGGCCGAGCGCCCGGCCCATGGCCCGGCAGAAGCCGTCCATGTCATGCCGGGCGCCGTCGCTGAGAAAATAGGCGCCCGAAGCCGTGGGGCCGCAGGCGCGGAGGATGCCCTGCGCCGCGTCATCGGCATGGACCACGGAAACGGGAAAGCGGCGGAACGCGCCGGGGCTCACGGCCACGCCACGGGCCACGCCCCTGAAGACCGGAAGCAGGCCCCGGTCGCCGGAGCCGTAGATGA
>CAZNXQ010000150.1:0-3838 GCA_964576895.1 uncultured Desulfovibrio sp.
TCACGCAGTCCAGGGTGAGGGCCGTGCCGAAATCCGCCACCACGAGCGAGGCCGCGTCCGGAAACTGGCGTCTGGCCGCATAGGCGGCCACCAGCCGGTCGGCGCCCACTTCGGCGGGGCGCTCGTAGCGGTTTTCCAGCGGCACGGGCAGGTCGTCCACGGCGCGCAGGAGCGGGCAGCCCACGAAACGGGCCACGGCTTCGCGCAGCAGCGGATCGATGCCCGGCACCACGGACGAGGCGACGCAGGCGGAAAGCGCCCCCGCCTCCACGCCCGCATGGCCGAGGATGGAAAGCAGGATAAGGCCGAGGCTGTCCGCGGTCTGGGCCACGTTGGCGGGGAGGGTATAGGAGGTGAGGACATGGTTTCTGTCGGCCATGCCCACCTTGATGGACGTATTGCCCACGTCGAACAGGAGAAGTTCCGCCTGCATGGATGCCTCCGCCGCTTGCCGCGCTGCCGTCCCAGTATGCCGGATTCTCCCGGCGCAGGCAAGCGGAGCGGCCCGCGGCGCGCCGCCGGGGGGGGAACCGGCCCTAGCGGAAGGCGGCCAGCGCCCGGCCGTGCCGCAGGCCGATGCCGCCGAGCGGCAGATCCCGCCACCAGAGCGCCGCCTCGCGTCCCGTGAGGCCGGTATCGCGCGAGCGGCCTTCCAGAAGGGCCGTCACGTCGGCCACATCTTCCAGCAGCAGGGCGGGAGCCGCCGGGCCGCCGTCCGCGCCCCGGGGCGCGAGGCAGCGCAGGCGCGGGGCCGGCGCAAAGGCGCCCGCGCCGTCGGCGCGGCCCAGAAGGGCGGCCTGCCAGCCGAAGCCGGGGGGAAGGCACGCCGACGCCCCCTCCGGCACAAAGCGCACCTTGTCGCCAAAGCGCAGGACCGCGCCCGGGGGCAGACGCCGCGGGTCGCAGCAGGGACCGGCGAGAGCCCCGGGCGCGAGAGGCATCCCCGCTGCGGCCCGGGCCGGCCGCCGGTGCCGGCCGGGGCGCTCGTCGAAGCCGCCGGGCGCGGCCTCGCGGGGCGGGGCACTGGTCCCGGGCGCGCGCAGAAGGGCCAGATAGAAACCCTGGGCCTGCGAGCGGGCGCCGTCCACCCGCAGAGTCCCCTGCCCGCCGGGGCGTTCCTCCCAGGCAAAACCGGGAAAGGGCGCGAGCGGCACGCGCGCAAGGCCCAGCTCCTCTTCGGCAAAGCGCACCTGGGCCTCGTTTTCCGCCTCGTTGGTGGTGCAGGTGGAATAGAGCAGAAGGCCGCCCGGCGCCAGCAGGGAGGCCGCATGGCGCAGCAGCCGCCGCTGGAGGCCGACCAGCGGCGCCACCTTGTCCTCGCGCCAGAGCTTGAGCGTGCGCGGATGTTTGGCTGCCGTGCCCCAGCCGGAGCAGGGCGGGTCAAGCAGGATGCGGCGCCACGAGGCGGGAGGCAGCGGCAGACGTTCGCCCGGGCAGGAGCAGGTGCCGGCCTGAAGGAGATTGCAGGCATGCAGGTTGGCGCGCAGGGTGGCGAGCCGCGCGGGATTCGGCTCGTTGGCGAGAACGAAGCCCTCCGTTCCCACAAGCTGGGCGAGGAAGCCGCTCTTGCTCCCCGGGCTCGCGCAGATGTCGAGCACCGCGCCGCCGGGTTTCGGGTCGAGGGCCAGGGGCGGCAGCATGGAGGAGCGGTCCTGGATGTAGATGTAGCCGAAGAACGCGGCCAGGGAACGGCCCAGGGGGATCGGTTCGGCCACGAGGCGCCGGCAGAAGGGGGAAAAGGGTTCCGGCTCGAATTCGTAGCCCTGGGCGCGCAGGAACGCCTCCACCTGCGGGATGCTCTCCGGCTCGCAGACAAGGCGGAAGGAACGGAACAGGGCCTCGGGGTGCGGAACGGTCATGGACGCAGCATAGCCCGGAAGCGGCGGAAAGTCAGCAACGCATGCCGCGCCGGCGCCGCGGGCGGCCGGTGCCTCAGGGTTCCGGGCTTTTTCCGGCGGCCGCCGTTCCGTTGGCCGTCTCCCGGCTTTTGCCGCGGCGCAGCCGCTCCTGGAGCGGGCGCAGGGCCGCGGTCAGAAGCTCGGGGGCGAACAGCCGCGCCAAGGGCAGCGCCACCAGCGCAAAGGCCGCGCCGCTGGCGGCCAGGGCCGCGCAGGCCGTCAAAAACGGGGGCAACGGCAGGCGGGCGCGACAGAATTCCGCCATGAACCACGCGGCTCCGGCCGCGGGCGCGGAACACGCCAGGCAGCGGGCGGCCAGGGCGGCCAGACCGTCGAAGGCCGCGGTGCCGTGGCGGCGCGCCCAGATCCAGAGGAGCCAGACCACATAGGCGCTGACGCTCAGGCCGGAAAGGGCGGCCACGGCCCAGGCGCCGCGCGGCACGGCAATGCAGGAATAGAGCGGCAGGCAGACAAGGGTCACGGCCGTGCCCGTGAGGGCCGGGGTCAGGGTGTCGCCGTGCGCGTAGTAGGCGCGCACAAGCACCATGTAGATGATCCAGAACGGCGCGGGCGCAAGCATGAGGCGCGTGAGCGGCAGGGCCGCCAGCGTCTCTTCCGGGCCGAAGCGCCCGCCCTGGAAGATGATGCCGAGGATGGGCCACGCGGCCGCCGCCATCCAGAGCGCGCAGGGAATGATCAGGGCCAGGCTCCCGGCGAGGGCCGCGCGCAGGGTCCTGTCGAAGCGTTCGGCGTCGCCCTCGGCCAGCAGGCGCACCAGAAAGGGGTAGGAGGCCACGGCCGCCGCCTGCCCCACCAGGCCCACGGGCACCTGGGCGATGCGCCGCCCGTAATTGAGCAGGCTCACGGCGCCGTCGCCCACAAGGCTGCCGAAAACGCGGAGAAACTGTTCGTCGAGCATGATGACCGTCTGGCCGAGCATGAGCGGCAGGGCGACGAGCAGGAACCTGCCCATGAGCGGATGCCGCCAGACCGGCGTCAGGCGCAGGCCCCCGGCCCAGGCAGCCCGCAGCGGCAGAAGAAAGGCCCCCAGGCCCGCGCCAAGGGTGACGCCCACGCAGTAGCCGGTCATGCCCATGTCGCCGTCCGGGCCGAACAGGCCGGCCGCGCCGGGGATCAGGGGCAGGAGCAGGCCGGCGGCGATGATGCAGCCGTTATAGATGAGGGGCGTGAGCGCGGGCACGCTGAACTGCCGCCGCAGGAGCAGCAGGGCGGTGAAGCAGGCGCCGGAAAGAAAAAAGACCTGGGCGGGCAGGATGAGGCGCATGAAAACGGCAAGCCGCGCGGAGGCCTCCGCGCTGAAGCCGGGCGCGGTCAGGCGCGCCAGCGGTTCGGCCCAGAGCATGCCCGCGCCCGTGAGCGCGAGGGAGGCCGTGAGCATCCAGAAAAACACGCAGGAGAAAAAGCGCCAGGCGTCGTCCTCGTCCTCCCGCATGCGCGCCGCCAGCAGGGGGATGATGGTGATGGACATGAACCCGCCCGCCAGCAGGTAGTTGATGATGTCCGGCACCACAAAGGCCGCGAAATAGAGGTCCGCCTCGCCGCCCGCGCCGAACTGCCAGGAAATGACCTTGTCGCGCACAAGCCCCATGAGGCGTGACAGGACGGCGCTGGCCGCCAGGATGAGCGCGGCCGCGCCCATGCGCTGCCGGGCGGTGAGCAGGGCCATCAGCGCCCCCCGCCCGTGCGGGCGGCGCGGCGTCCGGCGCGGGGACTGCGCGTACGGCCGGAGGGGGCGTCCGTCTTCCGGCGCCCGTTGACGGGGGAGCGCCGTCCCCGGCGTTCCCCGCGGGCCGGGTCCGGCGCGCGGCGTCGCCCGCGCGGCGCGCCCGCGGCGGTTTTTCGGTTGCCGCGCCGCGGTCCCGCTGCGCCGGGCGGCGGCATGTCCAGCGGCAGGAGGCGGATCTCCAGCCGCCCCATGT
>CAZNXQ010000151.1:0-3783 GCA_964576895.1 uncultured Desulfovibrio sp.
CCATATCAGGTGTATTGCCATTTGGGCTAAAATTAAATGACGACACTATCTAGTCCGCGGCACCGTCTTTTTCGGCAGGCCGCGCGTCCACATCCACCACGCCGGGCAGGGCGCGGACGGCGTTCGGGGGCAGCGCCCGCGCCGGGGCGCCCTCAGCGCCGGGCGGCGGCAGGGCCACGCAGGACTTGTCCATCAGCACCATGCCCGTGCGTTCCAGCACCTCGCGGCGGTAAGCGTATTCCTGCTCCATGCGCCGCTGCCGGTAGACGAACCACGCATGGCCCAGAAAGCACACGGCCAGCAGCGCGGCGAGGCTGCCCGCGATCCAGGGGATATGGGGGATGAGCGCGGCGCCCGCGCGCCCCAGGGCCGAGAGCGCGCCCTCCACAAAGAACAGCCCGGCCCCCAGGAGCAGGATGCCCAGCAGGACAACCAGGGTGGGCGCGTTGCGCACCATGGCGTAAAAACGGCGCAGGCCTTCGGGCAGGGCCTCCCCTGTCCGCGCGTCCGCGTCTGCGCCCGGCTCTGGCGCGGCATCGCGCGCCAGCGTCCGCGAAAGCCAGGTGCCGGCCAGGTGGACGATGAGCAGCAGGCCCACCGGGGACAGAACGGCCGCAAGGCACCAGGCCAGCCAGGGAAAGCGCGCCACGGGCGGCCCTCCGGGGCTTTCCGGCGCGGCATGCATGATGCCGTGGAAAAAGGCCACCCCGCCCACGATCATTTCAAGAAAAAAGATCGCAATGAGCAGGTAGATCAGGGCATCCCGGTGTTCGCCCGCATACCAGGGAGGACGCCCGGCGGCCGGACGGGAGGCGCCGGGTTCAGGCACGACCGGCCGCCTCGCTGCCCGCGTCGCCCGTGCTGTCCGCCACGGGCTTCGCGCTGCCGGGCCGCGCGCCCGCGAGGGCGGCAAGCCCCTGATCCGGCTTGATGATCTTTGTCACCGAGGCCACCATGCCCGCGGCGTCCGCCAGATTGGTGGGGATGATGAGGCTGTTGCCCTTTTGCGCCAGCCTGCCGAATTCGGCGATCCACGCCTCGGCCACGCGGAGCTGGGCCGCCGCCACAGCATCGCCGTTCAGCTGGCGGCCCACGATGTCCAGCGCTTCGGCCGTTGCCTCGGCCACCTTGCGGATCTGCGCGGCCTCGCCGTCGGCCTGGTTGATGAGCGCCTGCTTTTCGCCCTCGGACTGGGCGATGGCCGCCTGCTTCTGGCCTTCGGCGAGGTTGATGCGCGACTGCATGTCGCCCTCGGAAAGGGCGATGGCCGCCCGCTTCTCGCGTTCGGCGCGCATCTGCTTTTCCATGGCTTCCATGACATTGCGCGGCGGCGTGATGTCGCGGATCTCGTAGCGCAGCACCTTGACGCCCCAGGGCGCCGTGGCGGAATCCAGGGCCTCCACCACCTCCTGATTGATGCGCGTGCGTTCCTCAAAGGTCTTGTCCAGCACCAGGGTGCCGATGACGGACCGCAGGGAGGTCTGGGCCAGCTGGATGGCGCCCCATTCATAGTCGGAAATGCCGTAGGCCGATTTTTCGGGCGTGATGACCTGAAGATAGAGCACGCCGTCAATATCCACGGTCACATTGTCGCGCGTGATGCAGGTCTGCTTGGGCACATCCAGCACCTGCTCCTTGAGGCTGCGGCGGTAGGCCACCACATCCACAAAGGGCACGAGCAGATGAAAGCCCGCATAGAGCACCTTATGGAACTTGCCCAGCCGCTCCACCACATAGGCAGACTGGTTGGGCACCACCACCGCGCTCTTGAGCAGGACGACAATGACCAGGGCCGCGAGAAGAAAGAGCCAGCCGTAGCCGAGAAGGCTTTCCATGGTCGCTCCTTTGGAACATGAGAGATCGCGCGCCCTGCCGGCGCGCTGTTTCACTTTGGAGATCAGCGGGAGGCGGCGCCGGGCTCTTCCCGCAGGGGCTCCACCTGCAGGAGGAGCGAATCCTCCGCTGAACCGCCCAGCACGCGCACGCCGCGGCCTTCGGGGATGGGTTCCGGAGCCGTGGCGCGCCAGAAGCTGCCGTCGATGCGCACTTCGCCGCGTTCACCGGGCCTGATGGCCCTGCTCACCACGCCCGTGTGTCCGGCCAGGGGATGGGGCGGCGCCGTTTCGCCGCAGCCTCCGTAGTCGCGCGCATCGCGCGCGGCTTCGGCCCGGCCGCCGAACACATGACGGAAGCGTTGCCTGAGCAGGCGCAGGGCCAGCAGCGATGCCGCGATGAAGAGCGCCACCTGCCAGCCCAGGGGCAGTCCCACCAGGGCCGCGCAGGCCGTGAGCCACGCCCCGATGCCGAAAAAGACCAGCACCATGGTCGGGTTGGCCAGTTCCACCGCCAGAAAGGCGAGACCCAGCAAAAACCAGAGCAGGGGCAGGCTCATGCCGCGCGCGCCTCCGGGAAGCTACTGGAGGGGATTTGTGCCCGGCGCCGTGCCGTGGGGCGCGGGTTCCGCGTCTTCAGCTCCCGCCGCCGGGGCGCCGTCCAGATCGATGATCCTGCCCTCCAGCCAGACATAGGCTTCCACCTCGTCGCCTTCTTCCGGCGCAAAGTCGCCCAGAACGAATCTGGACGCATAGAGGGCCAGGCGCAGGGGCTCGCGCTCCTCAAAGGGAAAGCTCAGGTAGAGCGCCCTGACGTCCATGTTCTCCAGCTTGCACTCTTCCGCCCGCTCCACCACGGCGCGCACCTGGTATTCGCCGAAGCGGCGGCCGGGCATGATGCAGCGCTTGCCCGCCATGGGGATCTTGAGCGGCGGCACGTCCAGCCGCGAGGCGCCGGGGTTCTGTTCCAGCCACGCGGCCGCGTGGGCCTCGAACTGCGGCCCCTGGGCGATGGTGAGTTCGTCCAGCAGAGCCTTGCGGATGCCGAGCGCCAGCCCCGCCAGCCAGAAAGTATGCGTGATGCCCGGCGTGAGGTCGTCCTGGTCGCGGCCATAGAGCGGGTCGAAGAACCACATGGGGTTTTCGCCTTCGATCATGGTCACGGCAACGTCCGCGCCCAATCCTTCGGCGCGGGGATGCACGCTCTCCACCAGCAGGTCGTTGGGCAGGCCCTCCAGAAGGGGGACCGCCGTGACCGGGGCAAGTTTTCCGCCCTCGTCGCCGGCCATGAGCACGGCGGCGCGCACGGGCTGGTCCTTGGGCCAGGCCATGAGCACATGTTCGCGGCCGCGCCGTTTCCACTGCCATGCGGGCCGCGTGCCGCCGTCATGGAGCACCGTGCCCACCACCTGGGGCATGATGGCCGCGGGATCGCGTCCCGTGAGGGCCACCCAGACATCGCCGAGGCCTTCGGCATGGACGCGGTCCGCGCCCGGACGCCGGGAGGGCTGGCGTTGGTCAGCGCCCTGGGCCGCGCCGTCGGGCCGCTGTTTCTGTTCCGGCGTGCCTGACGGCGTGGGAGCGGCGGATCTCGGCTGCTTCTTTTTTCCGAACATGGCGTGTCCTCTGGCCGGCTCCGCGCGGTCCGGCGGGAAAAGCCGGACCGCGCGGGAAGCGGCGTTTGCGCGAATCGTTATGCCTGCGGGAGCGGCAGGGGCCGCCCTCAGCCCTTTTTCCAGGAGGTACTAGCGGCGCGGCCCGCGGTCGCCGCCGCGATCCCCTCCACGGTCGCCGTGGCGCGGTCCCCGGCGGTCGCCGTGCCGGTCGCCGCCCTCGCGGCGCGGGGGACGGGCCGTCTCTTCAGGGTTCCAGGGATGCCCCTGTTCCTCCAGCAGAACGGCCTTGCGGCTGGCGCGGATGCGGTCGCCGTTGATCTCGATGACCTTGACGA
>CAZNXQ010000152.1:0-3756 GCA_964576895.1 uncultured Desulfovibrio sp.
GCTGTTTTTGACGGATGATTGTGGCATTGCACAAGCTGCCACATCCCAAGCCAGCGGTCACATTAATAGGTCCAGACCCTAGGCTACCCATTTCAGAGTCCGAGGCCCAGGCTCGCGAGCCTGCGGTGCGGCGCGGGCATGGGCAGGCGCGCCAGCTCCGCGGGCGTTGCCCAGCGCCAGCACGTCTCCGGCAGCGGCGGAACTGCGGCCACCTCGCCGGAATCTTCCGGCAGGACGAGCCTGCGCCAGTGCAGGGTGATCCTGTAGCGCGTGCGCGTGTGGACAATGCTGCCCCCGCCTTCCCGAAGGCGCGCGGCAATGCCGGTTTCTTCCCTGATGTGGCGCAGCAGGGCCGCCTGCGGCGTTTCTTCCGGGGGCACCCCGCCGCCGGGAAATTCCCAGAGGCCGCCCCACACGCCGCCCGCCGGGCGCCGGTGGACAAGGACGCGGCCCGCCGCCTCAAGCAGGCCGGCCACTGTTTGCAGGGCCGTCACGCCCCGCGCGTCGTCCCTGACCGGTCGCCGGTCGGCCACGCCCAGATGCCGCGCCCGGCAAAATCCGCTCCACGGGCAGAGGCCGCAACGCGGGGCCTTGCGGCAGACAAGGGCGCCCAGCTCCATCATGGCCTGATTGTGGTCCCGCGCCCGCCCCTCCGGCACAAGGCGCAGCGCCCAGCGGCGGATGAAGCCCGCGGCGGGCTCGCGGCGCGCCGGTGTTTCCACATTGAAGAGCCGGGAGAGCACGCGCTCCACATTGGCGTCCACGCAGGCCACGCGCACGCCGAAGGCAATGCTCGCCACGGCCGCCGCCGTATACGGACCGACGCCCGGCAGGGCGCGGATCTGTTCCGGATCGGCGGGGAAGCTGCCATTGTGCGCTTCCATGATGCGCCGCGCCGCGGCCATGAGGTTGCGCGCGCGGGAATAGTAGCCCAGACCCTCCCAGAGGCGCAGCACCTCATCTTCGGAAGCGGCGGCCAGCGCCGCCACATCGGGCAGGCGCCGCATCCAGCGCCGGAAATAGTCCACCGCGCGTTCCATCTGGGTCTGCTGGAGCATGATCTCCGAGATCCAGACTTCATAGGGGCTGTAGCGCACGCGCCACGGCAGATCGCGGCGGTTGGCCGCGAACCAGGCGCACAGCAGGGGGGAGAGTTCCTCCGCGTGGCGTTCGGGGTCGCGCAACGGGGCGGCGATGCCGGGCAGAAGCGGCTGCTCCCTCGTGGCGGCTGTGGCTGGCGCCTGTCGCATCCTGTCTGTACCTTCCTGATGCCGGTCGTGCGCTGCCGGGCATGTCGTCCCGGTTTCCGGCATTGTCTTCGGCGCCGTGTGCGCCTATAGTCATCCCGCGCGTCCGGCGCGGGGTTCCTCCGCTGCCAAATACTGTCGCGCCAGGGAGTGTGTATGGCCGATACGACCAATCCGGTCGTCCTTCTCGAAACGACCGAAGGCGACATCCTCATCGAACTGTTTCCGGGCAAGGCCCCCAAGACGGTGGAAAATTTCCTCAGGTATGTGGATGAGGGCTTTTACAACAATACCATTTTCCATCGCGTCATTCCCGGCTTCATGATCCAGGGCGGCGGCATGGACGCGCGCATGCGCGAAAAGCCCACCCACGAGCCCGTGCCCAACGAGGCCGACAACGGCCTGAAGAACGGGCGCGGCACCGTGGCCATGGCCCGCACCAGCGATCCGCACAGCGCCTCGGCCCAGTTCTTCATCAACCTTGTGGACAACGACTTCCTCAATTACCGCGCCCCCAGCGTGGACGGCTGGGGCTACTGCGTTTTCGGCAAGGTCACCGAGGGCATGGACGTGGTGGACAAGATCGCCAAGGTCAAGACCAGGACCATGGGCATCCACGAAAACGTGCCCGCCGACATGGTCATGATCACCAGCGCAAGCCGTTTCGAGTAAGCGAAAACTCCCGCGCCTGCCCCGGCGTCGCCTCCACGCAGGCGCAACCGGGGCAGGTGGCGGCCAGGGCCCGGCGAAAGCCGTCCACATCCTGCGCCAGCACCGGGAAGGTGCCCCAGTGCATGGGAACCACCGCCGCGCAGCCCAGCAGCCGGCAGGCCAGGGCCGCCTGGGCGGCGTCCATGGTGAAGACCCCGCCCACGGGCAGGAGCGCCACATGGATGCCGTACAGCCTGCCCAGAAGCTCCATGCCGGAGAAGATCCCCGTGTCCCCCGCGTGGTAGACGACAAGTCCGTCCGGCATGCGCAGGATATAGCCCACGGGAACGCCGGAGTCGCTGGAATGGAAGGCCTGGGTCATGGTCACGGCCATGCCCCGGCATTCCAGCGTGCCGCCGATATTGAAACCGATGCCGTTGAGGATCTGCCCTTCCGGCACGCCCGCGTCCCGCAGTTTCTCCGCGGTGCCCACCACCGCGCCGAGCATGGCTCCGGTCTTCCTGCACAGCGCCACGGCCTCGCCCACATGGTCGCCATGGTCGTGCGTCACAAGGACAAGATCCGCCGCGCCCACAGCGGCGGCGCTCTGCCCCCAGCGGGGCGCGAAAAAGGGATCGAGCACCGCGGCGGCATCCCCGCAGGCGATCTTGAATGCTGAATGTCCGTACCAGGTGATGCTGCTCATGGCTTTTCCTCGCTGTTTCCATAAGGACGGCTGTCTGTTGCCGTATTTCCGCCTCACCAGCCGGACGGCGCCCGCGAGAACCGGGCGGCCGGCACACCTGCCGGATGGCGGCCCTCAGCGCTCTGCGCCGCCGTCTTCCGGGCTCCAGCGTCCGAGGGCGTGCGGCAGCCGCGCCTGGTCGAAAATGCGGCCGCAAAAGTGGTCGAGCATGTCCTCAAGGCTGCGCGGGCGCAGGTAAAAGCCCGGCGAAAAGGGCATGATGACCGCTCCGGCATCACGCAGGGCGAGCATGTTGCGCAGGTGGATGGCCGAAAGCGGGCTTTCGCGCGGCACCAGGATGAGACGCAGCCCCTCCTTGAGCGCCACATCGGCCGCCCGCTGGACAAGCGTGCGCGTGGCGCCTGACGCCAGCGCCCCAAGCGTGCCCATGGAGCAGGGCACAAGAAACATGGCCGCCTCGCCGCCGCCGGGCGCGCCGTGCCACCAGGAGCCGCTGGCCGGCCCGGCGCCGAGATCGTCCGCGTCATGGACATGGCGGGCATGGCGGGTGAGCATGTCGGGCCCGGCGCCGCATTCCGCGGCCAGCACCGCGGCCGCGCCCGCCGAGACGACGCAGTGCAGCTCCACCTCCGGCATGGCGGCCAGATGCCGGAGCAGCCGGAGGGCAAGGGGCATGCCGCTGGCCCCGCTGACGCCTACAAGGATCTTACGCATGTTCGCCGGAACGCCTTGGCTTGGAGCGGTGTGCGGAAACTGTGGTGCGGTCTTGTCCCGTTGTTCCATAAAACTCCGGGGCGCGCAATGCCGCCGCCCCGGTGCATGCCGCTTGACAGATGCCGGGATTCGGCATACCAAGAACGCCTTGCGCCCGTAGCTCAGCCGGATAGAGCGTTGGCCTCCGGAGCCAAAGGTCGTGCGTTCGAATCGCGCCGGGCGCGCCAAGGAAAACCAGGCGGTTAGCCGTACCAGGCTGACCGTCTTTTTCTTTGGGTGCTAACAAATTGCTAACGCCGTGTGTGTCTGCTATTTCTACTACCGGGCCGCAGGGGCAGAGTACGCGCCTCTTTGCAGCGCCGGAGAGGAAGCAGCATGGCACATGTGAGGCCGCACGAGAAATGAGAATGCGCCGCACGAGAAATGAGAACGTGCCAA
>CAZNXQ010000153.1:0-3707 GCA_964576895.1 uncultured Desulfovibrio sp.
GCCGGGTCGGCGGTGACGCCAAAGCCGTATTCATAGCAGGCGCCCACAAAACGCTCGGCCTGGGCATAGCCCTGCCGGGCCGAAAGTTCCGCCCAGCGGAAGCTTTCCTTCTCGTTCTTGGGCGCGCCATAGAGGCCCTGACTGTAATTGAGCGCCAGATTGAACTGGGCTTCCGCATTGCCGGATTCCGCCGCCCTGGTCATGAGGTTCATCACCTGACGCGGGTCCTTGGGCACGCCCGCCCCCACCTGATAGCAATAGGCGAGCAAGACCTGGGCCTCGCTATCATTCTGCTCCGCCGCCAGCTGGAACCACTGCGCGGCCACGCCCAGATCCTGCTGCACGCCGAGGCCGTTCTCGTAGCAGCGGCCAAGCATGACCTGCGCGCGGGCATTGCCGTCCCCGGCAAGGGGTTCGATGAGGCGCAGGGTCTTCTTGTAATTGCCGATATTGTATGCCGTCCAGGCTTCCTGAAGGATCTTGTCCTCCGCGCCGGAGGCCGCCCACACCGAAGGCACGACAAGCGCCGTTGCCCCGGCCAGCACAACAGCGGCGCACAGCGCCGTCAGGAAATGTCGCTTCATGAGTCTCCCCTTTCCTAGAGCAGTTTTTGATTGAAAATATCCATTTTCAATCACTTCGCTGCCATCATTTCGCGTCCAGAACGCGGTCTGGACGCTGCTTCAGCCGTTGCGACGCAGGAAGCTACGGCTGAAGACAGCAATTGGTTAACGCAACAGGCAGTCAACGCAACCGCTGTCGCTATCCGTAAGCAGGCAAAGCCTGCTAACGGCTACCGCCATTCGGCGCGGACGCCAGAGCGGTTTGGATACTTTCATTACCAAACCGCTCTCCTGAGTCTGCCGCTCGCCATGCGCGCGACAGGACTAGCCTACCTCCGGCGCGTCCGCTTGGCAAGGCGCGCCGCGCGGCACGGCTTGACAGAAAACAAGGCCTTCGCGCATAGTTGCAGGATAGAGGAGGCGGCATGCCCGAAGCGCGAACTCGAATGACACGGCAGCGCGCCGAAATTCTCGCTGAACTCCGCAAGGCGAAGAACCACCCCACCGCGGAAGAGATCCACGCGCGTGTGCGCCGCTGCCTGCCCAGGATCAGTCTGGGCACTGTCTACCGCAATCTGGAGCTGCTCGCCCAGAGCGGCGAGATCCTGCGCCTCGACGGCGGCAGCGGCGGCCGCCGCTTCGATGGCGACATATCGCCCCATCTGCATGTGCGCTGCCGGCGCTGCGGCCGCATCGCCGATGTTTCCGGCGCCGCCTTCACGCCGGCGCTGGACGGCCTGAAGGCGGAAGGCTTTGCCATCCTGCGGGCGCACATCGAACTCGAAGGCGTCTGCGCCCGTTGCGCGGCGGAGGCGCCGGCTTCGTTGACCGAAACATTGCCGGCCGGCACGCCCGGCCAGGAGATATCCCATGAGTGAAGCAAGTGAAATGTGGCGCTGCCAGATGGTGAACTGCGGCTATGTCTATGACCCCGCGCGGGGCGACCGCCGCCACAAGATCCCGGCCGGGACCCGCTTTGAGGATCTGCCCGACGACTGGCGCTGCCCCGTCTGCGGCGCGGGGAAAAAAAGCTTCCGCCGCGTGAGCGACGAAAGCTAGTCACCCCTCCCGCGCGAGGCGCGTCTTCCCCGGAACGGGCGTGGCTGTCGCCGCGGAGATCCTGAAAAATGCGCCGCCCGTTGCCGCGCTATCCCGTCAGCCGCATCCAGCGGTCCCATGAGACGGAACCGTCGCGGCCGTGATGGCGGACGCTTCGGATCATACCGCCCTCAGGGTCTTCATAGCGCGTCTGCCGCCGGGCCATTCCCTCAACTGTCTCGCGGCGCCCGTTGCCGTAGACCACCGTGGCCGCCGGTCCGGCCGTGTTTTCCGGCGTCGCGTCCAGCATGAGACGATAGCGGTTGATGGCGGTACGCAACGTCCTGTCATCGGGGCCGTCGTCAGGCCGCGAGTCCGGCCTGTTTTCCGTAACCGGAGCATCGGCGTTGCCTCCGGCGCCGGAGGCTTCCCGGCCGTCGGAAGTCGCAACCTGCCGGGATGTGGCCCCGTTGTTGATGACTATCGTGGTTTCGCCCGCAGCCGCGACCACGGTATTCCGCGCGATTTCGCCCGTTTGCGTGGGCCGCGTGTGCAGGTCATGCTCCTCGGCGGTCTGCCAGGTCCTGGCCTGATCGCTCACTCCGTTCCGGCCCATGATGATGGTGTTGTCGCCGTCTCCGGCGCTTACCGTGTTGTTGACGCCGGTGACGATGTCAACCACATCCCCCTCGCCTTCGCCCGTATCAAGGGACGTGCCGTTGGCATAGTCGGCGTTCAGCGTGTCCGCGCCTCCGCCACCCAGGATGCTGGTCTGGGAAAAGATTCCGTCAGCAGTGTCGTCGCCCTCGCCGAGCTCGAAAACGCCTCCCCAGACCACGCTGTGCAGGCTGTCGCGCCCCGCGCCCGCGCTAACCTCGGTGTTGACGAAGTCGGCTTCGGCCAGCAGGTTTCGCAGCAGGTTCATGCCCGGATCGCCAAAGGAATTATCGCCCTCGCCACCGTCGATGCTGCTGTTGATGAAGCGGCCGCTGAACATATCGTCGCCGTCGCCGCCCTGTATGGTACAGGCGTTCAGGAACATGCCGCTCATGGTGTTGCCGCGTTCGGTGGAACCCATAATGGCCGAAGCGGAAAAATAGCCGCTGAACGTCGCCTTGCCGTCCCTGAGGTCGGCGTTCACTTCTTCAAATACGCCGGAAAAGGAGGAAAGACCGGTCAGTCCGGAAAACGACGCGCCCTTGAAATAGCCGCCGAAGGTCACCCTGCCCGTGGTGTCGGTGAACGTGCCGCCGGTGTACTCGCCCAGATAGGTGACGCCATCGCCGCCGGAATATGTGCCCGCAGCATCGGACAGATTGTAGACCACCGTTCCCTGCCCGGCCTCCACATGGCAATTGGACAGCCGGAAAAGCAACTCATTTTCGCCCGTGGCCTTGAGAACGCCCCCGGTCATGGCCGCGCGCCCGGTCAGGATCTGCGGTTCGCCGTCCGCGCCCCAGACCACTCTGGTATCCTCTTTGACCTGCTGGGAGGCAACTTCTTCAAACGCGCCGGTTTCCCGGTTTCGTCTGGAGATGGTCAGCATGCCGTCGGCAAAGTCGGCGCGCCAGTCCCCGTTCCTGTAAAGGGCGGCATCGTCCGCAACCTCGCCGTCACTGAACTGCTGATTGTTTATGGCGCGGAACTGTCTGACGCTTTTCCCGCTGCGAGCGGCCTCGCTGACCCTGGTGAAAAGATCGCGGGACTTCAGCTCCACATCATCGCCCTTGCCGACGACAACGTTGTCCGGAGCGCCGCGCGCGAAACCGGTGGCCGTCAGCGCGCCCACATCGCGGCCGACCCTGATCCCGCGGGAATCAGGGCGCCAGAGGGAACCAACGCTGTTGGCGGTCAGAAGGCTGCTGATAAGGCTCATACTCCGCGTATCGGCCGCCCGCGGCAAATCATTAGAGCGGTTTCGCAATGAAATTGCGTAAATGCTCTGGTGGACGCGGGAGCAGACGCGCGAGGCTCAGGCCACATTAAACTCCGTTATGGGTTTTTCAGCGAGGAAAAGAGGTTTTTCCGCTGGCCGCCCTTGGCTCCGCTTCGGGCGGGGGCTGTCGCCGCAAGGATCCTAAAAAATAAGATTTTTTTGCGCTGGCA
>CAZNXQ010000154.1:0-2312 GCA_964576895.1 uncultured Desulfovibrio sp.
CTGGGCGCGCGCGCCATGCAGCGGGCCTTCGCTCCCGGGCAGGACGGCCCGGACTATGCGGGGCCGTGGCTCTGGATCGCGGACAATGTCTGCGCCGAACAGTTCGAGGCCCTGCTCGGCAAGCTCAGGCCGGAAGAAACCGTGGTGGTCTGCATCAGCAAGTCCGGGGGCACCATTGAGACGCTGGCCCAGTATTTCCTCGTGCGCGCGTGGCTTGAGGGGGCTCTGGGCGACGCCTGGCGCGGGCATATGGTGGTCGTGACCGACGAGCGCAAGGGCTACCTGCGCCAGGAGGCGGCCGCCAAATCGCTGGATGCGCTGGAAGTGCCGGACTATCTGGGTGGCCGCTATTCGGCGCTGTCCGCCGTGGGGCTTTTGCCCGCCGGCTTCATCGGCATCGACTGGCGCGCCCTGCTCGACGGCGCGGCTTCCGTGGCGCGTCCCCTGCTGGACGACCCCGCGAACATTGCCGGGCATCCCGCCTTTTCCCTGGCCTGCTGGGCGCGGGCGCTGGAAGAGCGGGACTACAGCCAGCTCATCTTTTTCTGTTACATCCCGCAATGGGCGGCCTACGGCCAGTGGTTCGCCCAGCTCTGGGCGGAAAGCCTGGGCAAGGACGGCAAGGGCAGTCTGCCCGTGCCCGCCACGGGCGTGACCGACCAGCATTCGGTGAACCAGATGTTCCTCGACGGGCCGCGCAACAAGGGTTGCCTTTTCCTCACGGGCGAGCAGCCGCGTTCCGGGCGGCTGTTCGGGCAGGATCTGCCGGAACAGTGGGCATGGCTGCGCGGCAAGGCCTTTGACAGCCTGCTCGAAGCCGAGGCCCTGGGCACGCGCATGGCGCTGTGCAAGAGCGGCGTGCCGCTCGTCCATGTCCACATGGGCAGCCTGCGCGAGCATGCGGCGGGTTCGCTCATGATGCTGCTGGAGGCGGCCACCATTTTCACCGGCTGGCTCATGGGCATCAATCCCGTGGACCAGCCCGCCGTGGAACTGGGCAAGCGCATCGCCAACACGCGCCTTGGCGCGTCGGGCTACGCGCAGGAAGCGGCGGATCTGGGCGCCTTCCTGGCGGTGCCCGAAGAACGGCAGGCGTTCTAGGCCGTGGCCGCGCCCCAGGCAGGGTCGCAGGCGGAAAGCGCCGCCACGGAAGCGGCGGAACGCCGCGTGAGCGCGGCAGCCGAGCGGCTGCCGCTGAGCTACGCGCGCACGCTCTCGTGGCTTTCGCTGCTCTTTATCCTGCTTTCGAGCCTGGGGCTCTCCTTCTTCATTTCGAGCTCGGTGCGCGAGACCCTGCTGCGCCGGCAGGAGGATTTCGCGCGCCAGCTCGTGGAGAATCTCAACAGTCAGATCTATCGCCGTTTCGCGCTGCCCACCATCCTCGCCAACGGACGCATTGCCCTGCGCCAGCCCACGCAGTACGAGCATCTTGACCGGGTGGTGCGCTCGGTCATCGAGGGCCTGCCGGTGGAGCGCCTGCGTATCTATGACTTCACCCGGCGCGTGGCCTATTCCAGCGACAAGGAGGATCTGGGCCGCGCCGGGCTGGCGCCGCCCAATGTGGACGATGTGCTGGACGGTTCGGCCACCAGCTCGGAGATCGTGTCGAGCATTCCGGCATGGCAGGCGCCCTTTCGCGTGCCCCTCAGGGAGGGTACCTTTGTCCTGCGCGTGCTCTATCCCCTCAAGGGCGAACCCATGGGGCCGGATCACAAGGTCCCGGTCATGGGCGCCTTGGAACTCACCCAGGACATCACCGACGACTACGAGCGCGTGCTTGCCTTTCAGGGCATCATCGTGGTCATGTGCCTGCTTTCGTCCGTCCTGCTCTTCGGGGTGCTCCACCTGCTCATCCAGCGGGCCGAGCGCATCCTGGCCGAGCGCATGCAGAAGAACCGCCAGCTGGAAAACGAGCTCCACAGCAACGAGCGGCTGGTGAGCATGGGCCGGGTGGTGGCGAGCATCGCCCACGAGATCCGCAATCCGCTCGGCATCATCCGTTCCAGCGCGGAGCTGCTCCAGCGCCGCACCGCCACCACGGATGCGGGCACCTCGCGCATTCTCGGCGCCATTTACGACGAGGCCGTGCGTCTTTCGCAGACCGTCAACGATTTTCTTGACTACGCCCGCCCCCGCCAGCCCCGCGACGACCTGGTGGACGTGAGCCTGGTGCTCGACCAGGCGCTGGCCTTTCTGGAAGGAGAGTTCAGCCGCCGGGGCGTCACGGTGGAGCGCGACCTCGCGCCGGAGCTCTTCGTGCGCGGCGACAAGGATTTGCTGTACCGCGCCTTTTACAATATCCTTGTGAACGG
>CAZNXQ010000154.1:2412-3701 GCA_964576895.1 uncultured Desulfovibrio sp.
GAGGGCTATACGGTCACGGCCATCAGCGATCCGGAGACCGCGCTCGCCTTTCTGGAGGAGAGCGAGGTGGATGTGGTGGTGACGGACATGAAGATGCCCCGGGTGAGCGGCCGCGAGGTGCTCCAGCGGGTGAAAAAGGCATGGCCGCATGTTCCCGTGCTCATCATGACGGCCTTCGGCTCCATCGAAAGCGCCGTGGATGTCATGAAATATGGCGCGTTCGACTATATCACCAAGCCCTTTTCCAACGACGAGCTTTTGCTCTCCATCCACAATGCCGTGGAGCTGGCGCGCGCCCACCGCCAGTACCGCCTGCTTCAGGAGGCCATGGAGAACCGCTACGGCATCCACCAGATCGTGGGCCGGAGCAAGGCCATCCGCGATGTGCTCGTCATGGTGGAGCGGGCGGCGCCGAGCCGTTCCACGGTGCTCATCAGCGGCGAATCGGGCACCGGCAAGGAGCTGGTGGCCCGCGCCATCCACTATGCGAGCCCGCGCAAGGACAAGCCCTTCATTTCCGTCAACTGCATGGCCCTCAACCCCGGCGTGCTCGAAAGCGAGCTCTTCGGGCACGAAAAGGGCTCGTTCACGGGCGCCGTGGCCATGCGGCGCGGGCGCTTCGAGCAGGCGGACGGCGGCACGCTCTTTCTGGACGAGGTGGCCGAGCTCACGCCGGATCTTCAGGTCAAGCTCCTCCGCGTCCTGCAGGAGCGCAAGTTCGAGCGCGTGGGCGGCGGTGAGGAAATTGAGGTGGACATCCGCGTGGTGGCCGCCAGCAACAAGGACCTGGCCGCGCTGGTGGAGCGCGGGGCGTTTCGCGACGACCTGTTCTACCGGCTCAATGTGGTGCAGATCCCGCTGCCGCCCCTGCGCGAGCGGCGCGAGGACATCCCGCTCCTGGTGGCGCATTTTGTGGAAAAGGTCTGCGCGGATGACAACCTGCCCGCCAAGACCTTCAGCACCGAGGCGCTCAATTACCTGACGGGCTATGAGTGGCCGGGCAATATCCGCCAGCTGGAGAATGTGGTTGAAAGCTGCCTTGTGCTCGTGCCGGGCGCGACCATCGGCGTGGACGACCTGCCCGCCGAGATCCGCGACGAGGAAGCGCAGTTCAAGAGCGCCGTGGACCTTTTGCCCGTCCAGCTCGACCTGGCGGACACGCTGGAGAAGATCGAGGCCGCCCTCATCCGCCGCGCCCTGGTGCGCGCGGATCTGGTGCAGGTCAAGGCGGCGGAGTATCTGGGCATTTCCAAGAGCCTGCTCCAGTACAAGCTCAAGAAATACGCCAT
>CAZNXQ010000155.1:0-3633 GCA_964576895.1 uncultured Desulfovibrio sp.
ACCTGAGCGCCGAGATCTCCCGCGTCATGGGCGAAGCCGTGGAGCAGATGGCCGAGATGGTGCAGGAGTCGCATGTGCTCACCGACATCCTCGAACGGATCCGCAAGCAGGGCGAACAGGAAGACGCGGCCTAGCCGGTCCGCGCCAGACGCCTGCATGAAAAAGCGGCGGTCCGCATGGGCCGCCGCTTTTTTCATGCAACAGAAAACGCCGGAACACGTTCCGGCGTTTTCCCTTTTCAGTGGCCCGGCGTACGGGCCATCAACTACGGATGATCCTTGAACTTGTCGGAAACCGCCTTGCCGCCGCTGTGGCAGGGGGTGCAGTCCATGACGCCCTTGGCCCAGTTGGCCTCGTTGCCCTTGGTCATATGGCATTCGCCACAGTATTCCACGGACTTCTGCATGGGAATGGTGCCCTTGAAGTCCTTGCCCTGATCGATCTTGGCGTTGAGGATCTCCACGGCCTTGCGGGACACGTCGGCCGTGATGCGGCCGCAACGCTCGCTGCGCGCCTTGCTCGTGGCCTCGATCTTGTTCTGGAAACACCACTTGGAAACCGAAAGGTGGCAGAGCACGGAATCCGAAACATTGCTGGGGATCTGCCCCTTGACGCCCTGGGCCTTGTCGCCGGGGTTGTAGATGGGCAGCGCCGTGGTCTCATACCAGCGGAAAAGCTCATTGACCATGGGCGTGCGCTCCTTGCGGCCCCAGAAGAGCGCGAAGGCGGCCGCCGCGCCGTAGAGCGCGCCGCAGATGGTGCCCCAGTCCGAAATGCCGCCCTTGTTGGCTTCCAGCATGGTAAAGGGGAACTGGTTGTAGGGCGCGCCGTATTTTTCGCCCATGACGCCGATGATGCTGTAAAAGGTGCCGTATCCGCAGGCATAGCCCTTGTACCAGTAGCCTTCATAGGCCGCGATCTCGCACTCGGCGGGATCGAGCTTGTGCGGCTTCCAGCCGAATTCGCCGTTTACCTGGGCAAAGCGTTTGCCCGCGGGGGCCTGGGCCTCGGCGGCGAGACCGGGCGCCGCGATGCCGGCCGCAAGGCCACCCACGGCAAGACCACCGAGACCGCAGAGCAGATGCCGTCTGTTACACTCCACCATGATGCCCTCCTAGCGCTGAAAATCCCGCGACAGAACGCCGCGAATCGGAACCCCACCAACGGAAATGTGCAGAATATCACTAGCACTCTCCGGATAGGGCGTCAAGGACGCCGCCGCACTTTCCGCTCCGCGTGGCTGTTCCGCAAGAAGAACCCCGGCGCCCTGCCCGCATCCCCCCGGAACATCGTTACCCGCAGGCACACTCCGTCCGGAAACGGCCGCCAGCCCTGCCGGGCAAAAAATTTTCCCGCTGCCTCTGGACGCCGGCGCGAGAGGACTTATCTTCTTCCTGCGTGGAAGGTGCGCCCGCCGGCTTCCGGCCCGGCGCCGGTTCCGCGCACCAAAGTTTTCATGAAGATTTTCCTGAGGAGGAACCAACATATGTCCAAGATCATCGGCATCGACCTGGGCACCACCAATTCCTGCGTCTATGTCATGGAAGGCAAGGACCCCAAGTGCATCACCAATCCCGAGGGCGGCCGCACCACGCCGTCCGTCGTGGCCTTTACGGATAAGGAACGCCTGGTGGGCGAAATCGCCAAGCGCCAGGCCGTGACCAACCCCAAACGCACCATTTTCGCCATCAAGCGCCTCATGGGCCGCAAATACAACAGCCCCGAGGTGGACCGCTGGAAAGAAAACTCCCCCTACAGCATCGTGGAGACGCCCAACGGCGACGCCGGTGTCGAGGTTGACGGCCGCGTCTACAGCGCGCCGGAAATTTCGGCCATGATCCTCGCCAAGCTCAAGGCCGACGCCGAAGCCTACCTCGGCGAGACGGTCAGCGAGGCCGTCATCACGGTGCCCGCCTACTTCAACGACGCCCAGCGCCAGGCCACCAAGGACGCGGGCCGCATCGCCGGCCTTGAGGTCAAGCGGATCATCAACGAGCCCACGGCCGCTTCCCTGGCCTACGGGGCGGACAAGAAAACCAACGAAAAGATTGGCGTCTTCGACCTTGGCGGCGGCACGTTCGATATCTCCATCCTTGAGGTGGGCGACGGCGTGGTGGAAGTGCGTTCCACCAACGGCGACACCTTCCTCGGCGGCGAGGACTTCGACCAGCGGATCATCAACTTCCTGGTGGAAGAGTTCAAGAAAGAGAACGGCATCGACCTCTCCAAGGACAGCATGGCCCTCCAGCGCCTCAAGGAAGCCGCCGAAAAGGCCAAGAAAGACCTCTCCACCGCCATGGAGGCCGAAATCAATCTGCCGTTCATCACGGCGGACCAGAACGGACCGCGCCATCTGCTCATCAAGCTCTCGCGCGCCAAGCTGGAATCCCTGGTCAGCGACCTGGTCGACCGCACCATTGAGCCCTGCAACCAGGCGCTCACGGATGCCGGTCTTGATCCCAACCAGATCAACGAAGTCCTGCTGGTGGGCGGCATGACGCGCATGCCCCTGGTCCAGCAGACCGTGGGCAAGTTCTTCGGCAAGGAGCCCAACCGCTCCGTCAACCCGGACGAAGTGGTCGCCATGGGCGCGGCCATTCAGGGCGGCATCCTCACCGGCGACGTGAAGGACGTCCTCCTGCTCGACGTGACCCCGCTCTCCCTTGGCATTGAAACCATGGGCGGCGTCTTCACCAAGCTCATTGACCGCAACACGACCATTCCGACCCGCAAGAGCCAGGTCTTCACCACCGCCGCCGACAATCAGCCCTCGGTGTCCATCCATGTGCTCCAGGGCGAACGGCCCATGGCCGCGGACAACATGACCCTTGCCCGCTTCGACCTGACGGGCATTCCGCCGGCGCCGCGCGGCGTGCCGCAGATCGAGGTCTCCTTTGACATCGACGCCAATGGCATCGTCAACGTGTCGGCCAAGGACATGGGCACCGGCAAGGAACAGTCCATCAAGATCACCGCTTCTTCCGGCCTCTCCGAGGACGACATCCAGCGCCTGGTGCGCGAGGCCGAGGCCCACGCCAGCGATGACAAGAAGAAGCAGGAGCTCATTGAGGCCCGCAACCATGCCGACAGCCTGATTTACGGCACGGAAAAATCCCTGGCGGATCTCGGCGACAAGGCTGACGCCGCGGTCAAGGGAGACATCGAGAGCCGGATCGCCAATCTGCGCAAGCTCATGGAGGGCGAAGACGCGGCCGCCATCAAGAGCGCGGCTGACGAACTGGCCAAGGCCTCGCACAAGCTCGCGGAACAGCTCTATCAGCAGCAGGCCCAGCAGACGGGCGCCCAGCCCGGCGCTGACGCCGGCGCGGCGGCCGGCGCCACGGGCGGCCAGCCCGGCGGCAATGACGACGTGGTGGATGCGGACTTCACCGAAGTGAAGAAATAGCGCCACACTTCCGGACCATATGCGGGCAGTCCTTCGGGGCTGCCCGCTTTTGTTTTTGGCGTTATATACTTTTGGTCGATGCCGCGCCTGTGCTGTGTGGGCAATGCCGCAATTATCCGTCAAAAACAGCCCCTCCGGGGCTGGCTGCGTCAGAGAAAAATTTTATTTGTCGAGCACCAGAGTAAAATACCTCCGAAAATTTTTATATTACTTCACAGCCCCCAAAC
>CAZNXQ010000156.1:0-3630 GCA_964576895.1 uncultured Desulfovibrio sp.
TCCCCGATCTTCAGGGCCGAAAGCAGGGAGACGTGATGCGGCAGGATGCCGAACTCGCCCTCCACTCCGGGGCAGATGACCATTTCCGCATCCGTGCTCACCACGGTCTTGTCCGGTGTGACGACTTCCAGTCGCAATGTAGCCATGGCTGCTCCTCAAACGAATAGCGCGTGAAAACCGGTCCGCCCCCACTCTCGCGGCGGCACAGCGCCGCCCCCGGAAGGGAACCGCCATGCCCGGCGAAGCCCCGGCGGCGCGCCCGCCCGCGGGTGCGGACGGGCGCACGATACCTCAGGCTTTTTCTTCCTGGGCCTTGCGGGCCTCGTACTTGGCGACGGCCTGGCTGATGTCGCCCACCATGTAGAAGTCGCTCTCGGCCAGGTGATCATACTCGCCGTCCAGAATGCCCTTGAAGCCCTTGATGGTGTCTTCAAGCTTGACATACTGGCCGGGCATGCCCGTGAAGGTTTCGGCCACATGGAAGGGCTGGGAGAGGAAGCGCTGGATGCGGCGCGCGCGCGCCACCGTGAGCTTGTCCTCGTCCGAAAGCTCGTCCATGCCGAGGATGGCGATGATGTCCTGAAGTTCCTTGTACTTCTGGAGCACCATCTGTACGCGTCGGGCCACGCTGTAATGCTCCTCGCCCACCACGTTGGGGTCGAGGATGCGGGAGGTGGAGTCCAGCGGGTCCACGGCGGGATAGATGCCGAGTTCCGCGATCTGGCGCGAGAGCACGAGGGTGCCGTCCAGATGCGAGAAGGTCGTGGCCGGGGCCGGGTCCGTAAGGTCGTCGGCGGGAACGTAGACCGCCTGCACCGAGGTGATGGAACCTTCATTGGTGGAGGTGATGCGTTCCTGCAGGCCGCCCAGGTCCGTGCCGAGGGTGGGCTGGTAGCCCACGGCCGAGGGCATGCGCCCGAGCAGGGCCGACACTTCCGAACCCGCCTGGGTGAAGCGGAAGATATTGTCGATGAAGAGCAGCACGTCCTGATGTTCCTCGTCGCGGAAATACTCGGCGCAGGCGAGGGCCGTCAGGGCCACGCGGGCGCGGGCTCCCGGAGGTTCGTTCATCTGCCCGTAGACGAGCGTGGCGCGCTCAAGAACGCCGGCCTCCTTCAGCTCGTTGTAGAGGTCGTTGCCCTCACGGGTGCGCTCGCCCACGCCGGCAAAGACCGAGGTGCCGCCGTGCTGCTTGGCGATATTGTTGATCATCTCCATGAGGATGACCGTCTTGCCCACGCCGGCGCCGCCGAAGAGGCCCATCTTGCCGCCCTTGGGGAAGGGCACGAGCAGGTCCACGACCTTGATGCCGGTCTCAAGCAGTTCGACCTTGGTGTTCAGGGCCGTGAACTGCGGCGGCTGGCGGTGGATGGGATAGTGCTTTTCCGCCTCCACCGGGCCCAGGCCGTCAACCGGGCGGCCGATGACGTTGAGGATGCGGCCCACGGCGGCCTTGCCCACGGGCACCATGATAGGCTTGCCCGTATCCGTCACTTCCATGCCGCGCACAAGGCCCTCGGTGGCGTCCATGGCGATGGTGCGCACCACGTTGTCACCCAGGTGCTGCGCCACTTCGCAGACAAGGTCCGGGGCGTCCTTGTTGTTGGGATTTTTGATTTCGAGCGCGGTCAGGATCTCAGGCAGGTGGCCGTCGCTGAACTCCACGTCCACCACTGCGCCGATGACCTGGACGATCTTGCCGATGTTCTTGCTCATGTTCGCTCCTTAGCCCTTGAGCGCTTCCGCGCCGCCGACGATGTCGATGAGTTCGCTGGTGATGGAAGCCTGCCGCGTCTTGTTGTAGAGCAGGGTCAGGGTATTGATGAGCTCGTCGCAGTTGCGCGTGGCGTTGTCCATGGCGGCCATGCGCGCGGCATGCTCGCTGGCCGCCGTGTCCAGCAGGCCGCTGTACACCTGCACCTTGACGTAGCGTGGCAGAAGATCCTCCAGGAGCTTGGCCTCGCTCGGCTCATAGACATATTCGCACTGGGGGCCGGCGTCCGGCCCGCTCTCCGCGCCGGGCGCCTTGAGCGGCAGCAGGCGCAGGGAGGCCGGCGGCTGCTTTGCCATGGAGAGGAACTCGCCGTAGACGAGCCACACCTCGTCCAGCTCCAGCTTTTCGTACTGGTGAATGACCTCCACGGCCACCGTGCTGGCCAGCGGAAAGTCCACGCTGCCCATGCGGTCGCCGAAGGACGTGCCCAGGGCGAAATCGCTCTTGCGGATGGCGTCGCGGCCCTTTCTGCCCACGCAGATGAAGCTCACCACCATGCCTTCCGCCGTCCGTTCCCGCGCGAGCCGGAGCCCCTCGGCGATGATGCCCGCATTGAAACCGCCGCACAGCCCCCTGTCGGAAGTGACGAGGATGATGCAGCAGCGTTTCTTCTCCTCATGCTCGGTGATCAGGGGATGACTCACGCCGTCCACCTTGGCCGCAAGCTCGCCGATGACCTGACGGTACTTGGCGGCATACGGGCGGAAGCGCTCGATGCGGCTCTGGGCGCCGCGCAGCTTGGCCGAGGCCACCATGCCCATGGCCTTGGTGATCTGCTTGGTCTTGCCGACACCCACGATCTTCATTTTTACGTCTTTGAGCGATGGCATCCGGCTCTCCCGCGCTTAGGCCTGCCGCCCCTGCTTGAAGGCGGTGACGGCGTCTTCCAGCCCCTTTTCCACGTCAGCGTCGATGACCTTCTTTTCCCTGATGGCATCGAGCACATCCTTGCGCGTATCGCGCAGGAAGGTGAGCATGTCCGCCTCAAAGGCGCGGATGTCTTCCACGGGGACGTCATCCATATAGCCGTGCGTGGCCGCCCAGATGGAGGCCACCTGCTCCTGGGCGGGCATGGGCCGGTACTGGGGCTGCTTGAGCAGCTCCACCAGACGCGCGCCGCGCTCCAGCTTGGCCTTGGTGGCCTTGTCAAGGTCGGAACCGAACTGGGCGAAGGCCGCCAGCTCGCGGTACTGGGCGAGGTCCAGGCGCATGGTGCCGGCCACCTGCTTCATGGCCTTGATCTGCGCGGCGCCGCCCACGCGGGACACGGAAAGGCCCACGTTGATGGCCGGGCGCACGCCGGCGTTGAACAGGCTCGGCTCCAGATAGACCTGACCGTCCGTGATGGAGATGACGTTGGTCGGGATATAGGCCGACACGTCGCCCGCCTGCGTCTCGATGATGGGCAGCGCCGTGAGCGAACCGGCGCCCAGCTCGTCGCTGAGCTTGGCCGCGCGCTCCAGAAGGCGCGAGTGCAGGTAGAAGACGTCGCCGGGGAAGGCTTCTCGTCCCGGCGGGCGGCGGAGCAGGAGGGACATCTGGCGGTAGGCCGTGGCCTGCTTGGAAAGGTCGTCATAGACGATGAGGGCGTGCTTGCCGTTGTCGCGGTAGTATTCGGCCATGGTGCAGCCGGTATAGGCCGCGATATACTGGAGCGGCGCCGGGTCGGAGGCGGTGGCCGAAATGATGGTGGTATATTCCATGGCCCCGTGCTTGCGCAGCACATCGGCCACCAGGGCCACCGAGGATTCCTTCTGGCCGATGGCCACATAGAAGCAGTGGATGCCCGTCTCCTTCTGGGCCAGGATGGCGTCCACGCACACGGCCGTCTTGCCGGTCTGGCGGTCGCCGATGAT
>CAZNXQ010000157.1:0-3607 GCA_964576895.1 uncultured Desulfovibrio sp.
ATTTTTGGAGGGAGTGTACTCAAGTACATGACCGACAAAAATCGTCCAATGACGCGACCGAAGGCGGCGCGAAGCGCCGTGCCCGTTCGAGCGCAGCGAGGTACGGGCATCGTCCGCAACGCGTCAGGCCAGCGCAAAAAGGGCTGTTTTTGACGGATGATTGTGGCATTGCACAAGCTGCCACATCTCAAGCCAGCAGCCACATTTTTCGCATCCGCCGGAGCGTTTCCGCAATTCCATTGCGAAAACGCTCTGAACAGGCGCGCGCTCCGGCCCTGACGGCCGGGACTTCAGCCCAGCAGCGTGTCCAGCGTCCGGAAGAGGATATGGAAATCAATGGGCTTGGCGATGTGGCCGTTCATGCCGCGCGCCAGGGCCTCCTGCTTGTCTTCCTCAAAGGAATTGGCCGTCATGGCGATGATGGGCACCGAGGCAAGCCCGGCGTCGTCCAGGGCGCGGATGGCCTGGGTGGCGCCATAGCCGTCCAGTACCGGCATCTGCACGTCCATGAGCACCACGTCATAGGGGGCGCCCGCGGAGGCCATGAGCATCTCCACGGCTTCGCGGCCGTTGGCGGCCACATCCACGCTGTAGCCGGCTTCCGTGAGGAATTCGACGGCGATTTCCTGGTTCATGGCATTGTCTTCCGCCAGCAGGATATGCCCGGAGCGCGCCCCCGCGCGGCCCCGGTCGTCCGCGCCGTCCTCCGCCTCCCCGGCGGGCGAAAGGCACGCGCGCACATCCGACCAGAAGAGCGGCATGCCCAGACAGGCATCAACGCCCGCCTCCGGCGCGGCGTTCCCGGCCTCCGTCCAGTTGCCGCCGAGCAGCGCCACAAAAAGCCGTTCGCCCCCCACGGCCTCGCGGAGGCGCCGGGCAAGCCGGGCCCCGCCGCCCGGAACTTCCCGGCTGATGAGGCACAGGCTGTAGCCGTCGTTTCCGGCGGCGCGCGCCAGGTCGAGCGCGGCTTCCGGGGTGGCGGCCAGGTCGACGCGCACGCCCCCGGCGTCCAGAAGGCGCCCCAGGGACGCGCGGGAACGGGCGTCGCCCTCCACCACCAGCGCCCTGTGCGCCTCCGCGGGGGGAAGCCGCCGGGCCGCCGCGTCCGGGGGCAGGCGGAACAGCACGCGGAACACAAATTCCGTGCCCACGCCAAGCGCGCTGTGGACTTCAATGTCACCCCGCATCATCTCCACCATATTCTTGGTGATGGCCATGCCGAGGCCCGTGCCCTGGATGCCCGCCACCGTTGAGTTTTGCGCGCGTTCAAACGGCTCGAAGATGCGGGCGAGAAATTCCTCGCTCATGCCGATGCCGTTGTCGCGGATGCGGAACTCGTAGGCGGCGTGGCCGGGCACGCCGCAATCCCGCTGCTTCACGAGCAGGTGGATGGCGCCCCCCTCGCCCGTGTATTTTACGGAATTGCTGAGCAGGTTCAGGAATATCTGGTTCAGCCGGAGCTTGTCGCACAGGATGCGCTCGTCGCGCATGTCCTCGACCTCCAGGGTGAGGGTCTGGTTCCTGGCGCCGGCCGTGGGCTGGACGATATTCCAGAGCTCCCGCAGGATGACGGGCAGTTCCTCCGGCTTTTCCTCCAGCTGGATCTTGCCGCTCTCGATATAGCTCATGTCCAGGATGTCATTGATGAGGCTGATGAGGTGGTTGCCGGAAGCGAGGATCTTCCGCAAATAGCCTTCCACCTGCTCCCGCCTGTCAAGATGGGTGAGCGCCAGCGACGTGTAGCCCACCACCGCGTTCATGGGCGTGCGGATGTCGTGGGACATGTTGGAGAGGAAGAGGCTCTTGGCCGTACTGGCCTGCTTGGCCTGTTTCAGGGCCTCGGCGAGCAGGCTTTTCTGCTCCATCTCCTCGCGGATGCGCGCGTCCACGCTCTGAAGGCCCACCACGATGCCCGAAGCATCGCCCTGCGCGCCGACACGCACGGCCTTGAGCTGGAAATACAGGCTGCTCCCGCCGTTGAGCGCCCGGTAATTGAAATAGGAGATCTCCCGCCGCGCCAGGCCGGCCCTGAGCCCCTCCATGGAACAGGCCTTGCGGAAGGCCTCGCGGTCATCGGGGTGGACGCAGGTGCGGATATAGGCAGCCATCTTTTCCGCAAACGGCAGCGCGGCGGCGAAGATCCGCTCCAGCTCCCTGTCGGGCGCATCCATGAGCTGGAGCACCTTGCCCTCACCCGACGCCGCGTCGAGAACGTACACAAGCTGGTAATCGACGCTCAGGGCGCGCACCAGCTCCTGCTGGCGGCGGTCCTTCTCGTTCTGCTCCCGCTCTTCGGCAAGTTTCTGCGCCGTGCAGTCCAGCAGGAAGCGCTGGCAGATGAGCTCGCCATCCTTTTCCACCAGCTTGGCATTGCCCATCACATGAACGACCTTGCCGTCCGCATGGACGACCCGGTATTCGTAACTGGTGCTGTCGCCCACCTTCTTCAACTGGCCGATGGCGGTACGGAGCTTGGGCTTGTCCTCCTCGGCGACGGTGCTCGCCACCATCTGGAAGCCGCCCGCCTCCAGCTCCTCGCTGGAGGCGAAGTCCAGAAGCTTGAGCGCCGCCCGGTTGATGCTGATGACGCGGCCGCCATCCAGGGAATGGCAGAGGATGCCGCAGTCCATGGTGGTGAAGATGGTCTCCAGGGCGGCATTGTTCTGGAGGAGCCGCTCCTGGTAGAGGCGTTCCTGGGTCACGTCCACGCCGATGCCCATGGTGCCCATCATGGAGCCGTCCACATTGCGCAGCGGGGACTTGTAGACCGTGAGCAGCCGCGTGCCCGCGCCCGTGTCGATGGCCTCTTCGGAAACATGCGTCTCGCCGCTTTCCATGACGATGCGTTCCGACTCGATACAGGCCGGGTCATCCGTTTCCACATCCCAGATATAGGCATGCCCCCGGCCCTGCACCTGCCGCCGCGTCTTGCCCACGGCGCGGCAGAAGCTGTCGTTGACCAGCTCGTGGATACCGTCCCTGGTCTTGAACCAGATGAGGTTGGGGGTGGTGGCCAGGGTGCATTCGAGAAACTGCGCCGTCTCCCACAGATCCTTGCCCTGCTTGAAACGCTCCTGCCAGCGCGTGAAGTGGAAGCGCAGCTCAGCATCCTCCATGGGCAGGCGCCAGATGTCCGCGGCCCGCGCCAGCACGGATGCGGGCAGGGACACGCCGGGGCCCGCGAGCACCAGCAGTTCCGCCCCCCATGTGTCCGCAAGGGCGGCAAGGCCGGCGGCATCGAGGTCGGGCCCGGCCACGATGACATCGGTTTCCTCCGTCACCTCGCGCGCGAACACATGCCGGAAGCCGGCCAGGGGAGGAACGGCGCCCAGAAGTCCGGCCACATGCTCCGGGCAGCCCGTAACACAGAACCTGACGGTGCATTCATACATGGATGCGTTCCTTTTCTCCGCTTCCGGCCGCCACCGCGGAACTTCGGAAAAGGCTTTGTTATACTCTTTGGTTGGTGATGTGCCTGTGCTGTGTGGGCAATGCCGAAATTCTCCGTCAAAAACAGCTCTTTCGGCGCTGGCTGCGTCAGAGAAAAATTTTCTTGGTCGAGTACCTGAGTACACTCCCCGCGAAAATTTTTCTCTTCCTTGCCAGC
>CAZNXQ010000158.1:0-3601 GCA_964576895.1 uncultured Desulfovibrio sp.
CTCGCGATCTCCCTGAACGCGGGCGCGGCCACCACGCCGCCGTACTGGTTGCGGGTGGGCTCGTCCACAAAGATGACCACCAGATATCGGGGGGCTTTTGCCGGCAGAAAACCCACAAACGACGCCACGCGCTTGACGCCGTAGGTGCCCGCGCGGGCGTCGGCCTTCTGCGCCGTGCCGGTCTTGCCCGCCACCTCGACGCCGGGCACGCGCGCGCGTTTGCCGGTGCCGTCGCTTTCCTCCACCACGTCGCGCATCATGTCCATGACTTCGCGCACGGTCTTTTCATTGAAGACCCGCTCGCGGGCCTCCTCCACCATGCCTTCCTCGCGCACCAGGCGCAGGGGCTTGTACACGCCGTGGTTGAGCAGCGTGAGATAGCCCTGGGCCATCTGGAGCGCCGTGACGGACACGCTCTGCCCGAAGGCCGCGGACATGACGTCCGCCTCGCCCCAGTCGCGCGGCCGGCGCAGGATGCCCCGGCTCTCGGCCACGGGCACGCTGGTGCGCTCGCCAAAGCCCAGGGCATGCAGGTATTTCCACGATTGTGCCGCCCCAAGCTGAAGCCCGATCTTGGCCATGCCGATATTGGAGGAATAGCGGAGCACCTTGCTGGCCGGCAGGATGCCCTGGTTCGATGTGTCGCGGATGGAGATGTTCTTGCGCTCCCACTTGCCGCCCTCGCAGTCAATGAGCGTATTGGGCGTGACCTTGCGCTCCTGGAGGGCCGCGGCCATGACAAAGGGCTTGAAGGTGGAGCCCGGTTCCAGCGCGTCGGCCGCCAGGCGGTTGCGGTAGATCTGCGGCGAGGATTCCCGGTAGGTGTTGGGATTGAAGAAGGGATACTGCGCCCAGGCGAGGATGTCGCCGCTCTCCACCTCCACCACCAGAGCGCCGCTCCAGCGGGCGTCGAACTCGCGCGCGGCGCGGGCCACCGCCTCTTCGGCAATGAACTGGATCTGCATGTCCAGGGTCAGGGTCACATCCTGGCCGCGTGGCTCGCTCTGGCCCTCCTCGTTGAGGTAGAAGCGCCTGCCCATGGCGTCGCGCTGGACGATCTGGCGCACCGGGATGCAGCCGAGGCGCGCTTCCAGCGAACGCTCAATGCCTTCCAGGCCCTTGTCGTCAAGGCCCACAAAGCCGAGCAGCTGGCCCGCCATGTGCTTGAAGGGGTAGACCCGGTCATATTCCTTGCTCAGGCCGATGCCCGCAAGGTTTGCCTTGCGTATGGCGGCCGCCGTGGAATCGTCCACCTTGCGCCTGAGCCAGACAAAGCGCCTGCGCGTGCGCGAAAGATCATCGTGCAGTTTCTGGGCGTCCAGTCCGAGCAGCGGCGCCAGGGTGGCCGCCGTCTGGACGAAATCCTCGATCTCCTGCGGCTTGGCGTAGACCGAGCGCGCCTCCACGCTGCGGGCGAGCACCTGGCCGTTGCGGTCATAGATCAGGCCGCGCCTGCCGGAAACGAGTTCGGAGGCCATGTGCTGGCGCCGGGCCTTGTCCGCAAGCCGGGGCCCCTCGATCATCTGAAGATGCCAGGCGCGGCCCCAGAGCCCCACCCAGATCAGACAGAAAAGAACCGCCACGGCATTGATCCTCCAGCGGCTCCAGTCCACACGGGCGGCCCACTCCGCCCAGCGCGAGGCCGACGCCCCCCCGGACGCGCCGCCTCCCCGCGCCCATCTCGCGGGCTTGCGCGCATCCCGGCGGGGCGTATAGGTGGCGCGATTGCGCTTGCGTGACGAAAATCCGAACATGCCTTCCTCCGCCGCGCCCCGTGCCGGCGCGGTCCCTCACAGCATCGGCCTTGTGCCGGCCGGCGCCGGGCATCCCGGCTCACCGGCGTAACGTCTAGGGCCTGTCCATGCGCCGCACCTGACCGGGGCCCGGTTCGCGCATATCGAATTCCTGGGCGCGGCGACGCAGTTCATAGGGCGAAAGCAGCCGCTCCCGCTCAACTTCCAGCTTGGCGCGCAAAGACTGGCGCTCCCGCACCTCATTCTGCGCGATATTGATGAAATAGGTCGTGTCCGTCCGCTCGATGCCGCTCCAGACGAGCACAAGGCCCATTACCGGCAGGCCGAGCAGTTCCAGCGCAAGAACGGCAAGCCAGCCCCGGCCGCCCTGCGGCTTGTGTACTGATGTCCTGCGGGTATTCATGCCTGCTCCCGCATGTCCCCGCCCTCCGGCGGGAGGGCGATCTTTTCCACGGCGCGCAATTTGGCCGAACTGGCGCGCGGATTGACCGCCAGTTCCGCCCCGGAAGCGCTGAGCGGCTTTTTCGAGAGCAGCCGCACCTCCGGCACATGCCCGCAACGGCACACCGCCACATGCCGGGGGCAGCGGCAGCCTTCGGCCCAGTGCCGCATGGCGTGCTTGACCATCCTGTCCTCCAGCGAGTGGAAGGTGATCACCACAAGGCGCCCCCCAAGCGGCAGCCATGCCAGGATCCTGTCCAGAAACCGGCGCAACTCGCCCAGCTCATCGTTGACCGCCATCCGCAGGGCCTGAAAGGTGCGCGTGGCCGGATGCCGCCGCGCCCTGGCCCGCCAGGCCGCCGGATAGGCCCGTTCCACCAGGGCCGCCAGCTCGGCGGTGGTGGCGATGGGGGCCTTTTGCCTTGCCTCCACGATGGCACGGGCAATGCGCCCGGCCTGCGGCTCCTCGCCGAGGGTGGCGATACATTCCCTGAGGCGCCCGAAAGGCTCCCTGTTGACCCAGTGCCAGGCCGAATGTTCGCCCGATGAGGGGTCCATGCGCATATCCAGCGGGCCGTCGCCGCAAAAACTGAACCCCCGTTCCGCCTCATCCAGCTGCAGGGAAGAAACGCCGATGTCCAGCAGCGCCCCGTTGACCGACTCCCAGCCGAGTTCCTGAAGCGCCGCGGCAAATTCGCTGTAGCGGCTGTGGAACAGATGGACGCGCTCCCCGAACGGGGCAAGCCGTTCACGCGCCAGGGCAAGCGCCTCCCGGTCCCGGTCAAGACCGCACACCTCGCTTTCCGGGGCTGCCTCAAGCACGGCCTTGGCATGGCCGCCCAGCCCGACGGTGCCGTCCAGATAGCGACCGCCGCGCACCGGCGCGAGCGCCTCCAGCGTCTCTTCAGGGAGGACCGGCACATGCCGGGGCGTGCCGTCAGGCGCCATGGCGCCCCCCGCGGGGATCAGAGATCGAGGTCCACATTTCTGGCCGCCAGTTCTTCGCTCACGTCCTCATCCGGGAGATCGTCAAAGCGTTCCTGGGCCCATATCTCGAACTTGTCGAGCATGCCCACCAGCACGGCGTCGCGCCCAAGACCCGCGGCGCGCAGCAAGGGCTGCGGGATGCGCACGCGCCCCTGCCCGTCGGGCACCAGCTCATGCGCCAGACCAATGACCTTGGTCTTGAAATGCGCGAGCGCGGGCGGCGGCATGCGGATATTGCTCAACTGCTCCACAATGGCGTTCCACTGGTCAGGCAGATAGGCCGTCAGATGGCCGTAATACGCGGTCAGCCAGAACGTGCCGGCAGCCGGATCTCCGGCCTCGCCCCCGTGACCGGGCGCGCCCAGCGCGTCGAGAAATTTCGGCGGCAGCACCAGACGCCCCTTGGCGTCCATGCTGCG
>CAZNXQ010000159.1:0-3596 GCA_964576895.1 uncultured Desulfovibrio sp.
CGCCGACTACTGGCCGGCCACGCTGGCGCCCTACAAGGTGGTCATCGACTCTCTGGTGGACAAGTACGAGCCCTGCGTCTTCAACCACAAGAGCCATGTGCTCTCGCTTATGGGCCGCATCAAGGACAACAGGCTTGCCGGGGCCTTCCACACCGAGCCGGCCACGCTCTGCGTCACCTGCCATCACAACAGCCCCCCGTCGGCCACGCCGCCCAAGTGCGCGAGCTGCCACAGCAAGACCATCGATCCCGCCGCCCCCCAGCGTCCGGCGCTCAAGGCGGCCTTCCATCTTCAGTGCATGAGCTGCCACAAGGACATGAAGGTGGCGCGGCCGCGCAATACCGACTGCACAACCTGCCACAAGCTCCGCGCCCCTGAGCGCGCCGCCAACCAGGCCAACTAGGGGGAACCATGAACCGCAGAAAATTCCTCACCATCCTCGGCAGCGCCGGCGTGGTTTCGGCCCTGGGTTCGGCAAAGGTCGCCGAGGCCTCCCCCGCCAGCTTCCCCTATTTTCCGGACAGCTACGGCGTCCTGCACGATACCACCCGCTGCATCGGCTGCCGCCGGTGCGAGGCCGCGTGCAATGCCGTCAACCACCTGCCCAAGCCGGAAAAGCCCTTCACCGACCTTACGGTCACGGAGAAGAAACGCCACACCACGGCCTATGAATGGACCGTGGTCAACAAGTACGAAGTCAACGGCAAGCCGTACTTCCGCAAGCTCCAGTGCTTCCACTGCAACGACCCGGCCTGCGCCTCGGCCTGCTTCGCCAAATGCTTCCAGAAGCAGCCGGACGGCTCCGTGACCTACGACGGTTCGCAGTGCGTGGGCTGCCGCTACTGCATGGTGGCCTGTCCCTTCTATGTGCCCGGCTTCCAGTACGATCTCGCCTGGGACCCGCTGGTGCAGAAATGCACCTTCTGCGAGCCCCGGCTCAAGGAGGGCAAGCTCCCCGGCTGTGTGGAAGCCTGCCCCGTGGATGCCCTGACCTTCGGCCGCCGCAGCGACCTCATCAAGATCGCCCGCGCGCGCATGGCCGAAAATCCGGGCCGGTATGTGGACTATCTCTACGGCGAGTATGACGCGGGCGGCACGGCCTGGATGGTGCTTGCCCCGGCCGCCGGCGGAGCGCCGGTGCCCGTGGACGACCCGCAGGGCGCGGGCGCCGAGTTCAAGCAACTCGGCCTCGACACCCACCTCGGCAGTCAGCCCATGGGCTCCCTCACCTACGGGGCGCTGGGCGCCGTGCCCATGATCGTGGCCTTCTGGCCCGTCCTCTTCGGCGGCGCCTGGGCCATGACCAAGCGCCGCGAGGCCATGGCCAAGCTTGAGCAGGAAAAGATCATCAAGGATGCCAAGGACGACCTGGTCGCCGCCGTGGACGCCGCCGTGCGCAAGATCGGCGAAACCGAGGGCGAAGGCGCCGCCGAACGCGCGCGTCAGGCCATGACCGAAGCGCTCAAGGCGCGCGAGGCCCAGAACTCCGGCGGCCTGAACGGGCATGGGGAGGAGAAGTAGATGGAAACCCACGGCATCATCATTCCCACCAAGGACAAGCTCTTCAATCTGGAGCCCCTGCTCTCCAAAACGCCGGGCAATATCCTCACTTGGATCATCCTGACCGTGGGCTTCATCATCACGGTCATCCGCTTCACCGTGGGCATCGGCTCGGTGACCAATCTCAGCGAGGCCCAGCCCTGGGGCCTCTGGATCGGCTTTGACCTGCTCTGCGGCGTGTGCCTCGCGGCGGGCGGCTACTTCACCACCGTGGCCTGCTACGTCATGGGCATGAAGCACTTCCATTCGGCGGTGCGCCCGGCCGTGACCACGGCCTTCCTCGGCTATGCGTTCGTGGTCGTGGCCCTGCTCTATGACCTGGGCCATCCGCTGCGCCTGCCCTACATGTTCTTCTTCCCCGGCACGACCTCGGTGCTCTTTGAAGTGGGCCTGTGCGTGGCCACCTATCTGACGGTGCTCTTCATCGAGTTTTCCGTGGCGCCCATGGAGTGGCTGGCCCAGAAGTTCCCGTGGCTGCTCCCGATCCGCAAGATCGTCATCCGCGTGACCATCCTGCTCACCATCTTCGGCGTGACGCTCTCCACCCTGCACCAGTCCTCGCTGGGTTCGCTCTATCTCATCGCGCCGGGCAAGCTGCATCCGCTCTGGTACTCGCCCTTCATGCCCATGTTCTTCTTCGTGAGCTCCATGGCCGCGGGCGCCAGCATGGTCATTTTTGAAGGCCTCTTCGCGCACAAGGGCGTGCACCAGTACATGGACGCCACCCACCTGCGCGAGGCGGACGGCGTGGTGCTGAGCTTCGCGCGGGCGGCCTCGTTCATCCTGTTCGCCTACTTCATGCTCAAGTTCATCGACATGCTCGTCCAGGCCAACCTGCACTGGGTCTTCACCGGCTGGGGCGCCTGGTGGCTTGTGGAGATGTTCGGCTTTGTCCTCCTGCCCGCCCTGCTCTATGCCAAGGGCGCGCGCGACGGCAATGTGGGCCTCTGCCGCATCACCTCGGTGCTTGCCGTGGCGGGCATCGTGCTCAACCGCTTCAACGTCTCCATGATCGCCTTCAACTGGCAACTGCCCTCGGCGGAGCGCTACTTCCCCAGCATCTGGGAAATCTGCATCTCCGTCTTCGTGGTGACCATGATCGTCACCGCCTACCGCTTCATCGTCTACAACATGCCCGTGCTGTACGAACACCCCGACTTCAAGGGCGAAGAGCACTAGGCCTGGGACAAGGAGAAGCCCATGGAATTCCCCACCTTTTACAGCTACTTCCTGTACACCAAGAACTGGGCGTACATCATGATGTTCATCGTGCTGCCGCTCTATGTCCTGTACTGGAACTTTATCCTCTTCCCCGACAAGAAAAAGGGCAAGAACGGCCGACATTGAGCCAAACCAAGGGCGGGGCCTCGGCCCCGCCCTTTTGCGTCCGCCCCTTGTGCGCGGCACGGCGCATGCTTATTGTATCACGACAGCCGGAAGTTCAGGAGGTTTTTCATGTGCCTTGCCATTCCCGCTCAGATCGTTGAACTGGAGCCCGCCGACATGGCCCGCGTGCGCGTGGGCGAAAGCTCCACCTTTCTTTCCGCGTCCACCATGCTTTTGCCCGAACCGCCCAGCGTGGGGGACTATGTCATCGTCCACGCGGGCTTTGCCCTGCATTCCCTCACGCCCGAAGAAGCGGAATCCAGCCTTGCCGCCCTGCGCGAACTGGCCGAGGCGGTGGAGGGGCAGCCCGCCAATTTTTAGCGCATCACGGGTTTGAGAAAACGCATGATCGACATCGCCGACTGGATGCCCGCCGCCGTGCGGGCGCTGGAGGGCGCCTTCGGCGTCCGGTTGCGTTTTGTGGGCCTTCAGGGCAGTTACCGCCGCGGCGAGGCCACCGAAGCCAGCGATATCGACATCTGCGTCATCCTTGACCGGCTGGAGCCGGAGGACCTGCCCACCTTGCGCGCGGCTCTGGATACGCTCCCGGAAGGGGCAAAGGCCGCGGGCTTTGTCTGCGGCGTGGCGCAACTGCGCGCGTGGCCGAAGTTCGAGCTTTTCGCCTTCGCGCAGGACATGGACGCCTGGCA
>CAZNXQ010000160.1:0-3590 GCA_964576895.1 uncultured Desulfovibrio sp.
ATCCCGGCCAGATCATGGACGTCATCGGGGAATTTCCGGAACTGGGCGGCGAGTATCAGGTGGAGCTCACGCGCGACGCGCGCGGCCTGGACCACCTCACGCTCACCGTGGAACGCGCGGGCGAGGCCACGGCGGACGGGGACGAAGCGCTGGCCGGGGCCGTGGCGGCGCGCCTGCGCTCGCGCATCCTCGCGCGCATGGAGGTGAAGGTGGCGGACTATGGCAGCCTGCCGCGCACCTTCAGCAAGTCGAAGCGCGTGCTGGACAAGCGCTACGGAGACACTGCCTGAGAGAAGGCGTCAGGACGTTTCGCCCGCCGTGGCCGCCACAGGCTCCGGCGCCGCCACTTTTTCGCCGGTGACGGGCTCGCCCGCGAGACCGCGCTCCCTGATGAGGGCCGCGGCGCGTTTGGCGAGCGTGCCGACCTCCGGCTTGGAGATCTGGCCGTCCGCGCCCACGCTGGCGCCCTTGTGGCGCAGCTTTTCCGTGATCAGCGACGAGAACAGCAGAACCGGCAACTGTTTGAGGATGGCGTCGTTCTTGATGCGGCTCGTGAGATTGAGGCCGTCCATCACGGGCATCTCGATATCCGAGACGACCACCTGAACAAAATCGCTCAGGGGGCGCCCCTCCTCCTCCACGCGGCGGCGGAAGGCCGTGAGGCATTCCCAGGCTTCGCGGCCGTTGGTGGTGATGATGACCTTGAAGCCCGCCTTTTCCAGCAGGTCGCGCTGCATTTCGCGCACCAGGGCCGAATCGTCGGCCACCAGGGCGCGATAGCCGGTGGTGCCGTCCCAGTCTTCGCCCAGATCGTCGAGGCGCAGGCTGAGCCGGGGGTTGAGGTTGGCCACCACCTTTTCAAGATCGAGCAGGAAAATGATGCGCCCCTCCAGCTTGACCACGCCCACGATGGTATTGCTCGAAACCGCGGCCATGTAGGGGTTGGGCGCTTCCACCTGCTCCCAGCTGATGCGGTGGATGCGGTTGACCCCGGACACCATGAAGGCCGTGGTGACGTTGTTGAACTCGGTCACGATGGTCTTGGGCTCTTCCGCGCGCCGGGCGGCCGGTGTTTTGCCGAGCCAGAGGGTGAGATCCACCAGCGGGATGATGCGCGAGCGGAGATTGAACGCGCCCAGCACGCTTTCATGCTGCACTTCCGGCAGCTCCGTGACCTTGGGCATGCGGATGATCTCCAGCACCTTGGCCACATTCACGCCATAGTAGCCGCGATAGCCGGCCGCTTCGTCAGGCCCCGCGGCCTGCGCCGTGAGCCCCTCCAGCAGCGCGTCGCCCGGAAGGAGCGTCTCGTCCAGGTAAAATTCCACCATTTCCAGCTCATTGGTGCCGGATTCAAGCAGAATATTGGTGAGTTCGGCCATGATGCCTCCGTACCTGGTGAATTCCGGCCGCCCATCCCCGCGGGGAGCCCGGTCGGAGAGGCCCGGCCGTTTCCCGCGGATGGCGGCGCCTGCGCCGTTGGACCGGAAAACGTCGAAGCCTGTCTCCGTTGACGTTCCGCAACGTCAACGTGGAAAAAACGCCCGCTTCCGCCGTGGGCAACGCATTTCGGACGCCAAGATGCTCAGAGTGACGCCAGCCATTCTTCGGTGGCGTCAATAAGGCTTTTCGGCGTGGATGCGCCAGCCGTTAGGCCTGCGCGGGATTTTCCCGCAAATCTTTCGGCATCCAGCTCTTCCGGCCGTTCCACATGGAAGGTCTCCACCCCGGCCTGGGCCGCCAGCGCGGCCAGACGCCGCGTATTGCCGCTTGCCCGGCCGCCCACCACCACCATGACGTCCACCGCGCCCGCGATGCGGCGCGCCTCTTCCTGGCGCTCGCGCGTGGCGCCGCAAATGGTGTTCAGCACCGTGAGCGACGGCAGGCGCCCATTGAGCCACGCCTCGATGGCGGCAAAGGCATCGCGGTCCTGCGTGGTCTGCGAAGCCAGCACATGGGGCTTTCCGGGTTCCAGGGGCAGCCGCTCCAGTTCCGCGAGGCTCCCGAAAACCCGCGCCGCCCCGGCGGCGTAGGAAAGCAGGCCCCGCACCTCAGGATGCTCGGCCTCGCCGAAAAGCAGGAGCGCGGCACCATCGCGGGTGGCGCGGGCAATGGCCAGTTGCGCCCCCTTGACGCGCGGGCAGGTGGCGTCCTCCACACCGGCGCCGCTGGCGCGCACGCGGGCCTCTTCCTCCCGCGGGAGGCCATGGGCGCGGATGAGCACATGGTCACCCGGCCCCAGGTCGGCGGCGTCCTCCACGCAAACCACGCCACGCCCGGCAAAATGCTCCAGCACCTGCGGATTGTGGATGATGGGGCCCAGCGTGCAGATACGCCGCGCCCGCGCCGGAGCGTCGCCCCCCTGATTCGCAAGCGCCGTTTCCAGCGTCCGCAGGGCCAGGCTCACTCCCATGCAGAACCCGGCGGTCTTTGCGCGAAGAACATCCATGATGGCTCCCGACCGTGTCACGGCCCAAGGGTTCAGGCGCCGGCAGCGCCGAGAAATTCGTCCAGAGCCGCCTCCAGCTCCTGCCAATCAGTACAGCGGCACAAGCGTTGACGCAAGACCCGCACGCCGGGCAGAAAGCGCACATAGCGCGGCACCAGGGAGCGCATCTTCCAGAGCGCGCCGTCACCGGCGGCATGCTCCCGCGCAAGCCGCACATGGAGGCCGATCAGGGCCCTGAGCGACGCCGCGTCCGCCACCGGGGGGGGCGCCCCCCGGCACAGGGCGGCGTGCGCCGCGAAAACCGCGGGATCATGCAGGGCGCCGCGCGCGTACATGACCGCCGCCGCGCCGGTCCGCTCCAGGCAGCGCACCCCGTCTTCGGCGCTCATGAGGTCGCCGCTCGCCAGAAGCGGGATGGAAAGCCGCTCCGCAAGCCGGGCAATGGCCTCCCAGTCGGCGCTGCCGCCGAAGCCCTGCCGGGCCGTGCGCGGGTGCAGGGTCAGCCAGCCCGCGCCCAGGTCTTCCAGACGCAGGGCCAGGTCCGGCAGAATGATGTGCTCCCTGTCCAGACCGAGCCGGAGCTTGAAGCCCACGCGGCCGGGCGCTGCCGCCGCCGTCATGGCCCGCGCGCAGGCCAGCGCCCGCGCTTCGTCCCCCAGCAGGGCCGCGCCCGCGCCCTGACGCATGACCTTGGGCACCGAGCAGCCCATATTGCAGTCAAACCAGGCATAGCCCGCGGCGCGCAGGCTCGTCACGGCCGCGCCCAGGACCTCCGGCTCGCCCCCGAAAAGCTGGACCACCAGGGGCTGGTCTTCGGGCAGGCTCCGGAGCAGCTCGCCGGTGCCGGGGCTGCGATACACGAGGCCCTTGGCGCTGACCATTTCCGTCACGCAGACCGCGGCCCCGTAGTGCCGGCAGAGCAGCCGGAAGGGCAGGTCGCTGTAGCCCGCCAGCGGGGCAAGCCACGGGGCGTCCCCGGCAAAGCGGAGGGGTTCGCCCGCGCCGGGGGGCGCCGTCGGCAGAAAGAAGCGCCTACGCATGGCCGTCCGCCGTCGGGGCACGCATGGCGACGCGATGCTCCAGCTTCCGTTTCCGCTCATCTTCCAGAATTTTCCTCAGAAATTCCGGCTGCTCGGCGGCA
>CAZNXQ010000161.1:0-3557 GCA_964576895.1 uncultured Desulfovibrio sp.
TGAGGGTTTTTTCCAGCTCTTCGCGTTCGTGGCCTTTCAAACCATGCTGTGGCGTCTCCCCCATACTCCCTCCCGCATCTGGCGTTGTTGGTTTTTTAAAGAGCAATCCTTGTGCCATAATGCACATGGCGCGGTATCCCTTGCCGTGCGGGCGCGTGCAGGGGGGCGTCGCGCGGAACGTCGGCAGTGGACGGACATTTTTGAGTCAAACCAGACTTGGTTTGGGGGAGATCATCGTAAAAATGCAAGTCTGTTTCGACTTATGACGCAAAAATGACTCACTGCGGCTGCTGGCGCAGGCGTGCCCGGCGCACGTGTTTTTCGGCACGCGCGCCGCCCTCGCCGGAATCGCCGGGGAAGCCGGGCCGCGTTTTCCCCGTCCTCAGCCCAGGCGGATGATCATGGCGCCGGCCATGACGAGGACGATGGCCGCCAGCCTGAGCAGGGTAAGCCGCTCGCCGAGGAAGAGGACGGCCATGATCATGCCGAAGATGACCGAGGTCTCCCGCAGGGCGGCCACAAGGGCGATGGGCGCGAGCGTCATGGCCCAGATGGCGATGCCGTAGGAGCCCAGCCCGCACAGACCGCCGGAAATGCCGGGCACGGCCCGGCGCCTGAGATAGTGAAGATAGTCTCGCCCGTAGCGGGCAAGGATATAGATATGCAGCGGAAAGATATTGAGGAAGAAAATCCAGCAGGTATAGCTCACGCTGTCGCCGGAAAGGCGCGCCCCGTAGCCGTCTGCCAGGGTATAGCCCATGATGACGAAAGAGGTGCGCAGGGAGTACAGCACCCCCCTGAGGCTGCCCTTGTGGGCCAGCTTCTGCTCCAGGGCGAGCATGAGGATGCCGGAACAGAGCAGGATGACGCCGCCCCAGCCCGCAAGGCCAAGGGGCACGCCGAGCAGGCAGAGGGCCAGGGCCGTGAGCATGGGGGCCGTGCCGCGCATGATGGTGTAGCCCAGGCTCAGGTCCGCCACGCGGTAGGCGGCGGCAATGCAGAGATAATAGGTGAGGTGGCAGCAGCAGGACAGGGCGAGGAATCCCCAGGCCGCCCGATCCGGAAGCGGAAGGAAGGGCAGGAGGAACATGGCGCCCAGCCCGCCGCCCAGGGCGTTCATGGCCGTTTCGTACAGCTTGTTTTCTCCGCCCTTGACGATGATGTTCCATGTGGCGTGGAGAAAGGCCGCGCCCAGCACAAGGAGGATGATCGAACCGGACATGATGCCCTCCGCGCGGAAATTTCGCGAAATCCCGGAGCATTTTGCCGGGGAAGCCCTCTGCAGGCCAGGGAGTCTCCCCGCGAAAACGCTCTAAGCCCTGTGGCGTTTCTTCCGGGATGCGCCGCAGGCCAGGGCGTAGGCGCCGCTCACGAAAATGGCGCCTCCCGCCACATTGCCCAGGGTCACAAAAAACAGGTTCTGCATCAGCGCCGGAAGGGCCAGGCCGGCTTCCACGCCCTGCGGCAGCCCTGAGGCCGCCAGCGCAACGGGGTCGCTTGCCGCCAGCAGGCCCGCGCTCAGATAATACATATTGGCCACGGAATGCTCATAGCCGCTGGCGACAAATATCCAGATGGGAAAAAAGAGCACGAAGGCCTTCTGGGCCGCGTTTTCCGCGCGGGCTGCCAGCCAGATGGCAAGGCAGACGAGCCAGTTGCAGAAAATGCCGAGCGTGAAGGCCTCCAGGCAGCCAAGACCGGCCTTGGCCGCGGCGGTCCTGATGACGGCCGCCGCCACAGTGCCGGCGCCCGAAGAGAAACTTCCGGAAATATGGAGCATGCCTGACACCACGAGCGCGCCCGCGAAATTGCCCGCATAGACAAGGAGCCAGTTGCGGAGCAGTTCCCCGCGCGTGACCAGGCCCTGATGGACGGCATCCGGCATGAGACAGTTGCCGGTGAAGAGTTCGCCGCCGCCCACCACGACCAGGATCAGCCCCACAGGGAAGAGCAGCCCGGCCACGCAACGGCCCAGGCCATACGTTTCCGGCGCGGCAAGCAGATTGCAGCTCGCCACGGTGGAAGCGAAGCCGGCCAGAGCGATATAGGCGCCACCCAGCATGGCCAGCAGCAGGACACGCCCCGCGGGAAGGCCCGCCTTGGCCCGCATGGCATCGGCAACGGCGTCCCGCGTGGCGGCAAGGGAGGGAAAGGCCATGGGTCAGTCCGCCAGATGTTGCCGGGCCGAACGCACCGTGTTTCTCATGAGCATGGCAATGGTCATGGGCCCGACCCCTCCCGGTACGGGCGTGATCATCCCCGCCACCTGGGAAGCGGCCGCGAAATCCACATCGCCGGAGAGGATGGGCCTGCCCGTCGTTTCGTTGAAGCCCACGCGGTTGACGCCCACGTCAATGACAACGGCGCCGGGCTTGATCCACTCCGCCCGCACAAGACCGGGCACGCCCGCGGCCGCCACGAGCACATCGGCCCGGCGGCAGTGCGCGGCAAGATCCCGCGTTCCCGTATGCGTCAGCGTTACCGTGGCGTTGCCGCCGGGGCCTTTCTGGCCGAGCAGGACGGCCAGCGGCTTGCCCACGATGTTGGAGCGGCCCACCACAACCACTTCCGCCCCGTCCAGCTCCACGCCCGCGCGCACGAGCATCTCCCGGATGCCCGCCGGCGTACAGGGGAGAAAGGCCGTGGCATCGCCCATGAGCAGCTTGCCGAGGTTGACGGGGTGGAAGCCGTCCACGTCCTTTTCCGGGGCGATGGCGTGGATGATGCTTCGTTCCTCCATATGCCGGGGCAGGGGAAGCTGGACGAGAATGCCATGGATGCGCGGATCGGCATTATGGCGCCCGATAAGCGCGAGCACGTCTTTCTCGCCGGCAGTGGCGGGGAGGGTCTCCTGCACTTCATGAAAACCCAGGGCGCGCGCCGTGGCGACCTTGCGGGTGACATAACTGACCGAGGCCGGATCTTCCCCCACCAGGATGGTGGCAAGTCCGGGAACCGTGCCGCGCGCGGTCCGCAGGGCCGCCACTTCCTCTCCCAGCTCATCGAGGATGCGCCTGCTGAGCGCCGCGCCGTCAAGAATTTTTGCCGCCATGAACTCGTTTCCGTTGCAGAGGATGCGGGAAGTTTTCAGAAGATCCCCTTGACCTTTCCGGTTTCGGTATCCACATCCACCCGGCGGAACGCCGGATTGGAGCCGGTGCCGGGCATGAGGGTGATCTTGCCGGAAACCGGCACCACGAAGCCCGCGCCGCCGTAAATGAGCACATCGCGGATCTTCAGGCGCCAGCCCTTGGGTTCGCCCTTGAGGGCCGGATCGTCGGAGAGGGAAAGATGGGTCTTCACCATGCACAGGCCCAGCTCGCCGGCGTCATCGCGCTTCTGGATATTTTCCAGTTTGGCCGCTGCCTCGGAGGAGAAGTCCACGCCGTCCGCGCCGTAGATTTCGCGCGCCACCAGCTCGATGCGCTCCCTGAACGGCATTTCCCAGTCATAGAGGGGCTTGAACTCGGTCGTTTCGTTGCAGGCGTCCACCACGGCATCAGCCAGCTCCAGGGCGCCCTCGCCGCCAAGTTCCCAGTGGCGGGAGAGCGCCACGC
>CAZNXQ010000162.1:0-3523 GCA_964576895.1 uncultured Desulfovibrio sp.
CTGGGGCTGGCGGGGCTGCTGCTTCTGGCGCCCTATGCCGCCTGGTGGCTCCACGCCAGCGGCGACGCGGCGGTGGAGCGCGCCGTGGCCGCCCAGGCGTCCGGCAGGTTCGTCCTGTTCGGCTCCGGCGTTTCGCAGGATTTCGTGGACTACAAGCTGCAACTCTATGCCGCCCTCAGGCCGGACATCGCCGCTGTGGGCTCCTCGCGCGTCATGCAGTTCCGGGGGGCCTGGTTCCGCAGGCCGTTTTGCAACATGGGCGGCGTGGCGGGCAACCTGGCGGTGCTGCGTTCCACCGTGGACGCCATGCTGCGCCTGCACAGGCCCCAGGCGGTCATTCTGGGGCTGGATTTCTGGTGGTTTCTGCCCCAGTGGGAGGCGGAGCCCTTCAGGGAGGTGCCCCCCACCGCCGGTTCCTACAACTATGGCGTTGCCAGCCTGAAAAAACCGTGGCAGTGGCTGCTGGAAGGCAAGATCTCGTTCCGCGAGCTGGCCGCGCCGCTGCTCGGCCTGATGGGGGCCGGATTTAGGGAAGACCGCTTCGGCATCATGGCCCAGCAGACGGATGACGGCTTCGGGCCGGACGGCTCGTGGTACGCCACGGCGGAAGCCACCGGGCAGAAGCCGCCGCTGGACTTCCAGTTCCGCGACACGCTCGCCCAGGTGGCGCAGGGCTCCAGGGCGTTTTTCCGGGCGCGGCCGGGGCAGGAGGGGCCAGCCGGGGAGCATCTGGACGCCCTGGCCGAGATCTGGTGCCGGCTGCGCTCGCGGGGCATCCAGACCTTTGTCTTCATCGCGCCGCTCTCCGGCCGGGTGCTGGAGGCCATGCGCCGGACGCCCGAAGCGTGGCCGCATCTCTTCCGTCTGCGGGAAGCGCTCGCGGCGCGGGGCATTGATGCGCTGGACTGCACGGACCCGCGCGCCTTCGCCTCAGGCGACTGTGAATTCATTGACGGCTTTCATGGCGGCGAAGTAACCTATGCGCGCATCCTCCGGCGCATGGCCGACCGCTGGCCGGCCCTGCTCGCCTATGTGGATATGGAAAGGCTCGACGCCGTCATCCGCGACTGGCCGGGGCATGTTCTGGTGCCGGACAGCCGCCTGACCCACCTCCCGGAAACGGATTTCATGCGCCTCGGCTGCCCCAAGCGGGGAACGGCCGCCGGCAGGGAAGACCGACCATGACCCAGTGCTCCGCGCCCATGAAGAGACCCCGGCCAGCTGTGAGATCTTTCGGCGCAGTCGCCCGCCGCGGCCTCCCGCGTCTCGGCGTTCTGGTTCTGGCTGTTCTGCTGGCTGCGGGGAGCGCGGTGCCCCCGTGCGCGGGCGCGGCCCAGGCCGTGCCGAAGAAGGCCGCCGGGAGCGAAAGGACGACCCCCGCCGGTGGCAAGCGTCTGCCGGCGCGGCCAGCGGCCGGCGCGCAGCCCCAGGCCGCGGCGGGTGCGGCCGCTGCGGCTGCCGCCGTGCCCGGAGCGGAGGCCGCCGCCCCGGAGCGGGCAGCCTCGCCCGAACCGGCGCGCATCTGGCCCCAGGGGCCGGCCGGCGATGCGGCGCGGGCCTTCGCCGCCGGAGACGTGGCAACGGCCCGCGGCATCTGGGAACGTCTGGCGGCGGAAGGCGACGGGCAGGCCATGAACAATCTCGGCGTCCTCTATGACCAGGGCCAGGGGGTGGAGCCGGACATGGGGCGCGCCCTGCACTGGTTCGCCAGGGCGGCGGAGGCGGGCAATGCCTCAGGGATGAGCAATTACGGCCGCATGCTCGAACAGGGGCGCGGCATGGAGGCCAACCCCGCCGAAGCGGCGCGCTGGTTCGACCTTGCCGCGCGCAAGGGCCAGCCTGAGGCGCAGTACAATCTTGGCTTTTTGTATGAGCACGGGCGCGGCGTGCCCAGAGACGACGCGGCGGCGGCGGCCTGGTACAGCCGGGCCGCGTCGCAGCGCCAGCGCGAGGCCCTGGGGCGTCTCGGCCATTTTTACCGCGTGGGACGCGGCGTGGCCGTGAACCCGCAGCGGGCCGTCCTGCTGCTCTATGCGGCGGCCATGGAGGGAGTGCCCGAAGCCGTGGAGGAGCTCCGGCTCATGGCCGGGGAAGGGCGCCCGGCCGCCGTACTGTTCGGGCAAAAGCTCGACGCGGCCACGCGCGCGGGCATGCGCGCCGCCCTGAAAAAGGCCGGGGCCGTCGCCCGGAGCGAGGACGACGGCAGGATCTGCGACAGTTACGACGCCGCCCGCGTGGTGCCCGGCGCCACGGAAATGGCCGTCTGCTACGGGCGCGGAACGGATGCGCCCCTGGCGTTCATCAAGATCGACTATCCCGCGCCGGACAGGGCGCGCGCCCAGGCCATCCTCGACATGGTGGAGGGCCGTTTCGGGCCGCCCTCGGCCGGAGAAGGCGAGGATTCGCGCCTCTGGAACCTCGGCACCACCGTGGTCGCCACCCAGTACGCGCCCACCCACAGCCAGATGAGCCTCATGTACATGGTGCCCGCGGTCTATCACCAGACGCGCGGGCACCAGACGCGCGGGCAGCGTTGAACTCCGGCAAAATCCTCTGGCCTTTCCTGCCGGATGCAGAGGCGTTGTCCCTTCATCGCATCCCGGCAGGCCGGTCTAGCGGCTGCCTGTCCCCACGCTGAAGACCGTCTGGCCGCGCGGCTTCACTTCCAGGCGCTGCCCGGCGCAGGCCGTGAGCAGGGCGCAGCACAGCAGCACGGCCACCGCGCCCGCAACGGCGCGTCCGGCCCATGTCGTCCGCCCGCTCACCGCGTCCCTCCGCCGGAGCCCGCGCCGTTTTCCGGCGCGTCCGCCCCCTGGTCGCCATTGCCCTGCCGGGCCGTTCTCTCCTGGGAGATGCGCGCCCCGGCGGGCACGTTCTCGGTGATCCAGACATTGCCGCCGATGACCGCGCCCTCGCCGATGATGACCCGGCCGAGGATGGTGGCTCCGGCATAGACGGTGACGTTGTCGCGCAGGACGGGGTGGCGCGGGATGCCCTTGGTCAGGGTGCCGTCCGGATTTTTGGGGAAGGAGAGCGCCCCCAGGGTCACGCCCTGATAGATGCGGCAGCCGCGCCCGATGACGCAGGTTTCGCCGATGACCACGCCCGTGCCGTGATCGATGAAGAACTCCTCGCCGATGGCGGCCCCGGGGTGGATGTCGATGCCGGTGGCGGAATGCGCCATTTCCGCGATGATACGCGGGATGAGCGGCACCTGGAGCCGCTGGAGCTCATGGGCCACGCGGTGATGGAACATGGCGGTCAGCGAGGGATAGCAGAAGATGGTTTCGCCAGGGCTGCGCGCCGCGGGGTCCCCCTCGTAGGCGGCGGTGGCGTCGCCCGCCAGCAGGCGCCGGATATCGGGCAGGCGCTGCATGAATGCCTCGGCGGCGGCCATGCCCCGCTCCTCGCAGTGCGCGCAGGGGCTGGCCGTAAGCTCGTCCTCACCGTCGGCGCAGTCAAAGCAGAGGCCGCTGACGATCTGCTCGCCCAGCTTGCGCAGAATGCTGTCAAGATTGGCGGC
>CAZNXQ010000163.1:0-3519 GCA_964576895.1 uncultured Desulfovibrio sp.
GTGCGCGTCAGGGGCGGCATGCCCGAGGCCAGCCGGGTCTGCGCGGAACTCAGCGGGCGTTTTCGCTGGGTGAATTGCGGCGGTCCGAATCCTTTCCGCGTGGCGGCCAAGCGGCTGGCAGGCTATGAAATCGTGCGCCAGCTGGGGCACGCGCCCGATGCGGTGGTCGTGCCCTGCGGCGGCGGCGCCGGCCTGGTGGCAATGTACGAGTCCTTCAGGGAATTGCTGGACATGGGACTCATCAGGAAGCTGCCGCGGCTCTACGGTGTCCAGCTTTCGGCCTGCAATCCCACGGAAACGGCCTGGCTTGAGGGCCGCGATACCGTCACTCCGGTGGAAAAGAAGCCGTCGCTCTCGGATGCGATCATGAACAACGATCCGTTCTGGGGCAAGTATGACCTGGCGGTGGCAAAGCGGAGCGGGGGCGGCATCTTCAGCGTCAGCGACGAGGAATTTGTGCATATGATCCGTGAGCTGGGCCGTGAGGAGGGCCTGTTCACGGAACCCGCCGGCAGCGTGGCCGTGGCGGCGCTGGAAAAGATCAGGCGCCGCGACCCCGCGTTCGCTGCCTGCGAAAGCGTGGTCTGCACCCTGACCGGCCACGGCCTCAATGCTCCCAGGGTGGCGGTGAGTGATGCCGAATTGCCGGAGGCCGTTCCTGCCACGGCAGAAGCGGCCGTGGCGGAACTCGAACGCCGGGGTGTGCTGTAGTTCCATCAGTCCAAGGGAGGAACGCATGAAAAAGGTTCTTGGTCTCCTGGCGGTACTCGCGCTCCTGTGCGGAACCTGCATCGCCGCGGGCGCGGGAACATACCCTGACAGGCCCATCACCCTGCTCACCGTCTTCAGCCCCGGTGGCGGCAGCGACTCCGTCCATCGTCTGCTGGAGAAATACGCCAAGGGCATCATGCCCGTGCCCTTTGTCATCACCTACAAGACCGGCGCGGGCGGTGAATTCGGCTGGACCGAACTGGCCGATGCCAATCCTGACGGCTATTTCATCGGCGGCGTGGACCTGCCGCACATCACGCTGCAACCCATGGTGCGCAAACCCGGCACGCCGGGCTACCGGACAGACCAGCTTCAGCCCATTGCCGGGCTGCTCATCGACCCCAACTGCATCATGGTGAACAAAAACAGCAAGTGGCGGGATTTCAGGGAATTCGTGGAATACGCACGGCAGAATCCCGGCAAGGTGCGCGCTGCCATTGTGGGCAAGCTTACGGGCGACCACATCTTCATCCTCAAGTTCGAGAAGGCCACGGGCACGAAATTCAACATCATTCCCTATACGGGAGGCCCCAAGGTCGGGCCTGCGCTGCAAAGCGGCGAGGTGGAGTGCTATTTCGGCTCACTCAGCGGGCACTTCCGCATGGACAATACCCGCTGCCTGGCCGTGGGCACGCCGGAACGCTACGAACTTGCCGGGGATATCCCCACGCTCAGGGAACTGGGGGTGGATGTGGTGTCGGTCAAGCGCCGCGGTCTGGCGGGGCCCAGAGGCATGGCGCCGGAGCATGTGGCCTATCTGCAGAACGTGATCCGGAAAATCAATGACAATCCGGACTATATCGAAGGCATGAAAAAACTCGGCACGTTGCCTGTCTTTCAGACTGCCGAAGAATTCGGCCGGGAGATCCGGGAGGAGACGCTGAACAGCGCCGAAGTGCTCAAGAGTCTCGGCTACGGGCAGAAATAGGCGTCCTTTCCGTGCCGTCGGCGGCCTTTACCCTCCGGGCCGCCGCCGGCCACGGCCGGAACACGGGCTCAGCAACTCAACACCGCCGCCGCGTGCGGCGCGTCGGGAGGAAACCATGAAGAAGTTTCTCTGTGGCATCGTGATGGCTCTCATTCTTGGCGGGACGGCCCTTGCGGCCGGGGCTGCCGGGTATCCGGACAAGCCCGTCACCCTGCTCACGGCATTCAATCCCGGCGGCGGCAGCGACACGGTCCACCGGCTGCTGGAAAAATATGCCAAGGGCCTCATGCCCGTGCCCTTTGTCATCGTCTACAAGGCCGGGGCGGGCGGCGAACTGGGCTGGACGGAAGTGGCCGAGGCCAAGCCGGACGGCTATTTCATCGCCGGGGTGGACCTGCCGAGCATCAACCTTCAGCCCATGGTACGCAAACCCGGCACCCCCGGCTATCGCACCGAACAGCTTCTGCCCATCGCCAATCTGCTCATCGACCCCAACTGCATCCTTGTGGCCAAGAGCAGCAAGTGGCAGACCTTCCCGGAGTTTCTCGACTTTGTGAAGAAGCATCCCGGCAAGGTCAAGGCCGCCATCGTGGGCAAGCTGAGCGGCGACCACACGTTTCTCCTGCAATTTGAAAAGCTGACCGGCACCAGGTTCAACATCATCCCCTACACCGGCGGCTCCAAGGTGGGGCCCGCCCTCCAGAGCGGCGAGGCCGACTGCTATTTCGGCTCGCTTTCCAGCAGCTTTCGGCTGGAGAACACGCGCATCCTCGCCGTGGGCACGCCCGAACGCTATGAACTGGCCAAGGACGCCCCCACGCTCAGGGAACTGGGCATCGACCTCGTTTCCATCAAGCGGCGCGGCATTGTGGGTCCGCAGGGCATGGCGCCGGAGCGCGTGGAATACCTCCAGGACCTCATCAGGAAGATCAACGAAAACCCCGCCTACATCGAAGACATGAAGCGCATAGGGCTTTTGCCGGACTATCAGGATGCGGCGGCCTTCGCGCGCATCATCAGCGACGAGACGGCCACCAGCGCCGACATCCTCAAGAGCGTGGGATACAAGAAGTAGAGTGGGTTGGGAATGAAAGTATCCAGGCCGCTTTGGCGGCGGTAACTGGCGCCCGCGCCGAATGGCGTCCAGACCGCGTTCCGGACGCGAAATGATGGCAGCGAAGTGAGGGAAAATGGATATTTCCCCCACAAAATGCTCTAATTGGCTGTTGCCCTGGCGCCCGCGCGAACCCGCGGGCGCCAGGTCCGGGAGTTCGCCATGCCCTTCGATCTGAGCCTGGCAGTTGCCTATCTCGTCGATCCGCTCCATCTGCTGCTCATGGCGGCATCGGTGGCATTCGGCATCATCATGGGGGCGGTGCCGGGGTTGACCTCCACCCTGGGCGTGGCCCTGCTGCTGCCCTTCACCTTCGGACTGGATCCCACACTGGCCCTCATCATGCTCGGTTCCGTCTACTGCGGCGGGGAGTATGGCGGCTCCATCTCGGCCATTCTGCTCAATACGCCGGGCACCGCGGCCGCGCTCTGCACCACCTTCGACGGCCATCCCCTGGCGCGACAGGGCAAGGCGGCCCTGGCGCTCAACGCGTCGCTCTTTGCCTCCGTGCTTGGCGGCCTGGTGGGCGTGAGCGCCCTGTTCTTCTTTTCGCTGCCGCTGGCGGCCGCGTCCATGCAGTTCGGCGCCTGCGAGCAGTTCTGGCTCTGTGTCTTCGCGCTCACCGTGGTGGCCTCCCTGGCTTCCGGCAACCTGCTCAAGGGCGTCATCGGCGCGCTCATCGGGCTGCTCCTCGCCTGCGTCGGCA
>CAZNXQ010000164.1:0-3511 GCA_964576895.1 uncultured Desulfovibrio sp.
TTTGGAGGGAGTGTACTCAGGTACATGACCGACAAAAATCGCCCAGTGACGCAGCCGGCGCAAAAAAGGCTGTTTTTGACGGATAATTGCGGCAGTACACAACGCGCCGCATCCCGACCTGCAGTGCATTAATAGGGTCTGACCAAAGCTCAGGCCGCATTAAAAAGGTTTGCCATACATCTGCGCCGCCCCTCGCGCGCTCCAGCGCGATCGGCGCAGCCGGGAGACCGCCATGATCCTCCATCTGGACATGGATGCGTTCTTCGCCTCCGTGGAGCAACTGGACGATCCCACGCTTCGGGGCAAGCCGGTCATCATCGGCGGCGGCCGGCGCGGCGTCGTCTCCACGGCTTCCTACGAGGCCCGGCGCTTCGGCGTCCATTCGGCCATGCCCATAGCCACGGCCCGGCGCCTCTGCCCGCAGGGCATCTTCATCCGGGGCAGGGGCAGCCGCTATAGCGAGCTTTCCGCCCGCATCATGGCCTGCCTGCGCCAATTCTCCCCGGCGGTGGAACCGGCCAGTATCGACGAGGCCTATCTGGACGCCTCCGGACTGGAGCGCCTGTTCGGACCGCCGGAGGCCCTTGCCCGCGCCGTCAAGGCGCGCGTGGCCGAGGTCACGGGGGGGCTCACCTGTTCGGTGGGCCTGGCGCCGGTGAAGTTCCTCGCCAAGATCTGCTCCGAAGTGAACAAGCCCGACGGGATCTTCATCCTGCCGCCGGAAGCGGTGGATGCCTTTCTTCTTTCCCTGGACGTGACGCGGCTGCCCGGCGTGGGCAGGCGCATGGCCGAAAGCCTGCGCGGCCTGGGCATCACGCGCGTGGCCCAGCTCCGCGCCCTGAGCCGCGAAGTTCTCCAACGCCGCTACGGCAAGTGGGGGCTGGCGCTCCACGAACGCGCCCACGGCATTGACCCGCGGCCCGTGACGCCGGAACACGCGGTCAAGAGCGAAGGCGCGGAGCGCACCTTTGCCCGTGACGTGCGTGACCGGGAGCTGCTCTGCCGGGCGCTTTTCGCCCATGCCGAGCGCGTGGGCGCGCGCCTGCGGCGCAACGGTCTGGCCGGGCGCACCATCACCCTCAAGCTCAAGTATGCGGATTTTCGCCAGATCACGCGCGCACGCACGCTCAGCGGACGCACGGACGCCACCAGGACCATTTTCGAGACCGCGCGGGAGCTGCTGGAGGAGGAATGCCCCAGCCAGCCCGTGCGCCTCATCGGCCTGAGCGTGTCCGGCTTCGAGGCCCCGGCGGAGCAGCTCCTCCTGCCCGGCGCGGCGGCCCGTTCCGGCCGTCAGGGCAGGGGCGGCCTGCCCGCGCCTGAGGAAGAGGCGCGCCGCCGCCGGCTGGACAGGGCCCTGGATGTCCTGCGCGGACGCTTCGGCGCGGACGCCGTGCAACGCGGCGGCATCCATGGCACGGACCTCTCCGGCGAGACGGAGCAGCCCCGCCCTCTTCCCACCACCAGCGCGCGCGACGGCAAAGCAGGTCAATGTCGCCAGCGGCGGCCACATTGAGCATCTTGCGGTACTGGCGCACGGCCTCGTGGCTGTAGGCATTGGCCTCGAAAAGCCCGCTGAAGAGCTCCGCATCCTCGGTGAGCATCTTGGCGGCCGCCGCCTTCCGGCGCGCGAAGGAGGGCGTGAGAAAGGGCAACAGCTCCTCCTTGCCCGCCAGCAGGGCGAAATAGGCAAGATTGGTGATGAAGTTCGCATTCTGGATATGCGCCATGGCCCGGTCATGGGTGGCGGCGGAACAGCGGAAGGTGCGGCAGCCCAGAGCCTCGAAAAAGCCCTCCACACGGGCAAGATGCCGCGCCGTTGCGTTGCGCCCGGCGACCACGGCCACGGGCAGATCGGCTCCGGGCGCGGGTCTGGGCCCGAAGAGCGGATGCGTGCCCACCACGGCCCCCGCCCATGCCCGTTCCATCTGGCGCAGAGGCCGCTCCTTGACCGACGTGATGTCCGCCAGGATGGCGCCGGGCGCAAGATGCCCGGCCACCGCCTCCGCAACGTCCGCAAAAACCGCCGCGGGCACGCACAGCACGGCAAGGTCCGCCCCGGCGAGGGCCGCCTCCAGCGCCTCCGGCGTCAGGGGCTGATCCACGCCCGACATGGCGAGGCCGGCCTCGCGCCCCCTGGTCAGCAGCATCCGGCCCATGCGCCCCCGGCAGCCGATGATGGCGGTGCGCTCCGGGAGGGACGGACGCGCTCCGGCCGCCCCGTTCTCCGCGCTCATGCGAGACGGCTCCAGAGCTCCCAGAACTGCGGGAAGGACTTGCGCACCACCGTGGCGTCGTCCAGGCGGGCGCGCACGTCAAGCGAGGGGTCGCGCAGGCCCAGAAGCGCCAGGGACATGGCCATGCGGTGATCGTTGTGCGCCGAGAGCGCGGCATCCTCCCGCACATGAGGGGCGTCGGGCCGGTTGTGCACATGCCCCGCAAGGCCGCCCATGCCGCTCACGAGCAGACCGTCCGAGAGCGCGTCCACCACCACGCCCGCCTTGCCCAGTTCCTCGGCCGGGGCCGCGATGCGGTCCGATTCCTTGAGGCGCAGATGCGCCACATTGCGGATGCGCGTGGAGCCCGTGGCAAAGGCCGCCAGCACGGCCACCGTGGGCACGAGATCCGGGCAGGAACCCATATCCAGTTCCACGCCGTGCAGCCGGGAGGGGAAGACCGTCACGGCGTCCGCCTCCACCTTCACGCGCGCGCCCATCTTCTGCAGGATGTCGAGCATGGCGCGGTCGCCCTGGAGGGAATCCGCGCGCAGGCCCTCCACGCGCACCGGCCGTCCGCCCAGAGCTCCGGCGGCAAGGAAGTAGGAAGCCCCCGACCAGTCGCCTTCCACGGCATAGTCTCCGGGCTGGTAGGCGCCGGGCCAGACCGTGACGCGCAGGCATCCGGGCGCGGCGTCGTGCAGGGCGCGCCAGGCCGTGCCGGACAGGGCCTCCCAGGGGTCGCTCTCCCGCGCGCGCATGGACACCCGGAACCGGATGCCGAAATCCGTGAGGCACTGGAGGGTCAGGCCCACATAGGGCCAGGACACGGCCTTGCGCCCGGCCAGCTCCAGAGTGAGCGGCGAGGGGCACAGGGGCGCGGCCAGCAAAAGGCCGGAAAAATACTGGCTTGAGGATTCCATGCCCACGCGCACCACGCCGTCCGCCAGAGACGGCGCGAGCCCGCACGCCTGGAGCAGGAAGGGCGGGCAACCGCCGGTCCCTTCAAAAGTCACGCCGGCGCCCAGACGCACGAGGATGTCGCACAGCTCGCCAATGGGGCGCTGGTGCATGCGGCCCGAACCGAAAATGCGGAACAGGCCCTCGCCCGCCGCCAGCACGGCCGTGAGCAGACGACAGGTGGTGCCGGATTCGCCCACATCGCACGCCAGCGGGCGCCCGTGCCCGCCGCGTGGCGCCCCGGCCATGCCGCGCACGCGCCAGCCCGCGGGCTCAGCGCCCAGCGGCTCCATGGCGGCGCCCGCGCCGCAGAGGATGGCGCGCGTGCGTTCCAG
>CAZNXQ010000165.1:0-3496 GCA_964576895.1 uncultured Desulfovibrio sp.
GTGATGGCCTGGATGGCGCTGTGGCGCCCGGTATTGCTGCTCATGGGCTTTCCGTATGGCTTTGTTATATTTTGGTTGGTGATGTGCCTGTGCTGTGTGGGTAATGCCGAAATTCTCCGTCAAAAACAGCTCCTCCGGCGCTGGCTGCGTCAGAGAAAAATTTTCCTGGTCGAGTACCTGAGTACACTCCCCGCGAAAATTTTTCTCTTCCTTGCCAGCCCCGAAGGATCTTATTTTTTAGGATTCTTTCGGCACCAGCATCCGTCTGTCGCTCCGCTCCAGACGGAATCTGGAATATCCATCAATCGCATTGTATAATATAATCTTCCGTATCCGCGCTTATTTCTTGTCGAGGATTTCGATCTCGAAGGTGAGTTCCTTGCCCGCCAGGGGATGGTTGGCGTCAAGGGTGATCTCATCGGGCCCCACCTCGGTGATGGTCACGTCCATCTGGCCCTGCTCGTTGGAGAGCTGGAGCGGAGTGCCCACCTCCAGCGGGATGTGCGGCGGCACCTGGGCGCGGCTCACGGTGAAAACCAGCTCCGGGTCGGCCTCGCCGTAGGCCTCGGCCGGAGGAATGGTCACGGTGACGGTTTCTCCGGGCTTGTGCCCGGCCACCGCCGCCTCGAAACCGGGGATGAGCGCGCCTGTGCCGAGCGTGAATTCCAGCGGTTCCCGTTCCTTTGAAGAGTCGAACACCGTGCCGTCGGACAGGGTGCCTGTATAGTGGACGCGAATGGTGTCGCCGTTCTTGATGGGCATGTCTGCTCCTTGGAGGATGGCGCTTCCTGCGGTCTGCGCGCGGCACGCTGCCACGCGGCATTTCCCCGCGGGGCGGGACTGTTCAGCCTTCCGGGCCGTTCTTCCGGCCCGGCATGAGAAAAACATGCCGACCGGCCCTTGTCAATGCGGGCATCGCCTGCCGGGGAAGCGGCTGGCGCGCCGGATCGGCCGCCATTTTCAAGATATTTTCTAGACAAGTTGCCGACGCCCGTCTAGACTCTGCGGATGCAAACTCTTCAGGCTTCCCTTGTCCTGACCCGTGGCGACCTCATGGAAATGGAGGGCCTGCTCTGCGCCAGTCTGGGCGCCTTTCTTTCCTTCACGGGTCATGCCCTCTATTTCCCCACCCATGGCGCACCCCAGGAGCCGGAACTTCTGGGGGACGAGCGGCGCCTGCTTCTGCCCCTTGTCTGGCGGGGGGAGGGGCTTGGCATGCTCATGCTGCATGGCGTGCGCTGCCGCGAAACGCGGCGTCTTTTGCCGCATCTTCCGGCCATAGCGGCCCTGTGTCTGGAAAATCTGGCACGGGCCAGGGCCATGGAGCGCGACCCCGGCACGGATCTTGTCACGGAGTCCGCCCTGCTGGCGCGCATGGAGGCGGAAGTGGAACTGCTGCGTGCCGTCATGCGCGATCCGGGCCGTTCCGTCAGCGGCCCCGCGCCCCTGCACCGGCTCTGCCTGGGCATGGCCGTCCTGCGCTGGCGCGACGGCGAGGCCATGGCCCGTGCCCTGGGCTATGCCGTTTGCGAGGAGACGATGCGCGCCCTGGCCCAGGCCTGCATGGCGGGCCTTCCGTCGGACACGCGCGCCGGACGCCTTGGGCCTTATGAAATAGGGCTGCTGTTTCCCGCTGCCGGGCGCGGCGCCTGCCACAGGCTCGCGCGGGAGGCGCTTGCGCGCATGGCGGATGCGCGCGTGCAGGACCCGGCGACGGGGCTTGCGCTCAGGCCCCGGCTGTGCGCCGGGCATGCCCTGTATCCGCAGGATATGGCCGGCCCTGAGCTTTCCCTTGCCATGTTCGACCAGGCGCGCAAACTCAGGGACAGGGCGCGGCTTGCCGCCGATGCGGCGGAACGGGCGCTTGCGGGCGGTGCCGCGGAGGCCGTCATGCCCTTTGCCCAGATCCTCAGGGAAGGGGGCGTGGTGCTGGAATGTCCGGCTCTGGACAGGCTCAGGGTCAGTCTGGGAAAGGAGGCCAAAGCCTGCGAAGGGCAGCGTTTCCATGTGCGGGGGCGTTCGCCGGAGGGCGCGCCGGGCACGCTCAAGGGGGAGATCGTTCTGCTCCGGGTGGATCGGGACGAGGCTCTGGCGGAGATCCTCCATCTGGAAGATCCCACCGCGCCGCCTGAGGTGGGCGACCGCCTGCTGCTGGCGGCGGAGCCGGAGATTTCGGCCCCTGAGCGGGACGCCCTCCGGGAACCGGCGGACAGCCGCACAGACGGGGAGGCTTCCGCGCCGACAGCCCGCGCCGGGGCCGCGAGGCCCGCTTCCGGAGGGGAAATCGTCAGCCACGGGGAGTTTCTGCGCCGCTTCGGCATGGCGCGTGACGCCTGCCGGAAATTTGCGCTGGCCATTGTCCGGTTTTCGCCCCAGGGCGACGCGTCCGCTGAGGATGCCGGCATGGAGCCCTGGCTGAAGGAGGCCCCCCGGCTCCTGACGGAAACGGCATCACGCCTTCCGGCGCCGCCTCCGGAGCTGGTCGGCCGCTATGGCAGCAACAGCCTCATTGTTTTTCATCCCGATGCCGCAGGGGAGGTCTGTCGCCCGCTCTATGCCGCCCTGTGCGTGGCGGCGCGCGAGGCGGGACTTTCCGCCGCCGCCGGTCTTGCGGCCTATCCCTTTCTGGAGTTCCGCAAGGACGAAAGCGAGGCGTGCGCGCTCAAGGCCCTGGAGTTTGCCCTGCTGCTGCCGGAAGCGGAACCCCGCGTCGGCGTGTGCGATTCCGTGGCCCTGAACATCAGCGCGGACAGACGCTACAGCCTTGGAGATGTCTTTGGCGCCATGGAAGAATACAAGATGGCCCTTCTGGCCGACAGCCGCAACGCCATGGCGCGCAATTCCCTGGGGGTCTGTCTCGCGGCCATGGGCAGAGGCGCGGAGGCCCGGCGCCAGTTTCAGACGGCACTCCGCCATGCCGCCGAACCGGCGCTGGCCGCCAAGATTTCCTATAATCTTGGGGCGGTCTGCCAGAATCTCGGCGATTTCCGGGCCGCGGCCCGCTACTACCGGCGCAGTGCCGCCATGGCGCCGGAATACCGCTATGCCTGGCTTCGGCTCGGTCGCCTTCACGAACAGCGCGGGCGCCGCGGGGAAGCCCGGCGTTGCTATGAACGCGCGGCAGCCCTGGAGGATGTCCGTCCCGGCACGTCCGGCACGGCCCGGCGCCAGCTCGCCCGGCTGGCCGCGCGCCAGCGCCGGGGGGCCGAGGCGCGGGAACTGCTGCATGATGCCCTGCTGCGCAATCCCGATGATGCCCAGGCGCTGCTCCAACTGGCCGAGCTCTATCTGGATGGCGGCGAAGATCCCTCCATGGCGGAAATGCTCGCCCGCCGCAGTGTCCGCCTTCATGACCGGCCGGATGCCTGGCTGACTCTGGCCCGCGCCCTGCGCGCGCTGGACCGTGAGGCCGATGCGCGCCGTGCCGAAGGGCGGGCGCTGTCCTAGATAGTGTCGTCATTTAATTTTAGCCCAAATGGCAATACACCTGATATGG
>CAZNXQ010000166.1:0-3481 GCA_964576895.1 uncultured Desulfovibrio sp.
TTTTAGGATTCTTCCGGCACCAGCACCCGTCTGTCGCTCCGCTCCAGACGGACTTAAGGAACATCCATCAACAACGCCTGCGCGCGCGTTCCTGCGACCGCCGGGCGGCCGCTTGACAGCAACGGCATTTGTGGCGAAAAAACTGACGGGGCGGAACGGCACCCGCCGTTCCGCCCACCGCCTAGGATGGGGTGCTTCCGGAAAGCCGCGAAGGTTGGTTCGGCTTTCCGGAAAGTGCCCCATTTTTGGGCCACGGGCCCAAAATCCCTTTCAAACCTGGAGCATTTTGCTGAGGAAAATATCTGTATGGCAGATATTTTCCTCAGGTTTCGCTGCCTCCATTTCGGCGGAAAAGCGTGGTTTTCCGCCTTATTCCGGCGCGGGCGTCTGCTCCCGCAGCCGCCAGAGCGTTACGCAATTTCATTGCGTAAACGCTCTAGAACGAATACACGAAGCTCGCGTTGATGTTCCAGGCGTCCTTGGTCTGCGGGATGGCATCGCCGTTACGATGACGGGCGCCCCACGCGGACTTGCCGGTGTCGAGCCACAGGGCCATGTAGTCGGCTTCCAGGTTGATGGTGAAGTTCTCGTACATCTTGTAGGAGTTGGTCAGGCCCAGCTCAAGGGCGGTGTCGCCGGTGGTCAGGTACATGGACTCATGACCGACGGACCAGCTAGGATGCGACTCGTCGGTGAGGTCGGTCCCGTTGGCCCACAGACCGGCAAGGGACATCTTCTTGGCCATGGACTTGCTGTTGGTGCCGCCCATGAAGTTGACGCGGAAGGTGTGCTTGAGGTCTTCGATGAAGCTCATGTCCTTCAAGCGCGCGCCCACGCCCCAGGTGCCGACCATGGTGTGGCCGATCACGTTGTCACGGGCGATGTTCGGCTCGCCGTCAAAGGCGAAGCTGGAGAAGCCGTTGGTGCTGTTGCCCGCGGAAATGACAGGCATGCGTTCGGAGCCGTTGGCCGGGTTGCTGTCGTCACCGGAGGCATACCAGCCGTAGATGCCGGGGATGGCCCAGTCCAGCTTGTACTCGGCCAGCAGGCTGGCCATCCAGCCCTGACGGTTCAGGCGGCCGTCGTCTTCCCAGTTCACGGAGCCGTAGTTGAAATCCCACGCCAGGCGGAAGGGATCGAACATGGTGAGCTCGCCGGTGAGGCCGCCCCACCAGGCATTGCCGTAGGAAGTCAGATGGCGGCTGGCCACGTTGTTGGCGCTCTTGAAGTTCTTGTGGCGCGCGCCGCCCACGGGGAAGAGGCCACTCAGGGTCTGGCCCTTGGATTCGGCCTTCCAAGCGCTGCCAAAGTAATCATCCGATGCACGGGTGCCCTCGTCATTGCTCTTGCGGAAGGTGTTGGGGCCGATGGCGGCATACATGCCCCAGGGGGTCACTTTCACGCCGTCAAAGGTCAGCGGCACGAGCAGGGCGAAGGCGTCCAGGTTGTCCAGATAACCGGCGCGGTCAGAGTCACCGCTCCAGTTGGTGCCGGAATAGTTGTCATTGTAGGGGCGGGCCCACGCGGCGGTGATGTTCACCATGTCGTTGACCTGGTAGCTGGCGGTGATGCCGGCCACATCGTCCCAGAACACGTTGCTGCCGCCGATGGTGTAGCTCGGCAGGACCATGGGCTGGATGCCCATGCGCACCTTGAGGTCGGTCTGGGGCACCATCCAGTCAAGGTAGGCCCAGCGCACCTTGATGATGCCGGTCTGGTCGGCGCCGAGCGCCGCGCCGCCCTGCTTGTCGCTGCCGGCCTTGCCCCAGATATTCTTGCCGATTTCCACGCCGAAGGTGGCGGAGAGGGCTTCGGAAGCCACGGCATCCAACTGCAGGCGCACGCGCTGGCGGGCCTCGAAGTCGTCCTCTCCGTTGCCGAAGCCGGTCTTGGTGTGGCCGCCGTTCTTGCCCATGAAGTTGCCGTTCTCACCGTAGTCGAACGACATGATCCACTGGCCCTTGGCCTTGAAGTCGATGGCGCTGGCACCGGTGGCGGCGCCGAACACCAGACCGGCCGCCAAAAGAAGCGTCGCGATCTTTTTCATTGTGTTCCTTCCTTTCAGAAAAGGTTCCCGAATGCGGGCCGTTCCCCGTGCCGTACAAATTTTTGCCCCCCGGGAGCAAACGCCCGGCACATTGGCCCGTGGCCAATTACTAGGCTCTAGCCAAGTGGATGTCAAGAATTTCTAGGCTACATCCAAGCAAAAAGCCCGCTCAGGAACGGAGGATGTATGCCTTTTGTGAGTAATCTCGGTAAGTTGATGCGTCAAAAAAATTTGACGTACGAGGAGCTCCAGTTCCAGTCCAACGTGGGGCCGGATACGGTCGCCCGCGCGCGCGACGGCCGCATCGCCACCTGCAAGCTCCAGACGCTGGAAAAGCTTGCCTCGGCTCTGGATGTGGAGGTGTCGGATCTGTTCGACTGGGAACGGTAGGGGGGGACAGACGGCAGGTGAAAATGAAAACCGGGGCAGGGGCGCCGGTTACGGCTCCTGAGCGAGGATCAGTTCCACCTCATCCACGCTCAGCCCCGCGTTGCGGGCGATCTGGCGGCTGGAAAGGCCCTTGCGCCGGCCATTGAGGATGATCTCGCGCAGGAACTGCGGCGAGCGGGAAATGCCCTCGGCCTGTTCCAGCAGGCGGCGCAGTTCGGTCACGCGCTCCGAGAGCTTTTCGTCCAGTTCGCGCAGTTCGGCCTGGCGCTGGGCGAAGGTGGCCACGATTTCCCGTTCCAGGCGGGCGTTCATCTCGATGCGCGCAAGCAGGCTCTGCTGGTTGTCCTGAAGGGTGTTGAGCAGGCTTTCGGAACGGCGCAGGCGCAGATAGAAGACCAGCGCCCCGCCGAGTACGAGAAGCTCCAGCAGGGTGCAGGCGCCGATGAAAAGAAGGAAGAGGATATCGTCGGGCATGGGATTCCCGTAGGCGTTGGTATACTTTTGCGTTGATGACGCGCTTGTGCTGTGGGGGCACTGCCGGAATTCTCCGTCAAAAACAGCTCCTTCGGCGCTGGCTGCGTCAGAAAAAAATTTTCTTGGTCGAGTACCTGAGTACACTCCCTGCGAAAATTTTTCCCTTCCTTGCCAGCACCGAAGTATCTTATTTTTTAGGATCCTTCCGGCACCAGCATCCGTCTGTCGCTGCGCTCCAGACGGACTTAAGGAATATCGCCCGACGGCATTGGAGAACAAAGCCCTCCCGTCGTCGTGGCTGCGCGTCCTTCCGGCGCGTCTAAACCTTTACATTGAGCAGATTGCCCACCAGAGGCGACGCGGGGGGGCGGCTCTCGTCCGGCGCTTCCGCCGCAAGCAGGCCACGGCGCGCGCGGCCGCGCCGGCTGCCGAACCAGGCGGAACCGTGGTGTCCGTCCGGCTGGATGTCCGGCCCTTCGGACTTTTCGCTCTTTTCCACCTGCTGGCGTTCCATTCTGGCCTGCTCGGCGGCCAGGACCCGCGACATGGCCACCGCCGCCTGCGGCGCCA
>CAZNXQ010000167.1:0-3472 GCA_964576895.1 uncultured Desulfovibrio sp.
AGAGCTGGGCGGACATTTCCAGGGCCGCGCAGCCGTTCATGGTGGTGAAGCAGGAGCCTTCGGCAACGCCCTGATAGCGGGCAAAGGCGCTTTCAAACTCGCGCATGTACCGCCCCTGCGTGAGGGGGTCGGCGCTGCGCATGGCCTCGACCACGGCCGCGATCTCCTCTTCCGTATAGCGGATGGCGCGGCCGCTGAAATTGATCTTCATCTCCATGGACAGTTCTCCGTTCTTGGCGCGTTCACGGCCGGGGCGTCACCGTCCCTGTTCCAGCCGGGCGCGCGCGGCGTCCAGTGCCGCCGCATAGGTGCGCGGATGCAGGTCATACCAGGTATACCAGGCCAGGGCCATGGTGGCGATGTCCACCCGCGCCCCGGCCACGCGGAACCATTCCCGCCCCGGAAAGCCGAACAGACGGTGCTGCCGCGTGATGATGGGCCAACTGTTGAACCCGAAGCTCCACGACGGCCCGGCGCCGCCATCGTCCGCTCCCTCCGCGGCGGAAGCGGAAACAGCGCAAGCGGGCGCGCCGTCTTCCTTCCTCTCGCCCGCTTCGTCCCCGGCGTCAAGGGGGCCGCCGTTCCAGCCCACGCGGCGCAAGGACGCCCCGCGGGCATCCGCGGTCATGCCGAGCTCCGCCAGGATCCCATCGAGAAGAACGGCCAGGAGCCGTTCCGCGGGGTGGGTCCAGGTGTGGAAGAGCGGCTCGCGCCGGTACCAGCGCCGCGCCACGGCCAGGGTGCCGATGTCCAGCCCCTGCTCGCGGCGCTCGTAGGTGCGCCAGGTCCGTTCCAGAGCGGCGGCCACGGCCTTTTCGCGAAAAAGCGGGTGCGCCGGATAGACGGCGCCGACCTCTTCGGAAGGAATACCGGCCGCCCGGCACTGGACGATGACGCGGCTGTGCCAGTCCAGGGGCGGCGTAACGCGCGCCGGTTCGCGCGGCGCGCCCATATCCAGCACATCGGGAAAATAGGCCTCGAAATTGGGCGCCGCAAAGAGTTTGAGCCGGTCGCCGAGCCGCGCGCGCAGTTCTTCCGTATTGCACGGGCCGAAACGGAACAGGGGCTGGCTGAACACAAGGTCGCAGCGCGCCGCCCGCGCCGCCTGCGCCGCCAGGGCCTCGTCCGGGGCCGGTCCCGTGGCCAGCTGATAGACGGGCATGGCCCGGAGCACGCGCCAGCCGTGGCCCGGAACCTCGCCCCCGGCGCCCTTCCCCGCGGCGGGGGCGCAGGCCTCCACGAGCCGTTCCAGCCGCTGGGCCACGCAATTGCCGAGGAGCATGAGAGTGGGCATGGTTTCTCCGTCCCGGTTCCGCGCGGCCCTTCGCCCGCTCCCGCTGCGCCCGGTACCCGCATGGCGCGGGCGAGGCCCTACATGCGCTTGAAACGGCTGATGACGTTTTCCTTTGTCAGGATCTCGCGATACCTGGGCCCAAGCTTGTTGATGAGCGGTTTTTCATGCACGATGCTCGCCTCATAGAGCGCCTCGTACTGGGCGTCCGTGAGGTTTTTGCAGATGCCGGTGGGCAGGTCGATCTTCTGCCTGGCCATCATTTCCCGGAAGAGCCTGTACGGTTCGGGATAGATGTCTTCCAGCACCGAGAGCGCATAGCAGTTGGCGATGCCGTGGTGCATGTGCAGGACCATGCTCAGGCCGGCCGAGAGCGGATGCACCACGCCCACGAAACCCGCGGCCATGCCGCCCATGAAGGAGGCGATCATGAGCAGCTCGCGGTTGTGGTCGCTCATCATGTCATCGCCAAGGAACACGCGCTTGCAGAGGTCGATGGCCTTTTCCGAGAGCGCGTCCACAACGGTGTTGCGGTAGGCGCCGTCCAGGCTCTCGAAGCAGTGCATGAAGGTGTCGATGCCGGTATAGAAATACTGGTTGCGCGGCACGGTGGCGGTGAGGCGCGGGTCGAGCAGCACCTGATCGAACATGGTGTAGTCGCTGTTCATGCCCAGTTTGAGATTTTTCGCCTCGTTGCAGATGATGCCCGTGCGCGAGGTCTCGGAACCTGTGCCGGAAAGCGTGGGCACGGCCACCTTGTACGGGGCGGGATGCTTCACCAGTTCCCAGCCCTGGTAGTCCGCCGCCACGCCCGGGTTGGTGAGCAGGTTGCCCACGCATTTGCAGGTGTCCAGCGTGGAACCGCCGCCGAAGGCCAGCAGGGCGCAGGGCGCGCGGCCGTTGAGAAAGGCCTTCACGTCGGCCGTATAGCCGTCCACGCTGTCAGTGGTGGGCTCCTCGGTGGTGTCCACGGAGACCACCATGTCCCATTCCTGAACGGGCAACTGTTCGCGCAGGTTGCTGTTGTCAAAATAGTGATCAAGGAAGAAGACCGCCGGGGCATCCGGCATGGCCTCGCGGCGCGGGGCGAGAATGTCCTGAAGCTGGGCCAGGGCGCCGTCGCCGATCATATAATAGCCCACATTCTTGGCATTGCGGTACATGGCAGACCTCACTGTTCCGGGCGCGGGGCGCCCGTGGTTGTTGCCCGACCATACGGCATGGCGGAGCCGCAGGCAAGCGGCCCACCCCCCGCTGGGGCGAAGCGCGCCCCAGGACGCGGCAGCAGGGCGCGCGGGGCGCCCGCTGTTGACTTCGGGCAAGGGCGCGGCTAGAAAAAACGCGGCTCAACACTGTCCGCGCCGGGGCACCGGACGCGGCGCCCTTTCCTCCTCTTTCCGGGACTTTCCATGGAACGCAACGCATCACTCCGCAATGTCGCCATCATCGCCCATGTTGACCACGGCAAGACCACCCTGGTGGACGCGCTTTTTCGCCAGAGCGGCGTTTTCCGCGCGGACCAGCATGTGGACGACCGCGTCATGGACAATATGGATCTGGAACGCGAGCGCGGCATCACCATTGCCGCCAAGAACTGCGCCGTGCACTGGAACGGCGTCAAGATCAACATCATCGACACGCCCGGCCACGCGGACTTCGGCGGCGAGGTGGAGCGCTCGCTTTCCATGGCTACCGGCGCCATCCTGCTCGTGGACGCCTCGGAAGGGCCGCTGCCGCAGACGCGCTTTGTCCTGCGCAAGACCCTGGAGGCCGGGCTGCCGGTCATTGTGGTCATCAACAAGATCGACCGCAAGGACGCGCGGCCCCAGGAGGTGCTCAACGAGGTCTATGATCTCTTCATCGACCTCGGCGCCAACGAGGAACAACTGGAATTTCCCGTGCTCTACGCCATCGGCCGCGAAGGCGTGGCCATGCGCGGCCTTGGGGACGAACGCAGGGACCTCACGCCGCTGTTCGAGACCATCCTCGACTTCATCCCCGGCCCGGATCACGACGCGGACGAGCCCTTCCAGATGCTGGTGGCGGATCTGGACTATTCCGACTATCTCGGACGCCTGGCCGTGGGCAGGATCATGCACGGTGCCGTCCGCGCCAAGGAGGCGCTCGCCTGCATCGGCGAGGACGGCACGCCGCGCCCCCTGCGCGTGAGCCGTCTCCAGG
>CAZNXQ010000168.1:0-2060 GCA_964576895.1 uncultured Desulfovibrio sp.
CCCATCGTGCGGGGCATCGTGGCGCTCGTCATGGTGGTGACCTATGTGACGGAGAATCTCGCCACCACGGTTTTCGCGTCCTATCTGCTCGTGCTGGTGCCTGTCATCTACATGTCCGGCCTGATTTTCTATGTGGCGGAAAAGGCGGTGAACCCGGCCATCAAGAATTTCTGGTACGCCCAGTGGTGGTCCGGCATGAACGCCTCCACGGTGGGCTGCTACATCAATCCCGTGACGCCCATCGGCATGATCCTGGGCCTGATCCTGTCGCTGCTCGGCCTCATCATGTTTCCGCTGTTCACCGTCTATTTCGGCCAGATGATCACCATGTACAGCCACCGGCTCAAGGCTCCCGCGCCGGGGCAGAAGCAGCAGTGATGCGGGAAGGACGGCCTTTTTTGCCGGCAGCGGCAAAAAAATCTTGACAGGCAAAGGCCGGCGAAGCTATTCACAAAACACGGAGTTTTTTATGTCGAGCGTTCGTTTCCCCGCAGCTTTCCAGTACGTCACCGGCGCTGATCGTCGGTTTTTTGCGTACTTTACGGGAGCCTGCGGCCGGGAACTGCGCTGACGTCATATCGCCGCCAACGTGAAGTTCAGGGCCGCGGGCATATGCCGGCGGCCTTTTTTTGTTCCGCCGGTCCGGTCCGGCGCTGGCGGGCAAACGCAAGGAGTCTTCCCCATGTACCTCGGCAAACAGGTTCGTATGGAGCGCATCCTCAACCGCACCACCGGCCGCACCATCATCGTGCCCATGGACCACGGCGTGACCATGGGCCTTGTGGACGGCCTCATCGACATGCGCGAGACCGTCAACGACATGGCCAAGGCCGGGGCGGACGCGGTGCTCATGCACAAGGGCCTGGTGCGCTGCTCGCACCGCAGCGCGGGCAAGGATATCGGCCTTATCGTCCACCTCTCCGCATCCACGGCCCTGTCGCCCAACGGCAATACCAAGACCCTGGTGGGCACGGTGGAAGAGGGGCTCAAGCACGGGGCGGACGCCGTTTCGGTGCATATCAACCTGGGCGATGTCAATGAGCGCGACATGCTCCGCGACATGGGCAGGGTGGCCGAAGCCTGCGACAACTGGCACATGCCCCTGCTGGCCATGGTCTACGCGCGCGGCCCCCAGGTGAAGAACAGCTTTGATCCGGCGGCCATTGCCCACTGCGCCCGCGTGGGCGTGGAGCTGGGCGCGGACATCGTCAAGGTCTCCTACACCGGCGACATCGAAAGCTTCGCCGATGTGGTGGCCGGCTGCTGCGTGCCCGTGGTCATCGCGGGCGGCGAGCGCATGGATTCCAACCGCGAGATCCTCCAGATGGTTTCGGATTCCCTCAAGGCGGGCGGCGCGGGCATTTCCATGGGCCGCAATGTCTTCCAGCATCCGCGCCGGGTGGAGCTGGTGCGGGCGCTGCGCGCCGTTGTGCATGAAAACGCCACGGTGGAGCAGGCCCTTGAGATCGTAGGGGAGTGATCATGTCGCGCATCTATTTCCGTTGTGTGCCCTATGACAAGGGCGCCCTCACCCTGGCGCTGGAGTCGGGCGTGGACGGCGTCATCGTTCCGGCCGAAGACGCGGCGCAGGCGGCGTCGCTCGCGCGCTGCGAGGTCTGGGCCGATGAGGAGACGCCGCGCGTCACCCTGGCCGCCAAGGCCGACGAGGAGGCCGCCCTGACCCGCCTCCGCGCCGGGGAACGGGTGGTGCTGGCTTCAGGCTGGGAGGTCATCCCGGTGGAGAATCTGCTGGCCCAGAGCGATGCCGTTCTGGCCGAAGCGGCGGATCTGAAAACCGCCCGGCTGGCGGCGGGCATTCTGGAACGCGGCGTGAGCGGCATCGTGGTTCCGGTCGCGGCCGTGGGCGAGCTCAAGACCATCGTGGCCCAGTGCAAGCTCGCCCAGGGCCGGGAGCAGCTCACGCCCGCGCGCGTCACGCGGGTGGAGACCGTGGGCCTGGGGCACCGCGTCTGCGCGGACACGCTCTCTCTCCTGCGGCGCGGCCAGGGCATGCTGGTGGGCAATTCCAGCGCCTTCACCTTTCTGGTGCATGCCGAGAC
>CAZNXQ010000168.1:2160-3455 GCA_964576895.1 uncultured Desulfovibrio sp.
GCGGCCCTGAGCCGCGAGGTGGGCCGCATCAAGGCCGAGGCGCCGGGCATCATCTTCAAGCCCCTGCGGGAGCGGGATCTGCTCGATTCCCTGGCGGCGCGCAATCCCGGCGCGTTGCCGGAGCCGCACCTGCGCGCCATCTGGCGCGAGATCCTTTCGTCCTCGCGCGCGCTCCAGCGGCCGCAGAACGTGGCCTACCTGGGGCCGGAGGGGACCTTTTCCTACTTCGCGGGCGTGGAATATCTGGGGCACGCGGCCCGCTTTCATCCCTGCCGGGACATCGCGGGCGTGTTTGAAGAGGTCTGCTCCGGCGCCTGCGAGCTGGGCGTGGTGCCGCTGGAAAATTCCCTTCAGGGAACGGTGGGCGTGAGTTTTGACCTCTTCCTCAGGCATGACGTGGTCATTGAGGCGGAACTGTTTTCGCGCATTTCCCACTGCCTGCTCTCCAGCGCGGAAAGTCTGGCCAAGATCCGCACCGTCTATTCCCATCCGCAGCCGCTGGCCCAGTGCGGCGGCTGGCTGCGCGCGCATCTGCCCGCGGCGGCCCTGGTGCCGGTGGAATCCACGGCGGCCGCCGCCGAGCGCGCCGTGGCCGAGGCGGACACCGCGGCCATCGGCAACGGCAAGCTGGCGGACCTGCTCGATCTGGGCGTTCTCGCCCGGCGCATCGAGGACGAGCCCGGCAACTGGACGCGCTTTGTCATCATCGCGCCGCGCATGGCGAACGCCCGCGCCGGCGTGGTGCCCCGGCCCACGCCCGGCGACCAGGCGGGCGCGGACAAGACCTCGCTCCTGTTCACGCTTCCGGACAGGGCGGGGGCGCTTTCCACCGTGCTGGAGCTGCTGGCTGCGGACGGCATCAATATGCGCAAGCTCGAATCGCGGCCGCTCCACGGCCAGCTCGGCAAATACGTCTTTTTTGCCGATGTGGAGAGCGATCTGGATCATCCCCGGCATGCGGACCTGCTCCGGCGTCTTGGGCACGCCTGCACGAGTTTCCGCATCCTTGGTTCCTATCCCACCGGGCCCCAGCTTGACCGCATGAATCTGGACAGCGGGGCCCACGATGACGAAGAAGGTATCTGAAATGACGGAACAGAGCGCAGCCACCACGGGCCCGGACGACGCGCCGGTGGTCATCCCGGCCCCGGCGTCCAAGTCCCTCTCGCACCGCTATCTCATCGGCGCGGCCCTGGCCGACGGGGAATCGCGCGTGCGCCATACCCTTGAGAGCGCGGACCTGGAACGCACGCGCGCCATCCTCTGCGGCGCGGGCGCCGCCATGGAGCCGCTGG
>CAZNXQ010000169.1:0-3402 GCA_964576895.1 uncultured Desulfovibrio sp.
GTGTACTCAGGTACTCGACCAAGAAAATTTTTCTCTGACGCAGCCAGCGCTGAAAGAGCTGTTTTTGACGGATAATTGCGGCATTGTCCGCACAGCGCTTGGGCGCCATCAACCAAAAAGTATAATAAAGCCATTTCATTACCAAGCCGTTCTAGGACGCCCGCTCCGTACTTCCATCAAGGATGATCCGCCAGCCATAATCCGGCGCGGCGCGCAGATGGGGATTGCGCAGACCGTGCCCCTGCACGGTTTCGCCCCACTGCGCGCGGAAGCGCGCCTCCGCCTCCGGCGTCAGGAGCTCGTGCTCCGCATCCGCCGGAAGTTCCCATTGCCCCCACGGCGAAACCAGGGTGAAGCGCCCCGCGGATTCCTGGCGTAGCGTGTAGTCCACGCCCGCGAGGCTGCCCATGCGGGCATCGGGGCCCATGCCGTCAAGAAAGAGCTCCCTGCGGCAAACCATGCACTGGTGGGCAACGCCCAGCGTATGCCGGGCCAGGAGGAATTGCCCCCAGCAATGGGTTTGCAGGTCTTCCGGCGTGGCTCCGCGCAGCAGCGGAAAGGGCAGGCCCGTCACATCCGGGGCGAAGCCTCCGTTCCAGAGCACGCCCCCCTTCCAGACAAGTCCCCCCACCATGGCAAGATCCCGGCGTGCGGCCTGGATCACCAGCTGTTCCGGCCGGCAGTCCAGGACCGGCGTCAGCCCGGCGTGCAGAAAGAAGAGCACATCGCCCTGGGCCAGGCGGGCGGCCGCCCGGCAGGCATCGCTCCAGTGCCGCCCGGCAGGGGGAAGGAGACGGGGCATGGGCAGGATGTCGCTGGCCCAGGCCCATGGCCGGGATGCCTCCGGCGCAAGTGGCTGCCAGCAGAACTCCACCGGCATGCGTGCGGCCAGTCCGCTCAGGGCCTTCATGAGCGCCGGGGGCGCCGGACGGCCGGCATAGCCCGCATCCGCCAGGAGGATGACGCTGCACCGCAGGTGCGGAGGCACCCCCAGGGCAAGCCTGAAGTAATTGTTGCGGTCGGATACCGCCCCCTCGACCGCCAGCCCGCGTCTGCGCGCGCTTTCCATGAGCGCCCGTTGTGTGGCTTCCAGCACATAGGGCTTGGCCGAGAGACTGCCCGACGTGCTCCCCTCATGGACGCGCCAGTGGTAGAGCACCCGCGGGATATGGGCCACGGCGCGCGGGTCGAGCCGCTCGGTGACGCGCAGGCTGAGGTCAAAATCCTGCGATCCCTCGATGCCCGGTCGCAGGCCGCCGACGGCGCGCACCAGATCCGTGGCGTAGGTGGCAAGGTGCCCCACGCTGTGGAGATCAAAATCAAAATCGGGCTTGAAGACGGGGGTACGGCGCACGCCATCGGCGTCGATCTTGTCCTCGTCGGTATAGATGAGGCGCACGTCTGGCCGTGCGGCGATGACGGCGGCGGTTTCCTCAAGGGCCGTCGGCGCGAGCAGGTCATCGTGATCGAAAAATGCGGCCCAGGGGGCATCCGTCAGGGCAAGGGCGCTGTTGGTCGCCCGCGAGATATGGCCGTTCTCTTCCCGGATGGTCAGTCGGATGCGCGCGTCCCTGGCGGCATAGGCCCGCAGCAGTTCCGGGATCTCCGGGTCTGTGGAGGCGTCGTCCGCCACGCAGAGCTGCCAGTGGTCATACCCCTGCGCCAGAACGGAATCCAGCGCTGCCGCAAGATGCGCGGGGCGGGGATTCCAGACCGGCATGAGCACGGCGATTTCCGGCCACTCCCTGCCCGCCTCCACCCGGCTGACGGGGAGGACGGGTTCGCGCAATTCCATCCAGGCATCGTAGGAAGAGGACGCGGCATCCAGCGAGCAGGCCCACAATCCTGCATCGGCAAGGGCGCGCATCCCCGGCCTGAGCATGCGGTGATGGAACCGTGCCCGGCTTCTGCGCCAGCGCGCGGCTTCCGCCTCCAGTTCCGGCAGTTGTCCGCTGCGGGCGAAATCCTCAATGTGCCGGGCCTGTGCGGCATACCAGGCGAACATATGCGGAAGCATGCAGGGAAAGGAGCGGCAGTGGTCGACAAGGCGCGAAAGCTCCCCGGCATCGGAACCGGCCAGCAGGCGCAGCAGGTTTGCCGGTTCGGGCGCGTGCCGCCAGCGCAGCCATGCGTCCGTCCAGCTCCCGCCCTGGGGCGCAATTTCGACGCCGCGTGGCCCTTCTTCCAGCCAGGGCCCAAGTCCATAGGTCAGACCATCGGCACGGACATGCAGATGATAATCCGGGTGCGCGGTGTCCGGGGGGATGCGCCCGCGCTGGACAAGACTGTTCCAGCAGGCGGCGCTCCGCCAGCCGGCATGGATGTCGGCAAGCGTGGCAAGGGCTTCGGGTTCGGTGGAAAAGGCCGCCCGGCCGCCGCCCAGGCGGAAGCAGAGATCCAGCGGGGCAAGATCGTCCAGTTGCGGCGAAAAACCGCCCGCCGCGCATATCTCGCTCCGGCGTACCATGAGGGCGTCCTCAAGGGCTACCTGAAAGCGCCGCCGCCGTTGCGCGAGCGGATGCGCCGCGGGAATGCCCTCATACAGCGTATGTATCTGACGCCGACTGTCGAAAACGCTGCCCAGATGACGCACACGGCGCGGCGCGCCGTCCTGTGCCGGCGCCAGCAGGAGCGGACAGACCCCCGCAATGTCCGGCTCCGCGGCGAGGCGCCCCGTCATGGCGCGCAGGCAGCCGTCTTCCGGTATGACGGAAGAGGAAAGAAGAAGGACGAATTCCGGGAGCGCGCTCCCGGCGTCGTGTGTCATGGCCGCAAGGACGACATTGGCGCCCTGCCGCCAGTCGCCGGTGGTCAAAGGCTGCCAGACAAAGGCGGACAGCGCGCCCTCGCGCAAGAGGCGCTCGCCCAGTGCGCGGCCTGCCTTTTCCACGGCCGGAGAGGCATTTGGCGGCCAGAGGACCGTGACCAGAGGACGGCACCCGGAATGCCCCAGCGCGGCGAGGCTTGCCTGTGGGTCGGCGTCGCCATGCAGAAGAACCAGCGTTGCGCCGCTGCCCAGGGGCTTCGCTGCAGGGGGAGGAGTGGCGGACATGCCGGATATGCTAGAGCACTTGTTCCCGGCCTGCAAGGCCAGCCCGGCACAGAAAAATGCCGGGACCGGATGCCCGGTCCCGGCATGGGAAGCGCTGGCGGCCTTTGTAGAACTCATTCCATACTTCAGCCTAAGGGCTGAAGTATGAAGAGCATTCGCCAAAAGATATGATTTGGCTCATTCACGGCGCTTTTCGCGCCGCGCCGGACTTTCGTCCGGCATTGGAGTCATTTCATACGAAGTATGGAATGACTTCTACTTGAAGGCCTTTTCAAAGTTGGGCACCACCTGCTTTTTGCGGCTCATGACGCCGGGCAGCCACACGGAGTCGCCCTCGACCTTGACGCCGA
>CAZNXQ010000170.1:0-1734 GCA_964576895.1 uncultured Desulfovibrio sp.
TAGCGGGTGGGCAGCGCCAGGGCGTCGCGACGGAAGGGCGGCGCAAGGCGGGTGCCGTCGGTCATGACTTCGATGACGGCCGGACGACGGTTCTTGCGGGCCGTGTTCAGGGCGTCGGCGAGGTCGGCCTGGGTGTTGACGGTGTAGCCGTCGGCGCCCATGGCGCGGGCGATGTCCGCATAGGACTTGGACCAGATGTCCGCGCCCACGAAGCGGTTGTTGTAGAAGTCCACCTGGTTCTTCTTCTCGGCGCACCAGGCGCCGTTGTTGTACACGGTGGCGATGACCGGCAGGTCGAACTGGCAGGCGGTGGGCACTTCAAAGAGGCTCATGCCCCACGCGCCGTCGCCGGCGATGGACACCACCGGGTTGTCCATCTTGGCTTCCTTGCAGTAGAGCTGGGCGCCAAGGGCGGCCTGATAGGCGAAACCGGTGTTGCCGAAGGTCAGCGTGGCGATGTCGCGCTTGGGGTTGCGGAAACGCAGGTAGCTGTTGGCCGTGGAGGAGGTGTTGCCGATGTCGGTGGTGACAATGGCATCGTTGTCATAGACGAACTTGCCGACCACTTCCAGAGCCTTGCGGGGATGCATGCGGCCTTCGAGGGTGGGCTCGGCGGCGATGGCGTCAATTTCCTTCTGCCAGGCATCGAGCTCGGCCTTGACCTTGGCGATCACGGGCGCGTTGTCGCGCTCCGGCATGGCTTCCTTGAGCTGCTTGAGCAGTTCCACGGAAGCGTCCTTGGCGTCGGCGCACAGGCCCACGGTGATGGGGTGGGTCTTGGCGATGTGCATGGGGTTGATGTCGATCTGGACGATCTTGGCCGTCTTGGGGAAGTAGTTGATGCCGTCCTGGGGCAGCGTGCCGAAGTAGGACAGACGGCTGCCGATGGCCAGGATGACGTCGGCCTTCTCCATGAGGCGCATGGCCGCATGGGAGCCCATGTAGCCAATGGGGCCGGCCCAGAGCGGATTGTCGGCCGGGAAGGCATCGTTGTGCAGGTAGCTGCACGCCACGGGCGCGGCGAGATGCTTGGCAAGCTGGGCCACCACATCCACGCAGTTGGCGTCAACAACGCCACGGCCGGAGACGATGACCGGATTCTTGGCGCTCTTCAGCACTTCAACGGCATGCTTGAACATTTCCGGATTGCCGATGCCGCCGGGGGCCACGCGATACTGCGAGGGCTTGAGGATCTCCTCGTTGATCTCGCCATAGAAGTAGTCACGCGGAATATCCACGAGCACCGGGCCGCGCATGGCATAGGCGGCGCGGAAGGCCGTGCGGAGCACATCGCCGGCGCGGCTGGGATGCGGCACGCGCAGGGAAAGCTTGGTGATGGGCTTGAAAATGTCCCAGGTGTCGCATTCCTGGAAGCCATCCCAGCCCACGGAGGCGGAACCAGCGCTGGGGGAGATGACGATCATGGGGGTGTGGGCCATGTTGGCGGTGGCCACGGCGGTCACATAGTTGGTGATGCCGGGGCCGTTCTGGCCGATGACCACACCGGCCTTGCCCTTCATGCGGGTGTAGGCATCTTCCATGTGGCCGGCGGTCTGCTCGTGGCGCACGGAGATGAAGTCGATACCGGCAGCCGGGAAGAGGTCGAGCAGATCCATGTAGGCGGAACCAAGAATACCGCTCACATGGGTAACGCCTTCCTCCACCAGGACTTCGGCCATGGCCTCGCTGGGAGTCATTTTGGGCATGATCACTCCTCGCTTTCGCGTTGGGTAA
>CAZNXQ010000170.1:1834-3389 GCA_964576895.1 uncultured Desulfovibrio sp.
CCGCGCCGTCCAGCAGGCGCTCGAACTCGTCCAGATGGCGCACCACCACCTTGTGCAATGCCCAGAGCGCGACGAGGTTGGGGATGACCATGAGCCCGTTGAAAAGGTCGGCGAGCTGCCAGACCAGATCCACCTGAAGGCAGGAGCCCGCGGCCACGAACGCCACGGCCAGGATGCGGTAGACGCCCACGCCCCGGCCATTGCAGAGAAAGCGCACGTTCTGCGCGCCGAAGAAGTACCAGCCCACAATGGTGGAGAAGGCGAAAAAGAAGAGGCACACGGCCACGAAGATGCCGCCGAAGCTCCCCATGTCCACGGCATAGGCGGCCTGGGTCAGGCGAATGCCCGTGGCCTGCCCGGCGCCGGGCACAAAGATGCCGGAAACCAGGATGACCATGGCCGTGAAGGTGATGATCACAAAGGTGGTGAAGACGCCGAAGATAGCCACCAGCCCCTGCTGGCAGGGATGTTCCACTCTGGCCACGGCATGGGCGTGCGGGGTGGAGCCCATGCCGGCCTCGTTGGCGAAGAGGCCGCGCGCCACGCCGTAGCGCATGGCCTCGCGGATGCTGATGCCCGCCGCGCCGCCAAAAACGGCCTGCGGATCAAAGGCCGCGGCGAAAATGAGGCCAAAGGACGGCAGGATGGCGCCGGCATGGCTGATGAGCACATAGATGCCGCCCGCGATGTAGAGGATAGCCATGGTGGGCACGAGCTTTTCCGTCACACTGGCGATGCGCCCCACACCGCCGAAAAAGACCAGGGCCGCCAGCGCCGCCACCACGGCGCCCACGAGGAGCTTGTTCACGCCCAGGGCGCTGTTGAACGCCTCGGCAATGGTGTTGGACTGCACCATGTTGCCGATGAAGCCCAGGGCCACGATGATGGCAATGGAGAAAAAGACCGCGAGTGGCCGGTACCTGGCGCCCATGCCGCGCGTGATGTACCAGGCCGGTCCGCCCACCACATGGCCCTCGCTGTCGGTGGTTTTGTAGACCTGGGCCAGAACGGCCTCGGCAAAGATGGTCGCCATGCCGAAAAAGGCCGCCAGCCAGAGCCAGAAGAGCGCCCCCGGCCCCCCAAGCACCATGGCCGTGGCCGTGCCAGCCACATTGCCCGTGCCCACCTGGGCGGCAATGGCCGTGGCCAGGGCCTGAAAGGAGCTCATGCCGCTCTTGTCCGCCCGGCGCCCGAAGAGGCTGGCGCCGCCCATGAGATAGCGCAGGGCAAGGCCGAACTTGCGTACCTGCACGAAACGCAGGCGCAGGGTATAGAACAGGCCCGTGCCGCACAAAAGCGGAATGAGGAAGAGCGTGCCCCAGAGAAAGCTGTTGAAATCGGTGACCCAGTGCGTGAGGGCTGTCATGGCGTTCTCGCTGCTAGGGAAGGGGGAAGCGCGGCAGGCCCGCGCCAAGCTCAGGACTCATAATTTGTGATACTATTTGGTTGATGATGTGCCTGTGCTGTTGTGGATACTGCCGAAATTATCCGTCAAAAACCGCCTTGCGTTGCTGTCCATTTGCGTAAGCCGCGCTTCGCGCGGCAACGCAAACGC
>CAZNXQ010000171.1:0-3380 GCA_964576895.1 uncultured Desulfovibrio sp.
GCGGGCACAGGGTGCTCGTGGCCAACCGGGGCGAGATCGCCATGCGCATCATGCAGGCCTGCCGCAAGCTCGGCGTCGGCTTCACCGCCATCTATACGGCGGAGGACGAAGCCTCCGGCCATGTGGAGCTGGCACGCCGCATCGGCGGCGCCCGGAGCCTGTTCCGCGTCTCCTCGTATCATGACGCCAATGAGCTCATGGCCGTGGCCGACGAGGCGGAGTGCACGGCCGTCCATCCGGGCTACGGCTTCTTTGCCGAGGACTTCCGCTTCGCGCGCCGCGTGACCAAGCGCGACCGGGCCATGATCTTTATCGGGCCCTCCTGGAAGATCATCCGCGAGCTCGGCGACAAGATCAACACCAAGCGCCTCGCGCGCAGCCTCAACGTGCCCACGGTCCCCGGCTCGGACAGGCCCATCTACGACGAGCTGGAAGCGGAGCGCATCGCCAAGTCGGTCTTTGAATTTCAGGAGGCGCAGGGCATCGCGCGGCCGCTCGTGCTCGTCAAGGCCTCGGCGGGCGGCGGCGGCATGGGCATCGAGGAGGTCTACGACCCGGACCAGTTCCGTTCCGTCTACCGGCGCATCCGCAACTACGCCCTGCGCCAGTTCAAGGACGAGGGCGTGCTCATCGAGCAGCGCATCACGGATTTCAACCATCTGGAAGTCCAGATCGTTTCCGACCGCACCGGGCGCACTCCCGTCCATTTCGGCACGCGCAACTGCTCCATCCAGTCCACGGGCCTCCAGAAGCGCATCGAGGTGGCGCCCGGCTTCGCGCCGGAAACGCTCCACTACAGTTTTGACGCCAATCGCGTGCTCACCGACATCGTGGACTATTCCCTCGCCATGGCGAAAAAGGTCGGCTACGACAATGTGGGCACCTGGGAATGGATCGTCACGCGCAAGGGCGAGCCGTTCCTCATGGAGGTGAACACGCGCATCCAGGTGGAAAACGGCGTTTCCGCCTGCATCGCGCGGGTGCGCGGCAAGGAGGGCGTGGACCTCATCGCCGAGCAGATCCGCACCGGCCTCGGCGAACCGCTGGGCTATACCCAGGCGGAGATCGCCACCGAGGGCGTGGGCGTGGAGTACCGCCTCATCGCCGAGGACCCGGACAGCAATTTCACCCCCTGGGTCGGCCGCATCGAGCATTTTTCCTGGACGGCGGCCCCGTGGCTCACGGTGCTCACCCATGTGCCGCTGGACCACCCCTACGAGATCCCCACGGAATTTGACCCCAACCTCGCCCTGGCCATCATCTGGGGCAAGGACATCGACGAGGCCAAGGCCCGTGGTCTGGCCTTTCTTGAGTCCCTCAAGCTCGAAGGCGTCAACGGCGCGGGCGAGCCGCTCAAATCCAACGTGAATTTCCTCAAGGCCAATACCGGGCGCATCCTGCGTTTCTGAGGGCTGCCGGCAAAGGGCGACGCCAATGGACAACAATATCGCAAAACGCATCCAGAGCCTGCGCGACAGGCTCGCCTACATGCAGGACATTTTCGCGGGCAAGCACGCGGACAACGCCGACCTCCTCCGCGAACGGCTGGACGGTTTTGAAAAGCGCGCGGCCGAAGGCTCGCTGGAAGACCCCTTTGCCGAACTCGCCACGGTGGAGGATCTTTTCACCTATGTGGAGCGGCGCCTCGAAAACGAGATCACGCCCATGGACAGGGTGCGCATCGTCCGCCATCCGCAGCGCATCTGCCTGCGGGACATCCTTGAAAACGTCTATGACAACTTCACCGAGGTGGGCGGCCAGGACGAGCACAGCCTCGATCCGAGCATGCTCATCGCGCGCGCGGTCATCATCCGCCGCCGGGGCAAGAAAACCTACCAGCAGTCGGTGCTCGTCATCGGCCAGGAAAAGGGCCACGGCGCGGAATTCCGCAACGGCGGCTCCGTCAAGCCCTGGGGCAATGCCAAGGCCCTCCAGTACATGCGCGTGGCCGAGACCGAGGGCATCCCCATCCACGCCTATATTTTCACGCCCGGCTCCTACCCCATCGAGGACTATCCCGGCGCGGCCCAGCAGATCGCCCGCAACATCTACGGCATGGCCGGGCTCAGGGTGCCGGTGGTGGCCGTCATTTCCGAAGGCGGCTCCGGCGGCGCCGAGGCCATCGGCCTGGCGGACAAGCGCCTCATGCTCTCGCACGGCTATTATTCCGTCATCTCGCCGGAGGGCGCGGCGGCCATCGAGGGGCACCTCAAGGCCGGAGAACGCGCCACGCCGCAGCTCATCGAGCATTGCGCCGAAAACCTGCACATCACCGCCGAGGACAATCTGCGCTTCGGCTACATCGACCGCATCGTGCAGGAGCCGCCCCTGGGCGCGCGGCCCTGGCACTTCGACTTTTTCCGCACCCTGCGGCAGGAGGTGCTCCGCGCCACGGACGAGGTGGTCATCTCCACCCGCAACCCCATGTTCCGGGGCCTTGCGCTTTCGCGCCGCCGCAACCCCGAGGCCAATCTCGACGAAATGCACATGCGCTGGGGCCTTTCGCCCGCGGCCAAGAGCCGCCTGAGGGAACGCCGCCAGCAGAAGTTCCTCCGGCTCTCGCGCAATGCCGCGCGCGACAGGCGCCCCTTCCTCGCCAAGACGGCCACCGCCTTCTGGGACTGGGCCACAAAACCCTGGGTGACCTTCAAGTACGATTTTTACCGCAAGCACCGGCGCAAGGTCAGCGGCTTCATGGAAGAAATGGGCAATGAATGGGAGACCTTCAAGGCGCGCCTGCTCTCGCCCTGGCACCGGCTTGCCGGGTCGCGCGGGGGCAAGGCTGCCGCGGCCAACGAGCTCACCGCGCTTTCCGCCTGGTCGGGCGACGGCCGCCGCCGCAAGTGGAACTATATTTCGCCGCGCTACAAGATTGACCGCGCCGTCACCTGCCCCAACAGCGCCTCCTACGGCTGCCTCGACCTCTGGGGGCCGGACCTGTTCGCGGAGTTCGCCGGCGTGTGCAGCCACTGCGGCTACCACTTCCCCATGGAGCCGGAATGGTATGTGAAAAACGTGTTCGACGAGGGCTCGGTCTTCGAGTTCAACAGCGAGATAGAAGCGGGCAACCCGCTGAACTTCCCCGGTTTCTCCGAACGCATCGCCGAAGCGCAGAAAAAGACCGGCGCCAAGAGCGGCTGCATGACCTTTGAGGCGCGCATCGACAACATCAAGATGGTCGTCGCCATGCTCATGGGCACCTTCCGCGGCGGTTCCTTCGGGGCCGCCGAGGGCTTCAAGTTCGTGGAGGCCGCGGAGCGGGCCGCCAAGAAACGCCAGCCCTTCCTCGCCTATGTTCACGGCACGGCGGGCATCCGCATCCAGGAGGGCACCCACGGCGTCATCCAGATGCCGCGCTGCACCGTTGCCGTGCGCCGCTA
>CAZNXQ010000172.1:0-3254 GCA_964576895.1 uncultured Desulfovibrio sp.
GCCGAAATAATACATGGGCGTGGCAAAAACCACCATGTCCGCCGGGATGATGTGCGCGCGCACGGTCTCGAAATCGTCCCTGAAAACGCAGGGGCCGTCCATGCCGCAGGAATTGCAGGCAATGCACGGGTGCACCTCGCTGTGGGCCGCGTCAAAGCGCGTCACGCTGTGGCCGGCCTCTGTGGCGCCCGCCATGAAGCGTTCGGCCAGCAGGTTGGAATTGCCGTTTTTCCTGGGGCTGCCGGTGAGTACAAGTATCTTCATCGCGTTTTTCTCCCCTTCGCCGGCGGCCGTTGCGGGCGCGGGCGCGGCCAGCCGCGCCGTGACGCTCCCCAGGGCCGCCAGGGCCGCGGTCTGCAAAAAATCACGCCGGTCCATCGTTCCTCCTGCGCCCGCGCGGGCTACAGCTCCAGCTCGCGCCGGACGCGCTTGAGTTCCGCCGGAATATCAATGCCCTGCGGACATTTGGGCAGGCAGAGGCCGCACTCGTTGCAGGCCTGGGGCTTGTCGCCGCGCTGCACCGGCGACATGGAATACCTGACGAGCCGGTGGGCGCGCGCCTTGTCGCCATCCGCCTTGTACTGATTGAAGACCATGTTGAACAGGTAGCCGATGGCCACATTCTGCGGGCAGGGAATGCAGTTGTAGCAGCCCGTGCAGGGGATGGCCCCCGGCGCGGAACGGTAGGCCCTGGCCGCCCGGCCGATGACGGCCCTTTCTTCGGCATCGAGCATGCCCGGCGCCGAGCGCCCGGCATAGGCCAGATTGTCCCGCACCTGCTGCATGGACCCCATACCGCTGACCACCACGCTCACTTCCGGCTTGTTCCAGAGATAATCGAACGCCCATTCCACGGGCGGGCGTTGCCTGGGCGCGGCGTCAAGCACGGTCTGCACCATGGCGGGCGGCTTCACGAGAAAGCCGTTGCGCAAGGGTTCCATGATGGAAACGCCCATGCCGTTGGCCGCCGCGTAGTTGAGGCCCACGAGGCCGGCCTCGTGCTCGGTGTCCAGATAGTTCTGCTGGATGAGGCAGAAATCCCAGCCGGGATTGGCGTCCACCACGCGCTTGAAGAGCGGCACCCCGTCATGGAAGGAAAAGCCCGCGAAGCGGATCTTGCCCTGGGCCTTGAGCTCCATCATCCTGTCGATGAGCCCGAAGGGCACGACCTTGTCCTTCCAGCCGCGGTGCATGATCATGTGGATGTGGTAAAAGTCGATGACGTCCGTGTTCAGGCGGCGACGCGATTGGTCAAAGAATTTTTCAAAGTCCTCCGGCCGCTCCATGATCCACCAGGGCGACTTGGACGTGAGCCAGACCCGGTCACGGTAGCCGCCGGCCAGAGCCTTGCCGGTCACGGCCTCGCTCTGGCCGCCGAGATAGACATAGCCCGTGTCCACATAGTTGAGGCCGTGGTCGATGGCGTGGCGAAGCATGGCAATGGTCTGCGCCTCGTCCACGGTCTTGCCGTCCGCCAGCAGGGGCAGGCGCAGCATGCCGAAACCCAGGGCGGACACGGCCACGCCGGTCAGCCCGTGGGGGCGGTAGCGCATTTCCGGATGAAAGTTGCGGATATTGGCCGGGTCCTGGGCGGCGGCCCAGGCCGGAGAAATGCGCGCGGCCGCGGCCATGGCGCCGGCCGCCATGAGGCCCACGCCGCCCTTGAGAAAGACTCGTCTGTCCATAGATCCCCTCGCGAGTTTCCGGCGGAATGGCGCGCGTCAGCGCGTCTGTTCGGGCACGGCGGCGTTGACGGCGGCGAGGCCGTTGAGCGTGCGCGGAAAGCCGATGAACGGCAGCATGACCGCCAGCGCATCCACAAGATTCTGCTTGCTGTTGCCCACATTGACATTGGCGGCGGCGTGCGCCCGCGCCTGCGGATCGCAGCCGCCAAGGGCCACGATGGCGCTGAAGGTGACAAGCTCGCGCATTTTGAGGTCAAGGACCCTGCGGGTATAGAGGTCACCGAAGCAGAAGGCGCTCAGGTAGTTGGCGATGATCGCCTTCTGCCCTTCGGGAGCGTTGGCCCGCAGGGCATCGATATGTTCGCCGCCGAAGATCTTTTTCTGCACGGCGATGCCGTCGGCAAGGCGCGTCTTCTCGTCCACCGTGGCCTGCTTTTCCAGCGGCAGCGCGGCGCCGTGCGCTTTCAGCACGGGATTGACCACGGCCAGTGCCGCCTCCACCCGCGGAAAGCCCACATAGGGCGCGCACTGGTAGAGCGTCTCGCGGATGTCCGCGGCGCTCGCGCCCACGCGCAGCGCGGCCCCGGCCTGCGCCTCCAGGGGCGCCAGCGCCTGGCTTGCCGTCAGGGCGGCCAGCGTCACCAGCGCCGCCTGCCGCCTCTCCAGCGTGCCCTGGTTCAGGATCTCGCCATAGACGAGGCGGTCACGCATGGCCGCAAGTTCGGGGTCCGTCTCCGCAAGCGGCGACGGGGCGTCCCCCAGCCATTGTGCCCGGTTCGTTTCCGTTGCCTGCACCCTGTCCATGCTCGTTCCTCCTGCATCAGTACGGGCTGTATCAGTATGGTCCGCATCCGTTCGGACGGCCGCCGTCACGGGCGCCGCCGCCACGGCAAGCCAGATAAGCGCGGCCAGCATGGCTGCCGCGCGGCCCATCCCCGTCAACGTGTCTTTCCGCAGCATTTTCCGCATCATCGCCCCTCCCCGGAGGCCATGCCCAGTTCCCGGACCCAGGCGCGCAGGGCCTGCGCGGAGACGCCCGCGTCCAGTCTGCGCCCCGCGAGCCAGCGGCTGCCGGGGCAGAGTTTTTCCAGAATGGCGCCGCTCTCGCCCAGAGGGCTTCCGCCCGACGTGGCAAAGGGGATGAATGTCTTGCCGCTGAAATCCTGGCTCTGCACAAAGGTTTCGATGATGCGCGGCGCCTGGTACCACCAGATGGGAAAGCCGAGGAATATGGCGGCATAGCCCTCCATGTCCGGCACGGCGGCCGCCAGAGCCGGGCGGCAGGAGGTGTCGGCCATTTCGCGGCTGGAACGACTCTGCCGGTCATGCCAGTTGAGGTCCGCCGCACTGTAGGGCTGCGCGGGCTCAATGGCGTACAGGTCGGCGCCCGCGGCCTCGGCCAGCCGGTGCGCCACGCGCGCCGTGGTGCCTGTCGCGGAAAAGTAGGCCACAAGGATCGTGTTCATTTTCCCCTCCCGTAGTATCTGAACCTATTATTGATGTGGCTGCTGGCCGGGATGTGGCAGCTTATGCAATGCCACAATCATCCGTCAAAAACAGCCTTTTTTG
>CAZNXQ010000173.1:0-3215 GCA_964576895.1 uncultured Desulfovibrio sp.
TCGTCTGCAACCACATGGAACTGGACCATCAGGGCGCGCTGGCCGAAATCGTGGAGCGCATCCGCCCGGAAAAGATCTTCGTCTCGCAGCTGGGGCTCAAGTCCATGGCCGGCTATTTCGCGGGCAGGGACTGGCCCGTTCAGGCGGTGAAAAGCGGCGATGTTCTGGAGCTGGGCTCGCGCCGCATCATCTTTCAGGAAACGCGCATGCTCCACTGGCCGGACAGCATGGTTTCCTACATTCCGGAAGAAAAGCTGCTCATCAGCAATGACATCTTCGGGCAGAACATCGCCAGCACGGCCCGCTTCACGGACGATTTCGGCGACAGGGCCGAATTTGTCCGCCGCATCAAGGAATATTACTACAATATCGTCCTGCCCTATTCGCCCACGGTGCTCAAGACGCTGCCCGTGGTGGAGGGGCTGGACATCGACATGATCGCCCCGGATCACGGCCTCATCCACCGCGGCCGCGACGCCGTGCGCTTCATCATCGACGCCTACCGCGCCATGGCCGAGCAGAAGCCGCAGCAACGCGCCGTCATCTTCTACGACACCATGTGGAAGTCCACCGAGCGCATGGCCTACGCCATATGCAGCGGCCTTGAGGAAAACGGCGTGCCGACGCGCATCATGTCCGTCAAGCACAACCACCACAGCGCCGTCATGACCGAACTGGCCGACTGCGGCGCGGTGCTCGCCGGTTCGCCCACCCACAATAACGGCATCATGCCGCTGGTGGCCGCCCAGCTCACCTATATGGAAGGGCTGCGCCCGCTCAACCGGGTGGGGGGGGCCTTCGGCTCCTACGGCTGGTCCGGCGAAGCGCCCAAGCAGCTTCAGGCGCGCCTGGCGGCCATGCACATGGACATGCCCGCCGAGCCCGTCAAGTGCTCCTGGGCGCCCACCAAGGACGACTACAAGGCCTGCCATGCCCTCGGCGCGACCGTGGCGGACGCGCTGAAGAAAAAGTGCGACGCGGCCGGCGCCTAGCCGCACCGGGCCTGTTTTTGCCGAAAGACCTTCCCGCCGTTCCGGAGCCGCCCGTGCCCCGAAACGGCGGGAAGCTGTTTTTTGTTGCGCGACGGGGAGGAATCCCCTACCGTAACAGCTTGCGCCGCAAGCACCGGAGCCTGCCCCGCCAGCGCGCGGGCGCGGCCCCGTGAACGTTCTGAACGCAGGGTCACCGGCCGATGCTGGATACGGTTTTTTTCACCAACGAGCTTTTGCCCGCCCTCAACAAGGGGCTCCTCGTCTCGCTGGCGCTCATCATTCCGGCGGCGAGCCTCGGCTTTGCGGGCGGCGTGGCCCTGGGCTGCGCCCGCGCCTTCGGCCCGCGCTGGCTGCGCCGTCTTGGTGACGGCTATACCGCCCTGCTGCGCGGGGTGCCGCTGGCCATCCAGCTGATGATGATCTACTACGCCCTGCCCAAGCTCGGCATCTACTTCGCGCCCTATGGCGCGGCGCTCACGGCCTTCATCCTCTGCACGTCCGCCTATCAGTCGGAATATGTGCGCGGCGCGCTCCTCTCCATCCGCCGGGGGCAGATCCTGGCAGCCCAGGCCCTGGGCTTCACCCCCTGGCAGACCGTGCTCTGGATCGTGGTACCCCAGGCCGCGCGCCGGGCGCTCCCCGGCTGCGGCAACGAGATCGTCTATCTCATCAAGTACAGCTCCCTCGCCTACCTTGTCACCTGCATGGAGCTCATGGGCGAAGGCAAGGTGGTGGCCTCGGATACCTTCCGCTTTACCGAGGTTTTTCTCACAGTGGGCGCCTACTACCTCATCATGGTCACGCTGGCGAGCTGGCTTCTGCACTGGCTTGAGCGGCGCGCCCACATCCCCGGCTTCGGCACGCTCTGAGGTATTGGCGGCGCGCACCCGTTGCCTTCCTCTCCGCTTTCCTATAGGCATGGTTGCCGCATACCCGGATGACGCACCCGCATGGCCTCCCTGAGGTCGTTTGAAGTTCTCATTTCACCACAAGGGGTGTTTCCCCTTTATGCCTCAGCGAATACCAGGCCTGCAAGAACGAAAAACTTTTGCAAGGGAAACCCATGGCGGTTTTTTCCGAGACAAGGCTATCCCCTTAACAATCCCACCATCATCTGTGGCAGGCTGTTGGCCTGGCTGAGCATGGCGACGCCCGCCTGGGTCAGAATCTGGTTGCGGACAAAGAGCATCATCTCGATGCCCACATCGGCATCGGAAATGCGCGCTTCGGCGGCTTGCAGGTTTTCGGCCTGCACCGTGAGGTTGGTCACGGTGTTCTCCAGCCGGTTCTGCGTCGCGCCAAGGTTGGCGCGCACCTTATCCTTGATGACAATGGAGTTGTCGATGCGCTCCAATGCCTGCTGGGCCTTGTCCTGCGTATCAATGGAAATTATGTCGCCGGTCGGTTTATATCCACCGGGAAGATCGGGATTGAAGGGATTCACGGGATTGGGAGCCGGAACGCTTGCAGGATCCCAATAGGCTTTAATTCTGCATGAACCATCTCCTGGAAACCAAACAATCAAATCTTCTGTGGCCTCATCAATAGTCAGCGTTTCATAATCTTCCCAAGTATCTAGTATCCCATCACCTGGATTTGCATCATAGCTATCTGGATCTCCAGTATACCCAATTGTCATTCCATTATATGATGTATAATTAAGATTATTCCCTGTCGGATCATATCTTCCACCACCATTATTCAAATGCGTTTCATCAGAAGATGAAAATCCAAGCAAATTACTATTTGCACTAATTGAATTATCAATTCCATTCAATGTCGAAAAAGACCTATCATTAATTGGCGTACCTGCTAGATGTACACCAGATTTCGTAAAGAGTTGCATGTCATTATCCCCTGCTTGCAACCCATATGTGCCTAACATGTTTATAGTAACATCTTTTGCACCTTTAGGAATGACAAACATGAAAATTTGATGAAATGTTTTATCGTCTGCTGCTCCATACCATGTTCCCTGGCCTGGAATTATATCTTGAATGGATGCAAGACTATCTGTCATAAAAATTGGTGTTGAACCGACATAATCATTTAACGTTTGTGCTTGTGATGATTTTTGTAATTGTGTATTTTGTATTGATGTTGTTGAGAAATAGTCTACTCCCTCACCAAACCCTAAATCTAGCGATCTATGCTCCCTCAACCCCAACCCGGACAGCGTGCAGTCTCCTATGGAAACATAGTAATAGTCTTCCGCCGAGTCAT
>CAZNXQ010000174.1:0-3181 GCA_964576895.1 uncultured Desulfovibrio sp.
GCGGCGCCCCCGTCGCTGGCGCTCCGGCTCATGCTGCCGCAGCAGGAAGGGCATGACAATTCCGGCTTTGCCCTGGTCATGCAGGATCTGGAAGGCGTGTTCGGCCATTACAAGGAAATGCCCCTGCTCTCGCTCGCCTGCACGGCGGAGGGCCTCCGCCTGGTGAGCGACCACATGGCGGCCTTGGGCTTTGTGCAGGTGGCCCAGTGGGTGCCGGAGGTGGACGCCCGCGCCGGGCTGAACATGGCGGCCATGCCGCGCTATGTGTTCAGCAATTATGACTATCCCGAAGGCTTTCGCCAGCGCGACCGGCGCGAGCGGGAAGCCCTGCTGCTCGACACGCGCCTGGCCCTGCGCCGCCTGCTGGAGGCGCACGACGCGGGCTATGTCTATTCCTTCTGGCCCGATGTGCTCACGCTCAAGGAGATAGGCGACCCGGCGGACATTGCCGCCTATTTCCGCCTCTGGGCGGACGACGGCCGCCTTGTGGCCCGCAATATCGTGGCCCAGTGCCGTCAGAACACCAATTACGGCATCGTGCGCTACGCGGCGCATCCCTTCTTCCTGCAGGGGCACACGCTCTGCGCCAATGGCGAAAACACCATGTTCACCCGCAACCGCGAGTTCCAGCAATCCCTGCACCGGGGCTATACGGGATTTGAATCCGATTCCCAGTGCCTGCTCTACACCCTGCACTATGTGCTGCGGGAACTGGGCTGGCCGCTCATCTATTACAAGCATGTGCTCACGCCTCTGCCCGCTGCCGAGGCCGCGGGCAGGGAGGACGGCGAGGTGCTGGGCCTGATCCGCGAATCCCTGGCCCAGCTGGAGATCAACGGCCCCAATGCCATTATCGGCCTTTTGCCCGACGGGCGCATGCTCGCCTGCTGCGACGCCAAGAAGCTGCGCCCGCTGGTGGTGGGCGGCGACGGGGCAATGGTCGCCATGGCTTCGGAGGTCTGCGGGCTCAACGCCATCCTGCCGCAGCGCGACAGGGCGCGGGACATCTATCCCGGCGAGCGTGAGCTGGTGGTGGTGGACAACGGACTGGAGATGCAGCGATGGCTTCAGTGACCCGGCCCCCGGCCCTGGCCCAAGCGCCGTCCGTGAACGACCTGCCCTGGATCGTCCGGCACGATGCCGCCCGGTGCGTCCTGTGCGGGGCCTGTGTGGCCGCCTGCACCTTCGGGGCCATCGAGGCGGCCCTGCCGCCGCGCGGCGCCGGCGCCGACGAACGCGCCCGGCGCGCGGAACCGCCCCGGCCGGTCATCATTCAGAAGGCGGATGCGGCCCATGCCTGCACGGGCTGCGGCATGTGCGAAAAACTCTGCCCGGCGCAGGCCATCCGGCCGGTACGCAATGCGGACAACCGCTGGCCGCTCCTGAGCCGGACGGCCCAGGGAGGCGCGGGGCAGCCCGCGCGCCGGGGCGGGCGCGGCGGCCGCAGCGTGGTGGAGGCGCCCCCGCGCGAGCGCACGCTGGATGCCATCGTCATCGGCCGCATCAGCCAGATGACGGACCCGGCTCTGGATTCGGAACGGCATACCTTTGAGTTGCGCTCCCCGCTGGGGCGGCTGCTCCGGCCCGGAGAACTGCCGTTGCGCGCGCAGGGAGGGCGCCTTGTCCTGGCCGGGGAAACGCCGCCCGTGCGTTGGATCTATCCCGTCATTTTCAGCGACATGAGCATCGGCGCGCTCTCCACCCGCGCGTGGGAGGCGCTGGCCCTGGCCGTGGCGTGGCTCAACGAGGAATGCGGCCTGCCCGTGCGCATGTCGTCGGGCGAGGGCGGCGTGCCCACGCGGCTGCTCGAATCCGAACGCCTGCGCTACATGATCCTGCAGATCGCCTCCGGCCATTTCGGCTGGAACCGCATCATCGGGAGCCTGCCGCGCATGAAGGCCGATCCGGCGGCCGTGCTCATCAAGGTGGGGCAGGGCGCCAAGCCGGGCGACGGGGGCCTTTTGCCGGCGGCCAAGGTGGCGCCGCATATCCAGGCCATCCGGGGCGTGCCCCGCGCCACCCTGCACTCGCCGCCCAACCATCAGGGCCTGTATTCCATCGAGGAAGCGGTGCAGAAGATGCACCTTTCCATGAACGCGGCCTTCGGCTTCCGCGTGCCGGTGGCGGTCAAGTGCGCGGCCTCGGCCACTTCCGTGGCCGTCTACAACAACCTGCTGCGCGACCCGTATCACATCTGCGGCGGCTTCTTTCTGGATGGCATGCTCGGCGGCACGGGCGCGGCCTATGCCGTTTCGCTGGAGCATACCGGGCACCCCGTGGTTTCCGTGGTGCGCGACTGTTACCGCGCGGCCACGGCCCAGGGGCTTCAGGGCCGCATCCCGCTCTGGGCGGGCGGCGGCGTGGGCATGAACGGCGACGCGGCGGCGGACGCCTTCAAGCTCGTCTGCCTGGGCGCCGACGGCGTGGTGCTGGGGCGGCTGTTGCTACAGCTCCTCGGCTGCGTGGGCAACGAGCATGGCCGCTGCAACGCCTGCAATACCGGGCGGTGCCCCATGGGCATCTGCACCCAGGACGAGCGTCTGGTGCGCCGTCTGGATGTGGACAGGGGCGCGCAGGCCATTGTGGAGTACATGCTCGCCTTTGACGCGGAATTGCGGAAACTTCTGGCGCCGGTGGGCAACAGCTCCCTGCCCGTGGGCAGGGCCGACGCCCTGGTGGCCACACGCCGGGACGTGGCCGAACGGCTCGGCATTGCCTACGCCTGCTGACAGCAACACAACGAGGGCGCCATGCTGCATCTTTCAACGGTTCACGGCCACGAACGCATGTCCACCCGCGAGCTTCTGCTGCGCATCAGAAGCGCGGTGGAGGCGGGCGAAACGGAATTCCGCATCGCGGCATCCGGCCAGCACGACATCGGCGGCCCGCTCTGGAACGCCCAGGGCAGGACGCTCCGCTTTGAGATCGAAAATCCGGGCCAGCGCGTCGGCTCCATGGCCCTGCCCGGCACCGAGATCCTGGTGCGCGGCTCCGCGCCCGCCGATGTGGGCTGGCTCAACGCGGGCGCGCATATCATCGTGCTTGGCGACGCCGGGGACACCACCGGCCATTGCGCCGCGGCCGGAAAGATCCATGTGGCAGGCCGCGCCGGAGCGCGCACCGGCTCGCTCATGAAGCACGATCCGCTCCATGAGCCGCCGGAACTCTGGGTGCTCGGCGG
>CAZNXQ010000175.1:0-3085 GCA_964576895.1 uncultured Desulfovibrio sp.
CGGGCAGGAAGGTGATGATGGACGGGAAGTAGGTCAGGATGACCAGGTCCACCAGCAGCATGAGCAGATAGGGCATGACCTTGGCGGTCACCTTGTCGATGGAGATGCCGGTGATGGAGGCCACCACGAAGAGATCCAGGCCCACGGGCGGCGTGATGCAGCCGATGGCCAGGTTGACCACCATGAGCACGCCGAAGAACATGGGATCGATGCCGAGCCCGATGGCCACGGGCAGCAGGATGGGCGTGAGGATGACCACTGCGGCCGAGGCGTTGATGAGCGTGCCGATGAAGAGCAGGAGCACGTTGACAAGCATCAGGAACACCAGCGGACTGTTCGTGAGCGTGGCAAAGCTCGCGGCCAGCATGTGCGGCACCTGGGCATTGGTCAGGATCCAGCCGAAGAGGTTGGCCGCGCCCACCACGAACATGATCATGGTGGTGTTGTAGGCCGCGCTGAGCAGGGTGCGCGGCAGGTCCTTGAGCGTGAGTTCACGATAGATGAAGAAGCCCACAAGCGCGCCGTACACGGCGGCCACGGCGGCGGCCTCGGTGGGCGTGAACATGCCGGAATAGATGCCGCCCAGGATGATGACCGGCATCATGAGCGCCCAGAAGCACTCCCTGAAGGAGCGCGCCATGCGCCGGAGCGAGAACTGCCCCTCGCCCTTGTAGCCGTTCTTTTTGGAGATGACCCAGCTCACCACGCACATGCTCACGCCCATGAGGATGCCGGGCACAAAGCCGGCCATGAAGAGGTCGGCAATGGAGGTGTTGGCGATGGAGCCGTACACGACCATGGTGATGGACGGCGGAATGACGATGCCCACGGTGCCGCCGCTGGCCACCACGGCCGCGGCGAAGGAGCGCGGGTAGCCCCGCCGTTCCATCTCGTCGATCATGGAGGCGCCGATGGCGGCCGTCGTGGCGGCGGAGGAGCCGGAGAGCGCGGCGAAGAACATGCCCGCCACGGCCACCACCAGGGCGAGGCCGCCGGCAAGCGCGCCCACAAGGGCCATGGAAAAGTCCACGATGCGCCTGGTGACGCCGCCCTCGCTCATGAAGGCCCCGGCCAGCATGAAGAACGGCACGGCCATGAAGGAAAACGAGTCCACGGACGTGAACATGCGCTGCACCACCACGATGAGCGGCATGTCCAGCACGCCATAGAGCACGATGGCGGACGAAAGCCCGAGTCCCACGCCAATGGACGCGCCCGTGGCGAGGATGAGCACAAAGGAGGTGAGAATGACCCAGAGCGTCATGGCGGCCTCCTACTTCATCTCTGCCGCGGGCGTGCGGAGGACGCCGGCGAGGTTGACGAGAACATAGATGAGCATGACGGCGCAGCCGAAGGGAATGACCACATAGACCCAGGACATGGGGATCATCATGGCCGGAGAGGTCTGGTAGCGGGCGAGCATGACCATGCGGGCGCCCTCCCAGACCATGATGCCGAGAAAGACGATGCTGAACACATCGGCGCAGATATTGAGAAATTTCAGCGTTGCGCCCCTGACGCGGCTCGTCAGCGTTTCAATGCACATGTGGCCGCCGTAGCGGGCCACCAGGGGGAGCGAGAGAAATACCACCCAGACGAAGAGATAGCGCGCCAGTTCTTCGCCGAAATAGGGCGTCCAGCCGAAAACGTAGCGTGTGATGACCTGGCCGAAGACCAGCAGGAGCATGGCCCCGTTGGCGAGGATGACGAGCGCCTTGAGCACGGCGTCCAGCGCATTGAAAAGTCTGGTCATGGAAATCTCCGTTGCATGGCTCGTTGGGGCAGGGGAACAGCCGTGCGCCGGCGGCGCGCGGCCCCCGTTTGGGGAGATCGCGCGCCGCTGGCGGGGCATGCCGGGATTTGCCGGAAGAGTCCCTTCCCGGACCGTCGGAACGCGCCCCTACTTGATGTCCTGGATGGCCTTGATGTTCTTGTCGCCGAAACGCTTGGTATAGATGTCCCACACCGGGCGCGTGGCCTTGGCGAACGCTTCCTTGTCCACGTCGTCGTTGACCTGGGTGGTGCCGCTGTCCTTGATCTGCTGGAGGAACTTGCCCTCAAGGTCGCGGCAGAGCTGGCGTTCCCAGTCGCGGGTGTCCTCGGCGGCCTTCTTGAGGATCTGCTGCTGTTCGGGCGTGAGCTTGTTCCAGGCCGTCTTGCTGATGAGCAGCGGCTCGGAGGCATAGGTGTGCCCGGAAAGCGAGAGGTACTTCTGCACTTCGTTGAAGCGCTTGGTGGCGATGTGCGCCAGCGGATTCTCCTGCCCGTCGATGACGCCCTTCTGGAGCGCGGTGTACAGCTCGCTCATGGCCATGGGCGTGGGGCTCGCGCCGAGGGACTTCATCATCTCGATGTAGACGGGCTGCTCCATGACGCGGAACTTGAGGCCCTTCATGTCCGCCGGGGTCTTGATGGGCCGGGCGTTGTTGGTCATGTGGCGCACGCCGTTCTCCCAGATGGCGAGGGTGATCATGCCGCGGTCCTCGCCCTTCTTGGCCAGGTCCATGCCCACGGTGTCCAGCGCCTTGTAGGCGTGGTTCACGTCACGGAAGATGAAGGGCAGGTCAAAGACCGCCACTTCGGGCACAAAGTTGCCGAGCACGGCGGTGCCCGTCAGGGTCATGTCAACGGTGCCGAAGCCAAGGCCTTCCACGAGGTCGCGCTGGTTGCCCAGCTGGCTGGAAGGGTAGACCTTGATGTCGATCTCGCCGTTGCTGCGTTCCTTGACGAGTTTGGCAAAGTGGTCGGCGCCCTGGCCGTAGGGGTTTTCAGGTTCGGCGATGTGGCCGAGCTTGAGCGTGACCGGAGCCGCCATGGTCAGGGACGCGCCGAGCAGCAGGGCCGCAACGGCGCCGAAAATGGTACGGAACATGCGCTTCCTCCATTTGGTATGAGCGCGCCCGAAATGGCGCATATGCAGGGTACTGAATCAAGCTTTATCCCTTGCGCGTTTTTCTGGCAAGGGGGTACACGCGGCAATCGGGAGACATCAGCGGCCCTTGGAGGCGTTATGGGAGTGCGGGGCCTCCCGCCGGGGGGACTCAAGCCGGCGCATCACCCGCCGCATGAGTTCTTCAGGGCGCAT
>CAZNXQ010000176.1:0-3059 GCA_964576895.1 uncultured Desulfovibrio sp.
GGGGCGCCCAGGAACGAGGGGAACCGTCATGCCAGCTTTCATCACCAATCTTGTCGACAGCATCAAGGGACTCTGGGGCCGACTGAACACACTTCAGCGCATCGCCGTGGCCGGGGGCGCCGTGGCCGTGGTGGCCTGCGCCATCGGGCTTTCGCTCTGGGCCGGGCGCGTGGAGTACAAGGTGCTCTACTCCAACCTGGGGCCGGAAGACGCCAGTTCCGTCGTCAAGGCGCTCCAGGCGGACAAGATCACCTACCAGCTTGCCGACAACGGCGCCACCATCCTGGTGCCGCAGGAAGTGGTCTATGACCAGCGCATCAAGATCGCCGGCGAGGGCGGTCTGGTGGGGCAGGGCATCGGCTTCGAGATTTTTGACAAGGTCAAGGTCGGCCAGACGGATTTCGTGCAGAAAATCAACTACACCCGCGCCCTGCAGGGCGAACTCTCGCGCACCATCAGCGAGTTCCCCAGCGTGGAGAGCGCGCGCGTCCACCTGGTCATCCCGCACCGCAGCCTCTTTGTGGAGGAACGGCAGGACCCCTCGGCCTCGGTGGTGCTCAAGCTCAACAAGCCCAGCATCAAGCCCGACCAGAAGGAGATCACGGCCATCCTCAACATGATGGTCATGGCTGTGGAAGGGCTGGACAAGAACCACGTTTCCATCACGGACAACGGCGGCAAGGTGCTCTACGAGCCCGACGAGGACACGCTGGCGGGCATCAGCACCACCCAGATGGAGCATCGCCTCACGGTGCAGCGCAACCTTGAGCGCCGCATCGAGGAACTGCTCCAGCCCATTTTCGGCCCCGGCCGCGTCATCGCCAAGGTCAACGCGGACATGGACTTCAGCCAGAAGACCATCCGCCGCGAAATCTACGATCCGGAAAAAACCGTTGTGCGCAGCGAGCAGCGCAGCGAAGAGAGCCAGCAGGGCCAGGCCAACCTTGAGGCCGGTGCGCCGGATGCCAACTTCCGCGGCGACGGCATCACGGGTTCGGTCTCCAACCAGAACGGCACCCGCGAGACGCGTACCACCAACTACGAAATCAACAAGGAAGAACAGCAGATCATCGCCAATGTGGGAGATTTGCGCCGCCTGACGGTTGCGGTTATCATTGATGGGTCGTATGAAAAGACGGACGGCGTGTGGAATTTTGTGCCCCGCAAGCCCGAAGAACTGGACCGGGTGCGACAGCTCGTGTCCAACGCGGTGGGCCTCAACACGACGCGCGGCGACTCCCTGGAAGTGAGCTCGGCGCCGTTCAACGATTCCGAGCCGCCCCACGAGCCCAACTTCGCCGAAGTGCTGGCGGATTACGCCGAGCGCCTGGGCAAGCCCCTGCTCAACGCGCTGCTGGCCTTCCTCTTCCTCATGCTCGTGGTGCGGCCCGTGGTGCTGGCCCTCATCCGGCCCAAGGTGGAGGCCGGGGAAATGGTCGAAGGGCTGGAGGGGCTGCCTTCCGCCGAGGAGCAGCTGGCGCTCTACGAGGCCCTTGAGGAAGCCGCCAAGGTCGAAGAGGAAGAGCCTGAGCCCATTGAGGAAGAGGAAGACCTCGTCTTCAAGGACATCGAAGCCCTCAAGGCGCACATCTTCACCCTCTCCGACAACCACATGGAGCAGGTGGTGAGCCTGGTGCGCGGCTGGATGCAGAAAGATGAAGCAAGAGCCTAAAGTCAAGGCATTGTCCGGTGGCAGCAAGGGCGGGCCGCAACCGCCCGCCCTTGCCGACCTCAGGGCCATCCGGCTGGCCCAGAAAGCCACCAACCAGCGTGTGGAAGAGCTCAAGCTCAGGGTATTCCGCATGACGGAGCAGCACATGGATCAGGCGGTAAGCCTGATCCGCCGCTGGCTCAAGGATGAGGACCTCTAGCGCGGCCACAGCCGGGGCCCATGACCACAGACGCGGAATCGGGAAAGGAGTCACGCAAGAATGGAACTGACCGGCCAGCAGCGCATCGCGGTCCTCCTGCTCGCCATGGGCGACAAGTTCACCGCCGATGTTTTCAAGCGCATGGAGCGCCAGGAGATCGCCGACGTTTCCAAGGCCATTGTGGAACTGGGGCCCATCCCGCGCGAGACCGTGGAGGAAGTGCTCCGGAATTTTCACGAGTCCCTGGTGGACGGCGTGGACATGATCTCCGGCGGCACGGACACGGCCAAGCGTCTCCTTGTCCGCAACCTGGACCCCGAAACCGCCAAGTACGTCATGGACGCCCTGAGCCTCGATACCGGCCCGGCGCCCTTCCGCGATCTCGAACAGGTGAGCCCGCGCCTGCTTTCCCAGATCCTGCGCAACGAACATCCGCAGACGCTGGCGCTCATCATGGGCCATCTCCATCCCGACCAGGCCGCCAATCTGCTGACGAGCCTGCCCGCCGGCGTGCGCGCCGAAGTGCTCACGCGCCTGGCCAAGCTCGAATCCGTGCCTGAGGAAATGCTCATGGAGGTGGACAAGGTGCTCACGAGCCAGCTCATCGCCATGGGCGGCAAGGAAGGCAAGAAGGTGGGCGGCGTGCAGTCCGTGGCCGAGATCCTCAATGCCGTGGACCGCGCCACCGAGGAGGAGGTCCTCTCCGAGATCGAGGAGGAATCCGCCCAGATGGCCGAAGACATCCGCAACCTCATGTTCGTCTTCGAGGACTGCAAGAATATCGACGACAAGGGCGTGCGCGAACTGCTCAAGGAAATCTCCAACGAGGTGCTCACCCTCGCGCTGCGCGGCGCCAGCGAGGATCTGCGCGAGAAGTTCTTCAAGAACATGTCCGAACGCGCGGGCAACATGATCCGCGAGGAGCTGGAATTCATGGGCCCCACCAAGATCTCCGACGTGGAAGGCGCGCAGCAGAGCATCGTCAAGGTGGTGCGGCGCCTGGAGGCGGAAAACAAGGTGGTGGTGAGCAGGGGCGGCGGCGATGTCTTTGTCTAGCGCCATTTCTCCGACGGCATAGCCTCCGGCAAGGGAAACGGGCATGGCTTCCGAACAGTTGCGGAAAAAATGGGGCACCATCTTCATGGGCGAGCGCGAAGCCACGGTGGAGCAGCTCGACGCCATGCAGGA
>CAZNXQ010000177.1:0-3021 GCA_964576895.1 uncultured Desulfovibrio sp.
CAGGATGGAGCAGAACACGCACAGCGCGAATATCGCGGCCATCTTCATCCGCCGCCCGGTGGCGACGGTGCTCATCATGCTCGGCATGCTCTTTTTCGGCATCACCGGCTACCGCTCCCTCCCGGTCAATCAGTTGCCCAATGTGGACTTTCCCACCATTTCCGTGCTGGCCGACCTGCCCGGCGCGGACCCGGAAACCATGGCCGCCTCGGTGGCCACGCCGCTGGAAAAGGAATTCTTCACCATTGCGGGCATTGATTCCATTTCTTCGGTCAATGCCACGGGCCGCACGCGCATCACCATCCAGTTCGCCCTTGACCGGGACATCGACGCCGCCGCGCTGGACGTGCAGTCGGCCATTGGTCTGGCGCAGCGGCGCCTGCCGTCGAGCATGACCACGCCGCCGAGCTTCCGCAAGGTGAATCCGGCGGATCTGCCCATCATGTACCTCTGCGTGTCCTCGCCCACCCTGCCGCTCTATCAGCTCAACGAATATGCGGACACGCTCATCGGCCAGCGCCTTTCCATGGTGGAGGGCGTGGCCCAGGTGGTCATTTACGGCCAGAAGAAATACGCGGTGCGCGTCCAGCTTGACCCGGACGCGCTCGCCACGCGCGGCCTGGGCATCGACGAGGTGGCGGACGCCGTGGCCGCCGCCAATTCCATGCTCCCCACGGGAACGCTTGAAGGGGCGCAGCGCAGCCGGGCCATCAAGTCTTCCGGGCAGCTTTTTGACGCCCGCGCCTTTGAGGACACGGTGGTGGCCTACCGCAACAGCGCGCCCGTGCGCCTGCGCGAGCTGGGCACCGTGGTGGACAGCGTGCAGCAGGACAAGCAGCTCTCGTGGAGCAACGGCGGCATGCCGAGCATCACCCTGGCGGTGGAGCGCCAGCCGGGCGCCAATACCGTGGAGGTGGTGGATACCATCAGGAAGCTTCTCCCCGGCCTGGTGCGTCAGTTGCCGCCCTCGGTGAAGCTGGACATCTTTTACGACCGGTCGGAGTCCATCCGCGAGTCCGTGGCGGACGTGAAGTTCACCCTGGTGCTCACGGTCTTCCTTGTGGTGCTGGTCATCTTCCTCTTTCTGCGCAACCTGCCGGCGACCATCATTCCGTCGCTGGCGCTGCCCATGTCGGTCATTTCCACCTTCGCGGTCATGGCGGTCATGGGCTACAGCCTGGACAACCTTTCGCTCATGGCCCTGACCCTGGCCGTGGGCTTTGTGGTGGATGATGCCATCGTCATGCTCGAAAACATCGTGCGCCACCAGGAGATGGGCAAGACACCGCTCCAGGCGGCCTACGACGGCTCGGCGGAGATCGGCTTCACCATCGTTTCCATGACCATTTCGCTGGCCGCCGTCTTCATTCCCGTGCTCTTTATGGGCGGCATCGTGGGGCGGCTGTTCCGGGAATTCGCCGTGGTCATCATTGCGGCCATCCTCTGTTCCGGCGTGGTCTCGCTGACGCTCACGCCCATGCTCTGCGCGTATTTCCTCAAGGCGGGCGCTGCCCACAGGCCGGGCCACGAGGGCCTTTACGGCAGGCTTGAACGCATGTTCGATGCCCTGGCGCGCGGCTATGCGCGCTCGCTGGAGTTTGTGCTGCGCCACCGGTTTGCCGCGCTCCTGGCTTCCTTCGCGCTGCTGGGGCTCACGGTCTGGCTGGCGGTCATTGTGCCCAAGGGCTTTCTCCCCGCCGAAGACATGGGCTTTCTGGTGGCCAGCACCGAGGCGGAACAGGGGGTTTCCTTTCAGGGCATGGTGGAGGCCCAGCATGCCCTTGATGCCCTGCTGGAGAACGATCCCGACGTGGCCCGCTACAATTCGGTGGTGGGTATCGTCGGCTCTAGCCAGAGCATGAATACGGGCAACCTGCTCATGCACCTTCGGGCCCACGGCGAGCGGCCGCACATCAATGACGTGGCCCAGCGCCTGCGGCGCGAGCTCAATGCCTCGCCGGCGCTGCGGGTTTTCGTGCGCGTGCCCCCGGCCATCAATATCGGCGGCCGCGCGGCCAAGGCGCTTTATCAGTACACCATGTTCGGGCCGGACATGGAGGCGCTCTACGCCAGCGCGCAAAAAGTGGAGGACGCCCTGCGCGCGCTCCCCCAGTTGCAGGACGTGAATAGCGATCTGCAACTCAAGAACCCCGAATTGCGCGTGCATATCGACCGCAACCGCGCGGCGGCCCTGGGCGTGAGCCCCCGGCAGATCGAGCTGGCCCTGCAATCGGCCTACGGCTCGCGCGAGATCTCCACCATCTATGCGCCCAGCAACGATTACAAGGTCTTTGTCGAGCTGGAGAAACGCTTCCAGCAGGACGCTTCCGCGCTTTTGCGCCTCTATGTGCGGGCGGCGGACGGCACCCTGGTGCCCCTGAGCACGCTCGCCACGCTGGAGCCGGGGGTTGGCCCCATCGCGGTCAACCACAACGGGCAGTTCCCGGCGGTGACCATTTCGTTCAACCTCAGGCCGGGCGTGGCTCTGAGCGAGGGCGTGGCGGCTGTCAGCGCGGCGGCGGCGCCGCTGTTGCCGGACTCCGTGACCGCCGAGTTCCAGGGCACGGCCCAGGCCTTCCAGAGTTCCCTCGAAGGCATGGGCTGGCTGCTCTTTCTCGCCATAGTGGTCATCTATCTGGTGCTCGGCATCCTCTATGAGAGCTTCATCCATCCGCTGACTATCCTTTCCGGGCTGCCCGCGGCGGGCTTCGGCGCGCTCTTCACGCTCTGGATCTTCGGCATGGAGCTCAACCTGTATGGCTTTGTGGGCGTCATCATGCTGCTCGGCATTGTCAAGAAGAATGCCATCATGATGCTCGATTTCGCCCTGGAGGCGCAGCGGCGCGACCCCTCGGTGACGCCGCTGGCCGCCATCACCGAGGGCTGTCATGTGCGCTTCAGGCCCATCATGATGACCACCATGGCCGCCCTCATGGGCGCGCTGCCCATCGCCATCGGCATCGGCGCCGGGGCGGACGCGCGGCGCCCGCTGGGCATGGCCGTGGTGGGCGGCCTCTGCTT
>CAZNXQ010000178.1:0-3002 GCA_964576895.1 uncultured Desulfovibrio sp.
ATCGTCCTGCTGGGCACGGAGGTCAACGATACCGTTGCGTCGCTCATCTGCGCCCAGCTGCTCTTTCTGGAGTCGCAGGACCCGGAAAAGGAGATCAGCCTCTACATCAATTCGCCGGGAGGTTCGGTCACGGCGGGCCTCGCCATTTATGACACCATGCGCTATATCACCTCGCCGGTTTCCACGGTGTGCATGGGGCTGGCGGCGAGCATGGGGGCTTTTTTGCTGGCCGCTGGCGAACCCGGCATGCGTTTTGCACTTCCCAACAGTCAGGTAATGATCCACCAGCCTTCGGGCGGTTTTCGCGGGCAGGCCACGGATGTGGAGATCCACGCCCGCGAGATCCTCCGCCTGAAGGAACGGCTCAACCGCATCCTGGCCGAGAATACCGGACGCCCCTATGAGGAGGTCGTGCAGGCCACGGAGCGGGACAACTTTTTGACACCGGAGGAAGCCAAAGACTTCGGCATCATTGACCGGGTCCTGGTTTCCCGCCGCGATGCTGCCAAGGAAGGCAAGGCATGAGTACAAAACCCACGGTCAACGAGCCCCTGCGCTGCTCGTTCTGCGGTCGCAGCGAGCTTGAGGTGCGCAATCTCATCGTGCAGGACGGCGCCAGCATCTGCGATAACTGCGTCAAGGCCTGCGGCGAGATCATTGCCCGCGACAGGATGGAGAGCGCGGACAGTGACGAGCGCCTGCTGACGCCGCAGGAGATCAAGGAGCGGCTCGACGAATACGTCATCGGTCAGATAGAGGCCAAGAAGATCCTCTCCGTGGCCGTGCACAATCATTACAAGCGCGTGTTCTGCGCCGAGGCCCTTGGGCAGGATGTGGAGCTGGAAAAGAGCAATATCCTGCTGGTGGGGCCATCGGGCAGCGGCAAGACCCTGCTCGCCAAAACGCTGGCCCGTGTGCTGCGCGTGCCCTTTGCCATTGCCGACGCCACCACCCTCACGGAGGCGGGCTATGTGGGCGAGGATGTGGAAAACATTCTCGTCCAGCTGCTCCAGAACGCGGATTATGACCTGGACGCCGCGAGCAAGGGCATCATCTATATCGACGAGATCGACAAGATCTCGCGCAAGGGGGACGGCCCTTCCATCACGCGCGATGTGTCCGGCGAGGGCGTCCAGCAGGCCCTGCTCAAGATCATTGAAGGGACCGAGGCCAATATTCCGCCCAAGGGCGGCCGCAAGCATCCGCAGCAGGAATTCATCCGCCTGGATACGAGCAATATCCTCTTCATTGTGGGCGGCGCGTTCGTCGGGCTGGACAAGATCGTGGAGTCGCGCGTGCGCGGCGCTTCCATGGGCTTCGGCGCCAGGGTGCGTTCCAGCCACGAGATGCCCTTGGCCGAGCTGCTGGAAAAGATCCATCCGCAGGATCTTGTCCAGTTTGGCCTCATTCCGGAATTCGTGGGCCGCATTCCCATCATCACGCATGTGGATGAACTGGACGAACCGGACCTGGTGCGCATCCTCACGGAACCCAGGAACGCGCTGGTGCGCCAGTACCAGAAGCTCTTCGAGCTGGACAACGTGAGCCTGCGCTTCACGCCCAATGCGCTCAAGGCCATTGCCCGGCGCGCCATCGAGCGCAAGACCGGCGCGCGCGGCCTGCGCAATGTCATGGAAAAGATCATGCTGGACATCATGTTCAGGCTGCCCTCCCTGCCCAATGTGCGGGAGTGCGTCATCAACCGCGCGGTCATTGAAAAGGGCAAGGAACCTGTCCTGCTCTATGGCGAAAACGGCGAAGCCCGCGCCTGCAAGGGCGCTTCCGCCAGGGACGCCTCCTGAGCCGTTTGGGGAGCTGCCGGAATGGAGAACATCATGTCGGACGCGGCGCGCGGGAGCGCCTTTGAGGAACTGCCGGTCATGCCCCTGCGGGAAGTGGTCATGTTCCCGCGTTCCATCATGCCCCTCTTTGTGGGACGCGAGGCCTCCATCAAGGCCATTGAGGCCGCGCACGCCACCTACAGCAAACAGATCTTCCTTGTGGCCCAGCGCGAGGCGGGACTGGAAAAGCCGGATGCCGGGGATCTCTCCCCGGTGGGCGTGGTGAGCAAGATCCTCCAGATCCTGCGCCTGCCCGACGGCACCATCAAGGTGCTGTTCGAGGGGCTTTACCGGGCCGCGTGGCAGGAACTGCGCGAGCGCGGCCAGTATTCCGTGGCCTTTGTGCGCCGTCTGGGGGAAAGCCAGAGCCGCCCCGAGGAAAAGGAGGCGCTGGTGCGCGCCGTCCACGAGGCGCTGGAGGAATACGGCAAGAACAACAAGAAGCTTTCCCAAGAGGCCATTCTGGCCATGATGGCGCTTCAGGAACCCGGCCCCCTTGCCGACGCGGTCATGCCCCAGCTCAAGGTGGATTACCGCAAGAAGCAGGAGGTGCTGGAGCTTTCCGACGTCACCGAACGGCTGGAGCGGGCCTACGAGTATCTTCAGGGGGAAGTGGCGCTCTCCACCGTGGAAAAGCGGATCAAGAACCGCGTCAAGGTGCAGATGGAGCGCAACCAGCGCGAGTATTATCTCACGGAGCAGATCAAGGCCATCAACAAGGAAATGGGGCGCGAGGACGACCCCCAGGCCGAAGTGGCCGAGCTGGAGCAGAAGCTCAGGGCCCGCGATATGCCGGAGGAGGCCAGGGAAAAGGCCCTGGCCGAAGTGAAGAAGCTCCGCGCCATGCCGCCCGCCGCCGCCGAATACACGGTGGTGCGCAATTATGTGGACTGGATCCTCGATCTGCCTTGGAACGATCTCAAGCAGATCGACATCGACATCGAAAAGGCGCGCGCCATTCTGGATGGCGACCACTACGGGCTGGAACGGCCCAAGGAGCGCATCCTCGAATATCTGGCCGTGCAAAAGCTTTCGCACGGGCTCAAGGGGCCCATCCTCTGCTTTGTGGGGCCTCCGGGCGTGGGCAAGACCTCGCTCGCCAAATCCGTGGCCAGGGCCACGGGGCGCGATTTCGTGCGTCTTTCCCTGGGCGGCGTGCGT
>CAZNXQ010000179.1:0-2955 GCA_964576895.1 uncultured Desulfovibrio sp.
TGTGGGTGGCCATCCTCACGGTCAGCTATTTCCAGTGGGCGGCGCGGCCCATGAGTCTGGGCCAGTGGGCGCTCATGGGCGCGTGCGCGGCCGCCAGCGTCGGCCTGTGGTGGAGCGTGGGCCTCGTTCTGCCGCGCGAGGTGGCGGAGCTGGCCGGGCTGGCCCCCCTGCTCGCGCTTTTCTGGCGCTGGCGGCCTCCGCCGCCCTTCGAGAAGGCGCAGGAAGCCGGCATTGACGCTGGTTCCGGCAGCGGCTAGGCTCAGGCAATGAAACGTCTTTCCCAGCCCTTGCGGCGCCGTTTCCTCCAGGGCGCGGCGGCCCTTGCCGTGAGCGCGCTGCTGCCCGGCCCGGAAGCCACCCGCGCGGCGGACACGGCCGGGGCCATGACGACCGTCATTGACGTGGACGCCTGCGACGGCTGCGGCGCCTGCGTCACCGCCTGCCGGGCGCGCAACCTCGGCCGCGTGCCGTTGCCCGTCCGTCCCATTCCCCAGCCGTATCCCGCCAGCGTCCGTATCCAGGACTGGTCGGACCGGCGCGATGTCACCGATTGCCTCACCCCGTACAACTGGCTGTATCTCCAGTCCTGCACCATCCGGACAGGCGGCGGCACGCGCAGGATCTTTCTGCCGCGGCGCTGCATGCAGTGCATCAACCCGCCCTGCGTCAACCTTTGCCCCACCGGGGCGGCGCGCCAGCGCGCCACGGGCGCTGTCTACATTGACGAAGATTCCTGCCTGGGGGATGGCCGCTGCACCCGTTTCTGCCCGTGGATGATCCCGCGCCGCCAGTCGGGCGTGGGGATCTATCTTGACCTGGCGCCGCGCTTTCTCGGCAACGGGCAGGTCTTCAAGTGCGACTATTGCCAGGATCTGCTCGCGGAGGGCAAGCCGCCCGCCTGCGTGAGCGCCTGCCCGCGCGGGGCGCAGCACTTCGGACCCAGGGCGGAGATGCTGGCGCTTGCCGGAAGGCTTGTGAAGGAGCGCAACGGCGACCTCTATGGCATCAGTGTCAACGGCGGCACCAATACGCTCTATGTGTCGGCGCTCCGGTTCCGGGACATTGAAGTGGAGCTGCTCCGGCAGGACCAGATCGGCGCCGGCCGTCCGAGCCTGCGGCCGGCGGGCGCGAGCATGGTCAGGGAGAATGGTCTGCTCGGCCCGGTGCTGGTCGCGCCCCTTGCCGGCGCCGGGCTCGCCTGCCTGCGCCTCTGGCGCGACCGCCAGAAAGGACGGCGCCCATGAGAGAGCGCGGGCCGCTGTTTTCCTCCTTTCTCCTCGTCCTGTGGAGCCTCGCCGTGGCGGCGGCGCTCCTGAGCGGCTTTGCCCATCTTCCCCTTGCCTATCGCTACGGGCTCATCGACACCTGGAACACCTCGCCCACGGTGATCCACTACTGGGCGGCGGCGTCCATGCTCCTGCTCGGCAGCTATGTCGGCGTGGTCTGGTACGGCGAAAGCGGGCGCCGTTTCCGCCTCAGCGTGTGGGGGCGGCTGCGCCTCATCCTCGTGCTTCTCCTGGCGGTCACCGGCATCATCCTCATCCTCCACAATCTGGAGGATACGTCCGTCTACGGGGGAGCCTATGCGGCCTGCAAGCTCGGCCATCTGGCATGCGCCGTGCTCTTCGCGCTCTTCCTGCTGCTCCGTTGCTGCCTGCGCCTGACAGGGCGCGGCCGCTGCGTGCTGCCGCTGCCCCGTGACGGGCGCCGGGGGCGTTCGGCGCCCCCGCGTTCCTGATCCTTCCCGCAGTGTTTCCCGTTCTTCTTTCGGCTTGCCGTTGAGAGCAATAGGCTATTAATTGCAAGTCCCGCATCTTGTCTTGTCTCCCGGATGATGCTGTTTTTACAACGCTCTGTCATTCGGGGGGAACCATGAAAAAGCGTTGTCTCTGCCTTTTCTGCCTGGCGTTGGTCCTCCTGGCCTCCGCCGCCCGCGCCGGGGAGGGCTTCACCCGTGACGCCGCCGCGTTTGGCCCCGCGCCCATCCCGCCTGCGGAGCAGGGGCTGCAAACCGTGGTGGCCACGCCGCTCAGGACGGTCGGCAGTGACCGTCATATTCTGGAAGGGGCGGTGTTTGACCGCGCGGGCACGCTCTATTTCTGCGACGTCACCGGCAGGAAGATCCGCACGCTGACGCCGGAAAACGAGGTGGCCGACCATGTGGTTTTCGAGGCGTTTGCTCCCAGCGGGCTGGCCTTTGCCCCGGACGGCAGGCTCTTTGTGGCGGCCAAGGACCCGACGGGCACGAAGGGGTATATCCTGGCGGTTTCCGGGCCGGAGAAAACCGTGGACGTCATCGTCGATGCCGACAGAGGCTTTCTGCCCAACGATCTGGTCTTTGATGCCAGAGGCGGCATCTACTTCAGCGACTGCAAGGGGTCGAGCACCGTTTCCGGTGGCGGCATCGTCTACCTTGCGCCGGACCTGAAAACGTTCACCACGGTCATCCCAGATATGGGGCAGGCCAACGGCGTTGCCCTGAGCCCGGATGATTCCGTCGTCTGGGCCACCGAATACGCCCGCGAGCAGCTGCACAGGACCACTGTGCGCAACTCTACGGAGCTTGTGCCCTTCCGTTCGCATATTCCCTACCGCTTTGTGGGGCGCGGGCCGGATTCCATGCGCGTGGATGCGGACGGCAATGCCTATGTGGCCCTGATGTCGCAGGGGCGCGTCCTGATTTTCAACCCCAACGGCTTTCCCATCGGGCAGATCCTGCTGCCTGGCCGCGACAGGGGGGAAAACCTGCTGTCCACGAGCCTGGCCATACATCCGCACAAAAAGGAAGTGCGCATCGTGAGCAGCAACGCGCCGGAGAGCGGCAGCGCCGACGCCGTGATCTTTGCGGCGCCCGCCTTCGCCCCCGGCATCATGCCCAACAGGTAGCTTCGCGCCATTGTCTAGGCTCAGACCTCATTAAACTCCGTTATGGTTTTTTCAGCGAGGAAAGGAGAT
>CAZNXQ010000180.1:0-2931 GCA_964576895.1 uncultured Desulfovibrio sp.
GGCACCAGCATCCGTCTGTCGCTCCGCTCCAGACGGAATCTGGAATATCCATCAATCGCATTGAACAATATAACCAATGAAGTTATCCAAACCGCTCTGAATGCCGCGCCGCGCGGCCGGGCCACCGGGCCCGGTCAGGCCACGGTCTTGCTCCCCTGAAACGAAATATCCACCACTTCATAGGTAACGCGGCCACGGGGGATATCCACGCCGACCTCGTCTCCCACTTCCTTGCCGAGCAGGGCCTGGCCCACCGGCGAAAGGAAGGAGATGGAACCCCTGGCGGGGTCCGCCTCGTCCGGCCCAAGAATGGTGAACGTCCGGGATTCGCCGCTGTCCACGTCCTCAACTTCCACGGTGGCCCCGAAGATGACCTTGTCGCCGGAAAGCGTGTCCAGATCGATCACCTGATACAGGGCCAGACGGGATTCGATGTATTTGATGCGCGCCTCGGCCATGCCCTGGCGCTCACGCGCGGCGTCATAGCCCGCATTCTCCCGCAGGTCGCCTTCTTCTCTGGCTTCCTTGATGGCCTGGATAATGGCCGGGCGTTCGCTCTTCAGGCGCGCGAGCTCGTCTTCAAGCCGCTTGTACCCCTGGACGGAAATGGGAATGCTCGTCATGTTCGACCTCATGCGAAAAAAAACCTCCGCCGCACAGGCAGCGCAGGCTCAGGAACATCGTGAATGTTTGGGAAGACAGGCAACGCACATGGCTGCCCTGAAACCGCATCCTAGACGGCATGCGCGCCATAGTCAAGCCCCGCCGCGTCATGTTCACCGTCGGCAGCTTTGCGCTTGCGCGCTGCGGAACGGACGTATATGCTGATTGGAGCGCGGCCACCGCGACCGCGCGTAAGCCTCCCGACACGTTGCCATGAAAAAGTATCTGCGCTATCTGGGGCCCCTGCTTGTGACCGGCATTTTCCTGCTGGCCGTCTATCTGCTCTACCACAAGCTCAAGGCCTACAGCATCGCCCAGATCCGGGAGAGCATCCAGCAGATATCCTATGGCCGCATCGGCGTCTCCCTGGTGCTCATGGTCATCAATTACATGATCCTTGTGGGCTACGACTGGCTGGCCCTCAAGGCCATCCACAAAAAGCTCCCCCTGCCGCGGGTGGGGCTGGTTTCCTTTGTCGGCCAGGCCGTGAGTTACAATTTCGGGGCGCTCCTCGGCGGCACGAGCGTGCGCTACCGCTTCTATTCCGCCTGGGGCTTTTCGCTGGCGGAGATCGTGCGCCTTGTCCTCATGCTTGCCGTCACGTTCTGGGTGGGCGCGCTCGGCCTGTGCGGCGTCATCTTTCTGCTGGCCCCCCCCTATATTCCTGAGGAACTGCTGACGAACATGCCCATCAAGGATGTGCGCGTTCTCGGACTGCTGCTCACCCTTGTGGCATGTTCCTATCTGGTGCTCTGTTTCACGATGCGCAAACCCGTCCACATTTTCGGCAGGGAATTTGTCTTCCCCGCGCCGCGCATTGCCGTGGCCCAGTGCATCGTGGCCGGGGTGGACATCGTGGCGGCGGCGGCCTGCATGTATGTGCTGCTGCCGGGCGACATCGGCATCAGCTTCCTGGAATTCCTGCCCAGCTACCTCATGGCCCAGGTGGCGGTGGTACTGACGCATATTCCGGGCGGCGTGGGCGTTTTTGAACTCGTTATTCTCGAACTTTCGCACACGAGCCATGCCCAGGCCGTTTTTGCGGCGGTTCTGCTCTTCCGCCTCATCTATTATATCATTCCGCTGCTGGCGGCGGCGCTGCTGCTCGCCATGTACGAGGCGCGCCAGCGCCGTTCCATGCTCCGCGAGGCCGGTCGCTGGCTTTCCGTGCTCTCGCACTCCATCAGCGCCTATCTGGTCTTTGTGGGCGGCCTTATCCTGCTTGTTTCCGCCACGCTCCCCACCGCGCCGCGCACCATCGCCCTGCTCACGCAATGGCTGCCCATGAGCGTGCTGGGGGTCGGGCATTTCGTCTGCGCGCTTTCCGGCGCGGCCCTGCTCTTTGTGGCCTATGGGCTGGAGCGGCGCCAGGCCCGCGCCTTCCGGCTGGCGACCTGCCTGCTCTGTTTCGGCATTATCGGGGCGCTGCTCAAGGGCCTGGCGTGGGAACCGGCCCTCATGGTGGCGGTGGTCCTGTTTGCCGTGTGCCTGGCGCACAGGCGCTTTTATCGCCGTTCCTTCTTCTGGGAGGAGCCCATTCCCGCCTACTGGCTCTTCGGCGCGCTGGCGGCGCTCGGTCTGGTCTTTCTTCTGGGCTGGTTCCTGTATCATCCGGCCTGGGACAGGGCCACCACCTGGGGATTTGAACGCCCCTTCAACGCCTCCCGCACCTTGCGCGCATTCGTCGGCATTGTCGTGGTGCTCATGATTTCGTGGGGCTGGCGGCTCCTGTTGCGGCAACGCCGAAGGCGCCGGCAACGGCGGACCTGACACAGCGACTCCCCCCCCCCTGCCTTCGCCGGCCGGCATATGCCAGATATGCGGCATTTTAACGGCGCATGCTCAGCTTCACCGCATCCTCGCCGTCCCGCTCTTCCAGAAGGACATCCACATGCCAGTCGCGTTCAGTGGTGATCTGGCGCCCCACATAGTCCGCATGGATGGGCAATTCCCGATGGCCCCTGTCCACAAGCACGGCCAGCTCCACCGCGCGGGGGCGCCCGTAGTCCAGAATCGCCTCCAGGGCGGCACGCACCGTGCGCCCGCTGAAGAGCACGTCATCCACGAGAAGAACGACGCGCCCGTCCGGATTTTCCGGGATATGTGACGTGCCGATGTGGGGCGTGCCTTCAAGGCTCGTCCAGTCATCCCGGTACAGATTGATGTCCAGCGTGCCGAGCGGCACGCGCACGCCGGCGCGCGCCTCAAGCTGAACGGCGAGGCGCCGGGCAAGATCCACGCCGCGCCGCTGGATGCCCACGAGCATGA
>CAZNXQ010000181.1:0-2918 GCA_964576895.1 uncultured Desulfovibrio sp.
CGCGCGTGGCGAGCGTGACCCTGGTGCCGCGCCAGTCGATGCCGGAATACTGCCAGACATCGGCCATCAGCCGCACATCGATGGTTCCCCCGTTGCCTTCCTCGGGCCGGGCGTTGAAATCATAGACGGCTTCCCAGCCGCAGTGAGGCCAGGTATACGAATAGCGCACGGCCACCTTTTCCCCGCCGGGCACGGGCTTTTGCAGGGTGACGCTCACGAGCTGGCCCAGTTCCGCGCCCGCGGGCAGGCGCTCGATGCGCTGTTGGAGGAGATTGATGCGCTTCTCCAGCGCTTCCTGACGAAGCACCAGTTCGGGCATGGACTCTTCAAGCAGTTTTGTCCGCTGGACCAGGTCCTGGGGCGCGGCGTTTTCGGGCTGGGCCTGCCAGAGGGCGATGGCCGTCTTGACGGTGACGAGGCGCGCCGCAAGGTGGCCGCGCTCGGTCAGAAGCTCCCCACGCGCCCTCGCCAGAGCGCCGGACTCCGCAAGGGCCACGGGGGAGGAACTCCAGCGCACCACGGTCTGGCCGGGCACGCTCAGTTGCAGATTGGCGGCATCCGCCGGGATGGCGAAACGCAACGTCCGCCCGGCATCCGGGGCGCCCGTCACGGGGGCGAGGCGCTCCTCCACCTCCAGCCGTCCGCCCGACGGCGAAAGCAGGGCCGTTGCCGGGCTGGCAAGGGCGGCTTTCACGTCCGCGCCGCGTCCCTGGGCCGCGCCCGCATCGGCGGCCAGGGCCTGCCCCGCCTGGGAGAGGCAGAGCAACTGTCCGAGCAGCGCAAGCCCAAGCCAGCGCAGGCGCCCGCGCCGGAAACGCCGGGGCCGCGCCGGGCCCGGATCGCCGGTATCCATTGTCGCGGTTCCGACCGCGGTATGGGTCTGTTCCATAACAACCTCCATCGGCGGCCGCGCGCGGCGGCCCCGGTTCAGCGTGTGAGTTTGCGGAATTTGAGGCGGTGCGGCGTCTCGGCCTCCTTGCCGAGGCGCTTTTTGCGGTCTTCCTCATATTCCCGGAAATTGCCCTCGAAGAAGGCCACATGGGCATCGTCCTCAAAGGCCATGATGTGCGTGGCCACGCGGTCAAGGAACCAGCGGTCGTGGCTGATGACGAGCACGCAGCCCGCGAAATTGTCCAGCGCGTCCTCCAGGGCGCGCATGGTATTGACGTCGATGTCGTTGGTGGGTTCATCCAGCAGGAGCACATTGGCGCCGGACTTGAGCATCCGCGCGAGGTGCAGGCGGTTGCGCTCGCCGCCGGAGAGCACGCCCGCCTTTTTCTGCTGGTCCGCCCCGTGGAAGTTGAAGCGCGTGCAGTAGGCGCGGGCATTGACCTCGCGCGCGCCGAGGCGGATGGTCTCGTGCCCGTCGCTCACGAGCTCGTAGACGGTCTTGTCCGGGTCCAGCGATTCGCGGCCCTGGTCCACATGGGCGAAAACCACCGTCTCGCCCACGGCAACGCGGCCGCTGTCCGGCTGCTCCTGGCCGGTGAGCATTTTGAAGAGCGTGGTCTTGCCCGCGCCATTGGGGCCGATGATGCCCACGATGGCCCCCGGCGGAATGATGGCCGACACGTCCTCCATGAGCAGGCGGTCGCCCATGGCCTTGCACACCTTGTCGAGCTCGATGACGCTCTTGCCGAGGCGCGGCCCCGGCGGAATGTAGATTTCAAGATCCGGAGCGCGCTTTTCGCTCTCGTGCGAGAGCATGGCCTCGTAGGCGTTGAGCCTGGCCTTGCCCTTGGCGTGCCGCCCCTTGGGCGACATATGGATCCATTCCAGTTCCCGCGCGAGGGTCTTGCGGCGCTCGGCCTCGGCCTTTTCCTCCCCGGCGAGACGCTTCTGCTTCTGCTCCAGCCAGGAGGAATAGTTGCCCTTCCAGGGGATGCCCCGGCCCCGGTCGAGCTCAAGGATCCAGCCCGCCACGTTGTCGAGGAAATAGCGGTCATGGGTGACAGCGATGACCGTGCCGGGGAAGGTGGAAAGATAGCGTTCGAGCCAGGCCACGGATTCCGCGTCAAGGTGGTTGGTGGGCTCGTCAAGAAGCAGGATGTCCGGATTCTGGAGCAGCAGGCGGCACAGGGCCACGCGGCGCCGCTCGCCGCCGGAGACCCTGTTTACCGGCATGTCGCCGGGCGGGCAGCGCAGGGCGTCCATGGCCATTTCCAGGCGGGACTCCAGATCCCAGACGCCATTGGCGTCCATGCGTTCCTGCACCTCGGCCTGCCGGGCCAGCAGGGCATCCATTTCGTCCGGCTCCATGGGCTCGGCGAACCTGGCGTTGATCTCCTCAAATTCGCGGGCGATGGCGGCAAGTTCCGCCACGCCTTCCTCCACCACTTCGCGCACGGTGCGCGTCTCTCCGGCAAGGGGCTCCTGTTCCAGATAGCCGATGGTCAGCCCCGGCGCGAGCACGGTCTTGCCGTCAAACGCCTCGTCCACGCCGGCGAGGATCTTGAGCAGGCTCGACTTGCCCGCGCCGTTGAGGCCGAGAACGCCGATCTTGGCGCCATAAAAATAGGAAAGGGAAATGTCCTTGAGCACTTCCTTCTGGCCGTGCCGTTTGGACACGCGGATCATGGAATAGATGATCTTGTCCGGTTCGTTGCTCATACGCTCCTCAGGGTTTGCCGCGCCACGCGGGGTGCGCGGCCGCGGATGCGCGCCCGGAAGGGCGCGCCCCGTCTGCACGCTACACGGAAAGCCCCCGGTTTTCAAGGCGCGGCTGCCTCCCGCCTGCGCGGGCTCCGGCCCGCGCGGGGATTTCCGCTCGACCTTTCGCCCCGCCTTTGGCACACTGGGGGCGCACCCCAACCCGGCGCGCCGCAGGACGGCCCGGCGCGCAGAAACACACCCGCGCATGAAGTTCATCCCCTCGCAAATCAGCTTCTTTCTCCAGCAGCACAGCGTGCGCCGCAATC
>CAZNXQ010000182.1:0-2898 GCA_964576895.1 uncultured Desulfovibrio sp.
TCAATATCCGCAGCGGGCATTGCGGCATGGATTGCCGCTTTTGCGCGCAGAGCCGTCACAATCCGGCACCGCAGCCGGGCTTTCCGCTTCTGGAGGATGCCGTTCTGCGTGCGCGCATCCTTGCCCTGGCCGCAACGCCGGTGCGCCGCATCGGCCTTGTGGCCAGCGGCGCGGCACTGGATGGTGAAGACTTTGAGCGGGTCGTGCGCCTTGTGGCGGGCTTGCCCGTGGCCGTTCGCAACCGCCTGTGCGCGTCCTTCGGCCGTCTTGACGCCCGGCGCCTGGAACGCTTGGCCGGCGTGGGCATTCTCCGTTATCATCATAATCTTGAAACGTCGGAGCGCTGGTATCCGCACATCTGCACCACGCAACGCTGGGAACAGCGCCGGGATACCGCGCGCCGGGCGCTGGCCGCGGGGCTGAGCCTCTGCTGCGGCGGCATTTTCGGCCTGGGCGAAACCTGGGAGGACCGCATCAGTCTGGCGTTCACCCTGCGGGAACTGGGCGTGGCGCATGTGCCGCTGAACTTTCTCCATCCGCAGCCGGGAACCCCCCTGGCGCAGCGTGCTCCGCTTGCTCCGGGGGAAGCCCTGCGGATCATTGCCATCTTCAGGCATGTTCTTCCACAGGCGGCCTTGCGCGTTTGCGGGGGGCGCCCCCTGGTGCTTGGCGCGCGACAGGGCGAAATGTTCGCCGCTGGCGCCAATGCGCTCATGACGGGCGATTATCTGACCACCAGGGGAGAATCCCTGCACAAGGACCTTGCCATGATCGCCGCCGGCGGCATGGAGGTGGACGCTTATGCCGCGCGCTGACGCCTGTTTTCCCCTCCGCGCCGTCTTCGTGGCCGGAACGGGCACCGATGTGGGCAAGACCGTGGTCACTGCCGCCCTGTTGCGCGCCCTGCGGGGGCTTGGCGTGGCGGCTCAGGCGGTCAAGCCGGTCCAGACCGGGGTTTCCGGCGTGGAAGGCGTCCGGCATGCGGGAGCCGATGCCGCGCCCCTTATGGGCGATGCCGGAACCTGTGCGTCCGCTGTGGCCGATCTGGCGCTCGCCACATCCATGCCGCCGGCGGCGGCACTCCATGTCTTTGCCCTGCCCGCATCGCCGCATTTTGCGGCAGCGGCGGAGGGCGCGCGTCTGGATGCCGCGGGCCTTGCCGGCGACATCCGTGAACATTGGGCATGTGCAGCGCCCACGGCGGATCTGCTGCTTCTGGAAGCAGCGGGCGGCCTCCTGGCGCCGCTCAATGCGCGCGAGACGATGCTCGACCTCATGGACGCGGTGGGGGCGCCTGTCATCCTGACCGTTCGCAACGAGCTCGGCGCGCTCAACCATGCGCTGCTTTCCCTTGCGGCCCTGCGCCGGCGGGGCCTTGCGCTGGCGGCCCTGGTGCTGGTGGAGCCGTCACCTGAGGCGCGCGAGGCATCGGGGCAGGCCATTCTGGAAGAGAATGTCCGCTATCTGCGCGAGCGCCTGCGCGCTGACTGGCCGGGCGCCCTCCTGTGCTCTTTGCCGCATGTGGAGGCCCTTGACCCGGCAGGCTGGAGCCTGCTGGCGGAATCCCTTGTGCCGTTTGCGCGTTCCCTGCCGGAGCAACTGGCGCTTTCCGGCGCGGCAAAACGGCTCCCGGCCTCCTCCCCTGATGCGCCGGAGGATCTGGAGGACCGCGATCATGCCGCGCTCTGGCATCCCTATGCGTCGGCAACGCTTCTGCCACCGCTGGAAACGGCGTTCCGCAGCCATGATAACCGTATCGTCCTGGCCGATGGCCGGGAACTGGTGGACGGCATGTCCTCCTGGTGGGCGGCGGTGCACGGGTACAACCACCCGCGCCTGCTGGCGGCCCTGCGCGCCCAGAGCGCCCGGATGCCGCATGTGATGTTTGGCGGGCTTACCCATGCCCCGGCGGTGACGCTGGGGGAGCGCCTGCTTGCCGCCATGCCCGAAGGACTGGAACGGATCTTTTTTGCGGATTCCGGTTCTGTGGCGGTGGAGGTGGCGCTCAAGATGGCGCTCCAGTGTCAGCAGGGCCGGGGGGAGCAGCAGCGCACCCGTTTTCTGGCGCCCCGCGGCGGCTACCACGGGGACACGCTGGGGGCCATGTCCGTCTGTGACCCGGTCACCGGGATGCACAGCCTTTTTGCCGGGCTGCTTCCGGAACAGATCTTCATGGAGCGGCCCCGCTGCCGTTTTGATGCGCCATTCTCCGCGGCCTCGCTGGAGGATGCGCGTCGGATCTTTGCCGAACGCGGCAACGAGATCGCGGCGGTGATCCTGGAACCTGTGGTTCAGGGCGCGGGCGGCATGTGGTTTTATCATCCCGACTATTTGCGCGGGCTGGCGGAGCTGTGCCGTGGGGCGGGCGCATTGCTGATCCTTGACGAGATCGCCACGGGATTCGGCCGCACAGGCCGGTTCTTTGCCGCCCAATGGGCCGATGTGCGCCCGGATATCCTCTGTTGCGGCAAGGCCCTGACAGGGGGCGTGCTCTCCCTGGCGGCCACGGCCTGTACTGCCGCCGTGGCCGGGGATATTTGCCGGGATGGCCGCGTGTTCATGCACGGCCCGACCTTCATGGGCAATCCGCTGGCCTGCGCCGTGGCGGGGGCTTCGCTGGATATTCTGGAGGAAAACCGCTGGCAGGCGCAGGTACAACGCCTGGAACGTCTGCTGGCCCAGGGGCTTGGGCCCTGCCGCCAGTTCCCGGATGTTGCCGATGTGCGCGTGCTGGGCGCCATCGGCGTGGTGGAGATGACCGCGCCGGTCAACGGTGCGGCTCTGCAACGCTTCTTTGTGGAACGTGGTGTCTGGATACGCCCCTTTGGCAGGCTCATCTATCTTATGCCGCCCTACATCACTCCGGATGAGGATGTCGCGCGGCTCTGCGCCGCTGTG
>CAZNXQ010000183.1:0-2896 GCA_964576895.1 uncultured Desulfovibrio sp.
AACGCCATGAGCAACGTGGAGCCCGGCTTCATCAAGTGGGAAGGCGACGAGTAGCGGTTTCGCACACAGACGGAAACAACGGGGGGCTCTGGCCCCCCTTTTTTTGTCGCGGCGCATGGCTTGAGGCGCATGCGGGAAAAGGCTATGCTGCCGTCTCGTCATCCTGTTTCCCCCAGCGGGCCTTTGTCCCGGAGGAGCTCTCGCATGCAGCGCACCCTCATTGTCGATGTCCTTCAGGCCGAAAAACCGGCTGACGCCGTCACCGTCTGCGGCTGGGTCCGCACCCGGCGCGATGCCAAGGGGTTTTCGTTCGTGGAGCTCAACGATGGCTCCTGTCTCGCCAATCTTCAGTGCATTGTGGACGACGGCACCCCGGCGCATGCGGCGTTGGGCGATGCCAATACCGGCGCGGCGCTCCGCGTGCGCGGGCAGCTTGTGCCCTCGCCGGGCAAGGGGCAGAAATGGGAACTGCGCGCGGCCGAGGTCGAGGTGTTCGGCGAGGCGGACCCTGAAACGTTCCCCTTGCAGAAGAAGCGGCATTCGGACGAGTTCCTGCGCGGCATCGCGCATCTCAGGCCGCGTACCAACAAGTATGGCGCGGCGTTCCGCATCCGTTCGGAGGCCGGCTTCGCGGTGCACGAGTTTTTCCGTTCGCGGCGCTTCGCCTGGGTGCATACGCCGGTGCTCACGGGGTCGGACTGCGAGGGCGCGGGCGAGATGTTCCATGTGACCACCCTTGCCCCCGGCGAACAGGGGGAGGACTTTTTCAACCGTCCGTGCAGCCTCACGGTTTCGGGCCAGCTGGAAGCCGAGGCCCTGGCTCTGGGGCTTGGCCGCGTCTATACCTTCGGGCCCACCTTCCGCGCGGAAAATTCCAATACGCCGCGCCATGCCGCGGAATTCTGGATGATCGAGCCGGAAATGGCCTTTGCCGACCTGGAAGACCTCATGGAGCTGGGCGAGAGCCTCACCCGGCATGTGGTGGAGCAGGTGCTCGCGCGCTGCGGCGCGGATGTGGCGCTTTTTGACAAATTTGTGGAACCCGGATTGCTGGAACGGCTCAAGGGGATGCTGCGCCAGCCCTTTGCGCGCATCCCGTATGCCGAGGCGGTGCAGATCCTGGCGGACGCTGATGCCGATTTCGCCTATCCGGTGAGCTTCGGCATCGACCTCCAGACGGAGCACGAGCGCTATCTGGCCGAAACGCATTTTCAGCGGCCGGTCATCGTCTATGACTACCCGCGCGAGATCAAGGCGTTCTATATGCGGGCCAATGACGATGGCGAGACGGTGGCGGCCATGGACATGCTGGTGCCGCGCATCGGCGAGCTCATCGGCGGCTCGCAGCGCGAGGAGCGTCTGGACCTGCTGGAGGCGCGCATGGCGGAGCTGGGCCAGAAGCCGGAAGACTACTGGTGGTATCTGGATCTGCGCCGTTTCGGCAGCGTGCCGCACGCCGGCTTTGGCCTTGGCTTTGAGCGGCTGCTCATGTTCCTCACGGGCATCAGCAATATCCGCGATGTCATTCCGTTCCCGCGCACTCCGGGAAGCCTGGAGTTTTAGAGAGGGAACTCTCTGTCCCGCAGAGAGCTTCCTCGGCAAAATGCGTTAGCAAGCGCGCGCCCTGCGCGCAGGAGCACTCATGATCGACGATCTTCCCCAGGGCTTCAGGGCCGGCGCGGCCGAAGCCTGCTTCCGCAAGGGCGGCCGTGATGATCTCGGCCTTATCGTGTCCGACCGTCCGTGCGTTCTGGCCGCCATGTTCACGAAAAACCTGTTCCGCGCCGCGCCGGTGCGCGTCTGTCAGGAAATTCTGGCCAGTGGCCGCGAGGTGCGCGCCGTGCTTGCCAATTCCGGGCAGGCCAATGCCTGCACCGGCGACGAGGGCCTTGCCAACTGCCGCGAGACGCAGCGGCTTGCCGCCGAGGCCTTGGGCCTTGAGCCGGACGAGATCCTGCCCATCTCCACCGGCGTGGTGGGCGCGCAGCTCAAGATGGACAACTGGCGCGCGGCGCTGCCCGCCCTGGTGCAAAGCCTGGGCAGCCGCGATGCCGAGGGCTTCACGCGGGCCTTCATGACCACGGATGCCTTTCCCAAGTTCGCCATGCGCGAGGTGCGGCTTTCCGGTGGCGTGGTGCGGCTCACGGTCATGGCCAAGGGTGCGGGCATGATCTGCCCCAACATGGCCACCATGCTCTGCGTGGCGCTGACCGACGCCGCCGTGGAGCGCGCTCCCTGGCAGGAGATGTTCCGCCGCGCCGTGGACGCGACCTTCAACCGGGTGAGCGTGGACGGCGATACCTCCACCAATGACACCATTCTCGGCCTTGCCAACGGCGCGTCAGGGGTGGCCGCCACGTCCGCCGATGACGCGGCCCTGCTTGAAGGGGCGCTCACGGACATTCTCGCCACAGTGGCGCACATGCTGGTGGCCGACGGCGAGGGCGCGAGCAAGGTCATCCACATCAGGGTCCGCGGGGCTGCCAATGCGGATGACGCCGAACTGGTGGCGCGCAGCGTGGGCCACTCCCAGCTGGTCAAGACCGCCATCTACGGCGGCGATGCCAACTGGGGCCGCATCGTCACGGCGGTGGGCTACAGCGGAGCCAGCTTCGACCCGGAACGGGTGAGCCTGTTCCTGTGCGGCATCGAACGCTTCCGCCACGGGCAGCCGGTCAATGATGACAAGGAAGACGAGCTGGCGGAGCTGCTCAAGGCGAAGGATGTGGATGTGGACATCGTGCTCGGTGAGGGGCCGGGCTGCTACAGCATGCAGGCTTCGGACCTCGGCCATGAATATGTGAGCCTCAACGCCGACTATCGCTCCTAGGGTCTGGACCTATTATTGTGGCTGCTGACTTGGGATGTGGCAGCTTATGCAATGCCACAATCATCC
>CAZNXQ010000184.1:0-2889 GCA_964576895.1 uncultured Desulfovibrio sp.
GTGCTATTTGGTGCCGAAGATGCGGTCGCCCGCGTCGCCCAGGCCGGGGAGGATATAGCCGTTCTCGTTGAGGCCGTCGTCCACGGCGGCGGTATAGATGTCCACATCGGGGTGGGCGCTCGCCACGCGGGCGAGGCCTTCGGGGGCGCAGACGAGGTTGATGCTGCACATGCGCTTGCAGCCGTTGCGCTTCAGGAGGTCGATGGCCGCCACCAGGGAGCCGCCCGTGGCGAGCATGGGGTCGAGGATGATGGCAAAACGCTGGCTCAGCTTGCCCGCCAGCTTGACGTAATATTCCACGGGAGCAAGGGTCTTCTCGTCGCGGTAGAGGCCAACGACGCTGATCTTCGCGCCGGGGATCATGGCCAGTACTCCGTCCATGAGGCCAAGTCCGGCGCGGAGGATGGGCACCACCGTCAGCTTTTTTCCGCTCAGGGCGTCTATTTCGATGGGCCCCGCCCAGCCGCGCGCCGAGCGCCGCTCCGTGGGGAAGGACTTGGTGGCCTCGTACACGAGCAATCCGGCGATCTCGTTGGCGATGCGCCGGAATTCGCTGGTGGAGGTGGAGGCCATGCGCAGGATGCCCAGCTTGTGCCGTACCAGAGGATGCTCGACCACATGCGTCGCCATGACGTCTCCTTTTCTGCTGTGCCGTTGGCCGCTTGCCGCAGGATAGGCCAGGCGGGAGCGCCACGCAAGGCCGGCGCTCATGCGCGGGCGCAGCGCCGTTCCAGCCAGTGGCCGAGCGCCGCGCACGCCAGCCCGATCAGAAGATAGAGGGCGCCCGCGCTGATCCAGATCTCAAAGGTCATCTGGCTCACGGCCATGACTTCGAGGCTCTGAAAGGTCAGTTCCGGCAGCGAGATGAGCGAGGCCAGCGCCGAATCCTTGAAGGTGGAAATGGTTTGCCCGGCCAGCGGCGGCAGGGCGATGCGCGCCGCCTGCGGCAGGATGACCAGGCGCAGGCTCTGGCGGCGGGAAAAGCCCAGGGCGCGCGCCGCGTCCCACTGGCCGGGGGGCACGCTCTCCACGCTCCCGCGCACGATCTCCGCCACATAGGCGCCTTCGTAGAGGCCGAGCGCTAGGACGGCCGCCAGCATCCTGTCCATCTGCCCCGGCGGCGCGAACCCCAGGGCCACGCCCGCGCGCAGCGCTTCCGGCAGATGGCGGACGGCATCCTCAAGAGCCGCCACGGGCAGCAGGGTGCCCGCGAAAAAATAGAGGAAGAACAGCAGCACCAGAGGCGGCGTGTTGCGGAGGATGGTCACGCAGACGCGCGAGGGCAGGGCCGCGAGGCCGCGCGCATGGGCGCTGGGCAAGGCCCACCAGCGCGCCCGTGAACAGCGCCAGGAGCATGCTCCAGAAGCCGATACGCAGCGTCACGCCAAGCCCGCGCAGGAGGAGCCCGGCTTCCCATGCCCCCTCCGGACCACGCCGGAGCAGAAATTCTCCCAGCACGGACCATTGCCAGTGATACTGCGGCAGCGCGCCGGCCCGCCAGACGCACCATGCCCCGGCGCCGGCAAGGAGGCAGAACAGGGCCGCATCCTGCCAGGCCGGGCCCCGGCGCCCGCGCCGTCCCCAGGCCCGGAACGGCGACCACGCCGCATCCCGGCCACGCCGGGGCGCCGGCCGGGGCGCGACGCCGGAGGCCGTCGCCAAAGGGGCGGCCTCGCCGTTCATCGCACGAGCTTCTCCCAGTCCGTGCCGCGGAACCAGTAGTTGCGCCGTTCCGCCAGCCAGCCCTCCGCCTCGGCCATGCGTATCCAGTTGTCGAGCACGTTGAGCGAATCCACGTCGCCCTTGCGGATCACAAAGCCCACGGGCTGCCGGGAGAGCGGCTCAGTGGTGGGCTGGTACAGGACCTCCGGATTGCGCAGCACGGAGAACGCGGGCAGCGGCGCGGAGGAAAGCATCAGGTGCGAACGGCCCGCGATGACGTCCTGCACGGCCGGCGCCTCGTCGTCGAAGAGGCGCAGGGTGGCGCGCGGGAAGAGCCGTTTGGCGACCAGGGCCGGGGTGCCTCCGCTGCGCACGGCAATGATGACCTCCGGCCTGTCATAGTCGTCCGGGAAGCGCATCCCCCCGGTTTTTGCCTTGTTGGCCACGGCCTCGATGGTGGCGTAGTCATAGGGGATGGTGAAATTGCCCTTGAGATTGCGCTCCGGCGTGACGCTCATGCTGCCGATGATGATGTCGAACTTGTCGGCCAGCAGGGCCGGGATGATGCCGGACCAGCGCGTGGGCACCAGTTGCAGCTCCACGCCGAGATCTTTGGCGAGCCGGCGCGCCACGTCCACCTCAAAACCGATGAAGTCGCCGTTCTTGTCCTGCATGGCCCACGGCACGAAGGAGGAAAAGCCCACCCGCAGGACGCCCCGGTCGATGACGCTCTCGATGAGCGATGGCGCGCCGTTTTCCGACGCCGCGCCGGCGGGGGCGCCCGGCAGGAGCCAGCCCGCCAGGAAAAGGATGAGGGCGAGAAGGGGGGCGGCAAGGAACGTGCGGCGTTCCGCGTTGCGGAAGAGGTGGGATGGCGCGGGCATGGTTGTCTCCGTTTTTTGGGTGAGGGTCGTTCCGGGGCGCGGGGATGCCGGGTCCTTTCCGCTCATGGTTCCATGGCGCCGGAACAGGCGCCTCTGCGGCGTTCCAGCAGCCAGCCGGGCACGGAAGCGCAGAGCGTCAGCGCCAGATAGATGGCGGCCACCAGCAGCCAGACCTCGAAGGCCAGGAACGTCTCGGCGATGAGGGCCTGGGCGCGCAGGGTCAGGTCCGCCACGGCGATGGCGCTCACCAGCGAGGTATCCTTGATCAGCGTGACGATCTGGCTTGTGAGCGGGGGCAGCATGTTGCGCGCCGCCTGGGGCAGGATGACGAGGCGCAGCGCCT
>CAZNXQ010000185.1:0-2853 GCA_964576895.1 uncultured Desulfovibrio sp.
TCTCCTCCGGCGCCATTCTTGGCCCCATCATCCCGCCCTCCACCAACTTCATCCTCCTGGGCGCGACGGTGGGCGGGCTCTCCATCACCAAGCTGTTCATGATCGGCCTGTTCCCGGGCATTTTCATCGGCCTGGCGCTCATGGCCGTGTGGTTCTTCATTGTCCGCATCGACGGCTACAATGAGACCATCACCTTCACCCGGCAGGAAAAGATCAAGATCATTCTCGATTCCACCCCGGCCTTCCTCATGCCGGTCCTGCTTCTGGGCGGCATCCGCTTCGGCATCTTCACCCCCACGGAAGGCGGCGCCTTCGCGTCCGTCTATGCCATCGTGGTCTGCGTGCTCTACTACCGCGAGCTCACCATCAAGCAACTGCTGCGGGTGAGCGCAGCGGCGGCCCGCACCACGTCCGTGGTCATGCTCATCGTCGCCACCGCGTCGGCCGTGGGCTATTTCATCACCTCCGCCGACATTCCCCAGCAGATGGGCGCGCTCTTCGAGCCGCTGATGGATTCCCCCATCCTGCTGCTCCTGTGCATCAACGTGTTCCTGTTCCTCATCGGCATGGTCATGGATCTCACGCCCAATATCCTGATCTTTGCCCCGGTCTTCTTCCCCATGATCCAGCAGGCCGGCATCGACCCCTATTACTTCGGTCTGCTCTTCATCCTCAACCTCGGCATCGGCGTCATCACGCCGCCGGTGGGCACGGTGCTCTATGTGGTCTGCGGCGTGGGCAACATCAAGATCGTGGAGCTGGTCAAGCATCTGATCCCCTTCCTGCTGATGGAGATCTTCATGCTCTTCCTGCTCCTCTTCTTCCCCAAGCTCTCGCTCGCGCCCATGAACTGGCTGATGGGCAACTAGCCCATCCCGCCCTGTTCCGCACCCCTGGACCCCGGCCGCTCCCACGGCCGGGGTTTTTCCTTGCCAGTTGCGGGCCCAGCCAGTGGGTATGCGCTCCGGCTTGCCATCCGCCGTATTTTCCTCCATGCTGCGTGCAACCGGAAACCAGCAGGAGTTCCCATGCGCTCTTCTTCCTTTGCCGTGGTGGGCGGCGGCCTTGCGGGCTGCGAATGCGCCCTGCAACTGGCGCGCGCGGGCCACGCGGTGACGCTCTTTGAGCAGAAACCCCTCTTCCGCTCCCCCGCGCATGTAAGCGACCTGTGCGCGGAGCTGGTGTGCTCCAATTCCCTGCGTTCAGACGAGCGCACCTCCGGCGTGGGGCTGCTCAAGGCGGAGATGCGCGCCCTGGGCAGCATCTTCATGGCAACGGCGGACGCCTGCCGCGTGCCCGCGGGCAAGGCGCTGGCCGTGGACCGCGAGGCCTTTGCCCGCGCCATGACGGAAGCCGTGAACGCACATCCGGGCATCAGCGTGCGCCATGCGCGCATTGAGAGCCTGGACGATGCGGAGCTGGTCCGCTGCGGCGGCGCGGGCAGCATCATCGCGGCGGGGCCCCTTGCCTCCGATGGCCTTTCCGCCGCCCTGGGCGCCATCATCGGTCAGGAATACTGCTATTTCTATGATGCCATCGCGCCCATCGTCTGGACGCATTCGCTGGACAGATCCGTGGTTTTCCGCGCTTCGCGCTACGGCGCGGAAAACGGCGAGGCCCAAGGCGAGGGCGACTATCTCAACTGCCCCATGAGCCGCGAGGAATACGAGACGTTTTTTGCGGCGCTGTGCGAAGGCCGCGTCATGGAGACCCGTGATTTCGAGCGGGAAGTCCACTTTGAAGGCTGCATGCCGCTGGAGGCCCTTGCCCGGCGCGGCCCGCGGACGCTGACCTTCGGCCCGCTCAAGCCCGTGGGCTTTGTGGACCCGCGCACCGGGCGGCGGCCCTGGGCCGTGCTCCAGCTTCGGGCGGAGAACGCCAATGCGGAGACCTGCAACCTGGTGGGCTGCCAGACCAAGCTCCTCCAGGCGGAGCAGGAGCGCATCTTCCGCCTGGTGCCCGGCATGGAAAACGCCGAATTTGCCCGCTACGGCAGCATGCACCGAAATACCTACGTCAACGCGCCGGAAGCGCTCACGCCGGAACTGGAGCTGAAAAACCGGCCCGGCGTCTACCTCGCCGGGCAGATCTCCGGCGTGGAGGGCTATGTGGAATCCGCGGCCTGCGGCCTCTGGCTCGGCCTGTTCCTCGCGGCGCGCGCCAATGGCCGCAGCCTGCCGACACCGCCGCCGGAAACGGCCCTGGGCGCCTTGCTCGGACATCTGCGGCGCCCGGAAAAACGCTTCCAGCCGTCCAACGTCCATTTCGGCCTCATGCCGGAACTGGACGAACGCGCGCGCAAAAAGGAGCGCAAGGCCCTCTACGCCGCACGCGCCGAAGCCGCCTTTGCCCGCTGGCTCACGGCAAGCGGCCTGCGGGACCGCGGACTTCCCCGACCCTGGAGAAACCATGAAATGGGATTCCGCTGACAGACCCACGGTCCTGCACGACGGGGAACAGGGCCTGCGCACCTGGATACGGCAGTTTTTTGCCGCAGACCTGGGGACGATGACCGAAAGCAGGCAGGAAGCGCTTCTGGAGCGTGTGGAAGAACTGACACGCGACCGCCTGTGGAACGGCAGCGCCTGGGTGGCTGATTACAGGCGATTGCGAATAGTGGCGCGCGGCTGAGCGGCGCAGGCATCGCGGACGTCAAAGGGCCCGGCCGTTTCCGGCCGGGCCCTTTGACGCATATCTTAGGACAGCGCGTCCTGAACGCATTTTTCTTTGGGTTCGCTATCCGCACGAAGCCGCTCTAGCGGGACAAGTCCACCATGACCGGATTTTCTTCCAGTTCCTCAAGGAACTTGTCCGGGCGCTCCTTCTGCTCGGGCACCTCGATCTCGCCGTTGA
>CAZNXQ010000186.1:0-2840 GCA_964576895.1 uncultured Desulfovibrio sp.
GCCTCCTCCCCGGAGGCCTTGGCGGCGTCATGGCTCTGCTTGCCGAGCTGGCGCACGAATTTCTGGAGAAAATCGGGATCCCCGTTGATTTCCGGGTCCATCCAGTCGATGCGGCCGTATTCCTTGTCCACCACGGAGCGGACCACACGGCCGTTGACCTTGGTCTCATCCAGAAGACGATGAAACGCCACGGACGAAATGGCGCGGAAATGCGGCGCCTGGATGCCCTCGATCTGGCTGATGAGCGCCGTGTTGTAGTTTTTACCACCAACAAGGAGTTCCGCGTCCGGTCCCAGACCAACGATGTCGGCTCCGGTCAGGACGAGTTTTTTTTGTACCGCTTCGCCGGAATTGGTCTTGGATTTGGAATGCGTGGCTTTGGCAGGACTCTTGGCCATGACTTCCTCCGAGTTGGAAAGACGCGCTGGAGATGGAACCAAGAATATACGGGGATCGGGGAACTGTCCACAAAAACCCGGCGCGGGGCCGGAGTTTTCCCCCAATTTTAAGGAACGCCCACCGCATGCGGTGGGCGTTCCGGCAAGGGCTCACTCCGCGACGAGACCGGTGCCGCAGAAAGGACAGAACCGCATGGACTCCGAGGGAATGGGCTTGGCGCAGGCCTCATTGGGGCAGAGGCGTGGCACCGGCCCAAGCTCAACGATGAGCTCACCCTCATGCACCGAAACCATCTGCTTGCTCTCCTTGAAGTCCGCCGTCTTGAGCACGCGCTTGACGATACCGTCCACCGGAGCGAGTACCGCCTTCTCCTGCTTCATGATGGAGACGTTGAAGAGCTCCTCGCCCGCTTTCACGATATCGCCCGGATGCACATACATGACCCACAGGTCGCCATTGCTGGGGGACGGCACCTGATACGGATCTGCCGGGTCTGCCATGGGCAGCCCCCGGTCTTTCTGGGCGGTGGGCTGGCTGACCTGCACCTCGCAGCTCAGGAATTCCGAATCCAGCACATACCGGCAAATGGCCATGCCCGCATCATTGGGGCGGGAAATGCTCAGCAGCAGCAAATGGTGCGGCTTGCCGCTCGTATCCGTAAAGTTGAGGTCCTGCCCCACTTTCATGCCTTCAAACCAGACATCCAGCGGCAGGTTGTTGGGGTCGCCGAACCGCGCGCGGAACTGGATGGTCTTGAGCGCATCCGCCGGATGGTTCAGGTAAAGGATGAATTCTTCCGCATTGGGCGGCCGTTTGAGGATATCGGCGCAGGCGCGTTCCTCGGCGGCAAGGTTTGTGTCCGCCAGAGCCTCCAGCGGCGAGGCTTCCGTCCTGGTCGCAATGGCGCCCTTCCAGTCCGCGCCGAACGCGCTTTCGTACACCCAGTCGGCGGGAAAGCCCAGCGGGAGCCTGCCGAATTTTCCCAGCAGGAGATTGCGGAAGGCGTCGTTGCAATCCTGATAGATGGTAAGACGCGCCTGGCGCATCTCAGGGGAAAGCTCGGACTCCGGCGTGCGCGTCACCTCCCCCAGCACCTCCAGCAGATAGCGCACCTCTTCCTCGCCGCCGCGTTTCCATGCCCCGGTCACGGCCAGAAACGCCGTGTTCCAGGTGATCTGCGAGCCCGGCGTCACATCGTGATAGCGCACGATCTGACGGCTCCCTTCCAGAAACTTGAGCATATAGGGCAGCAGATGGATATAGCCCTGCTTCATGGCCCCTTCCTGGGAAGAGGAAGTGGCCCCGCCGGGCATGCCATGCAGCGTGACATCATGGTCAATGCCCTGGAAGTACGGCGCGCAATAGCGGTCATAGTAGGGCATGATCTGCTTGCAGACGAAGTTGGCGTCGCGGATGGCCTCCTTATTCAGGTGACACTTCAACCCCAGTTCATCTTCCAGATAGGCCATGGTCGAGAGCACATCGCCCTGGCCGTAAGAGCGCACGGCCGCGCCCAGGCCAACGTCCAGGATATGCGCCCCCGCCTTGGCCGCGGCACCGCAGGCGGGCACAAAGAGCCCATCCGTATAGTGGCGGTGATAATGGAGAACAAGCTCCGGCCATTCCCTGCGCAGGGCGCTCACAAGCTCCGTCATGAATCGGGGCGGGCACACCCCGGCCATGTCCTTGAGGCCCAGAATGATATGGCGTTCCGCCACCTTCGGGTCGACACCGAGGATGCTTGCCGTCATGGCGACCATGCCGCGGGCCACTTCCAGATAGTGCGGGATGTCGAATCCCTTGCTCCAGGAAAGGGATATGGCCGGCTCAAAGATGACGTCGTTGCGGGAGAGCACCACCTCGGCCAGGGGGCGCATATTTTCCACATGATTGAGAAAATCGAAACAGCGCACCACCTGATAGCAGTCGCAGATCATCTCGCCGGTGGCGCGCATGAGATTGCGCGGCTGCGGCGTATAGCCCAGCACATTGGTGGAACGCACCAGCAACTGCTTGAAGGTCTTGGGCGCAAAGCGGTTCCACTCCCGCGCTTCCGTGAAGGGGTAGGTCATGTTGGCGAGCATGGCCACATGAAAATGTGCGCCGCCGCCGTTCTCAATGGAAAAATACCCCACATTGTCGAGATAGGGACCAATGAGCCGGTCTTCCGCCAGGCGGAACCTGTTGCCGGAATTGGATTGTGTGAAATCACGCGGCGTCGTGTCCGTGAAATGGACATAGCCGGCATCGCGGATATAGTCGAGCGTGGCCAGCCGGTCCCCGTGCGGATACGGCGACGGCCTGCGCCGCACAGAGGGGCTGATGGGCGGCATCACCGGCGCGAAGGGGCCCAGGGCCGGGGTGGTGATGGAACGGTACTCTCCAAGCTGGACATACGGATTGTAGCCCCTGGCCGAAATCTCGGCCACCAGGCGCGCCAG
>CAZNXQ010000187.1:0-2824 GCA_964576895.1 uncultured Desulfovibrio sp.
TGGTCAGTTCCGGGCCGGGCCGCACCTTGAGGGCGGCGTCCAGCCGCAGGCGGCACTCGCAGCCGTCCAGAAGGACGATGGCTTCCGTTTCCACCTCACCGGCATGGCTTTCCAGAATATTCCGCAAGGCCAGGATGTCCGCCCGGCCCAGGCGGTGCGCCGGAATTTCCACCTGAATGGGGGTATCGCTTTCGGCGCAGACATCGGCCAGCAGGCGCACGCGCTGGCCGAGCAGCTTGCACTCGGCGGCGGGCGCCTCGTTTTCCTCTTCCGCCTCCGGATTTTCGCGGTTGCCCTCGCCCTGACTTTCCAGCCGCGCGGTCAGGCAGAGCGGCTGTTCGCCCCGGATGAGCTCGCGCGCCTCGGCATAGTCTTTGGGGAAGAAGGTCACTTCCGCATGGCCGGTGAAATCCTCCACGGCCACAAAGGCCATGCGGTCACCGCGCTTGGTGACGACCTCGCGCACGCTGGTCACAAGAACGGCGCAGTTGACCCGCGCGCCGGCGAAAAGCTCGTGCAGCGATTCAAGGGTCGTGAGGCCCAGGCGCGGGATCTCGCGGTTATAGGGCTGGAGCGGATGGCTGGTGAGGAAGAAGCCCAGGGCTTCCTTTTCCGCCTTGAGCTTGAGATCATCGGCCATTTCCGGGAGCGCCGCTTCCGGGCAGTCGAGGCCGATGCCGGGCAGCGGGGCGCTCTCCTGCGGCGGGGCCATGGCCAGCAGCGAGACCTGCGGGGAATTGCGGGCCTTGGCCTTTTTCTGCGCGCGCAGGACCACCAGCTCCAGCGCGGCGAGCATGGCCGCGCGGGGCACGCCGAAACAGTCGCAGGCGCCGCCCTTGATGAGCGATTCCAGAACGCGCTTGGTGACCTTGCGCAGGTTCACGCGGCAGGTGAGATCGAAAAGGGAGGCATAGACGCCGCCCTCGCGGCGCGCCTCCACAATTTCGCGGATGGCTTCATCGCCCACGTTCTTGATACCGCCCAGGCCGAAGATCACGCGGCCGCCCCTGGCGGAAAACTCGCGCTCGCTCTCGTTGACCGAAGGCTGGGCCACCTCGATGCCCATGTCCTTGCAGGCGGCGACGTATTTGAGGAGCTTGTCCTGGTTGCCCATCTCCGAAGTGAGCAGGGCCGCCATGAACTCCACCTTGTGATGGACCTTGAGGTACGCCGTGAAATAGGAGATGAGCGCATAGGCGGCCGAATGCGACTTGTTGAAGCCGTATTCGGCGAATTTTTCCATGAGGTCGAAGATCTCGTTGGCCTTTTCGGCGGCAATGCCGTTCTTTTCCGCCCCGGCCACAAAGGTCACGCGCTCGCGGGCCATGGCCTCCGGCTTTTTCTTGCCCATGGCGCGGCGCAGCAGGTCCGCCCCGCCCAGCGTATAGCTGGCGATGATCTGGGCGATCTGCATCACCTGTTCCTGATAGACGATGACGCCATGGGTGTCGCGCAGGCAGTCCCGCAACGACTCGTGCGGAAAGACCACCGGCACCTGACCGTGCTTGCGCTTGATGAATTCGTCCACCATGCCCGAACCGAGCGGCCCCGGCCGGTACAGGGCCAGCATGGCGATGATGTCCTCAAAGCAGGAAGGCCGCAGCATGCGCAGGTACTGGCGCATGCCGGAGCTTTCCACCTGAAAGATGCCGTCCGTGTCGCCGCGGGCATAGAGCTCGTAGGTGGCGGCGTCATCGAGGGAAAGCGTGTCGAGGTCGGGCGGCTCGGCCCCCTGGCGCGCGATGTTGTCCAGCGTGTCCTGGATGAGGGTCATGGTCTTGAGGCCGAGAAAGTCGAACTTGACCAGCCCCGCCTTTTCGGTCATGGGGCCGTCGAACTGGGTGACAAGCTCGCCGCGCTTGCCGAGATAGAGCGGCAGATATTCCTCCATGGGCTTGTCCGAAACCACCAGCCCCGCCGCGTGCGTGGAAGCGTGGCGCGCCAGGCCCTCCAGCCGCCGGGCGGTATCGAGCAGGCGGCGCACCTGCGGCTCCTCGTCCTGCAGGCGCTTGAGCTCCGGCTCCAGCTCAAGGGCCTTGTCGATGGTCATCTTCAGGCTTTCGGGCACCAGCTTGGCGATGCGGTCCGTTTCCGCAAAGCTCATGCCCAGGGCGCGGCCCACATCGCGCACCACGCCCCGCGCCTTCATGGTGCCGAAGGTGGTGATCTGCGCCACCGAACCCTCGCCGTAGGTCTCCACCATGTGCCGGATCACGTCGCCGCGCCGCCGTTCGCAGAAGTCCACGTCGATATCGGGCAGCGAGACACGCTCGATATTGAGGAAGCGCTCGAACAGCAGATTATAGGGCAGCGGGTCAAGGTTGGTGATCTTCAGCGCCCAGGCAACCAGGGAGCCCGCCGCCGAGCCGCGCCCCGGCCCCACGGGGATGGCGTGGTTCTTGGCCCAGTTGATGAATTCCTGCACAATGAGAAAATAGCCCGGAAAGCCCATTTCCAGAATGACGTCGATCTCGTGCTGCAGGCGTTCCCGGTAGCGCGCAGGGTCGATATGCTCGCGGTCCGGGTGCGCCTGAAGGCGTTTTTCCAGCCCCTCCTCGGCCAGCCGCCGGAATTCGGATTCCATGCTTGCGCCTTCGGGCAGCGGATAGACGGGGAAATAGTGGTGCCCGAAGTCCAGCTCCACCTGGCAGGACTCCGCAATGCGCGCCGTATTGGCAAGGGCCTCCGGAACATGGCTGAAGGCGCGCTCCATTTCCTCCGTGGTTTTGTAATACAGTTCGCGCGTCTCAAAGCGCATGCGCTTGGGGTCGTCCATGGTGGTCTGCGTCTGGATGCAGAGCAGCACCTCGTGGGCGTCCGCATC
>CAZNXQ010000188.1:0-2809 GCA_964576895.1 uncultured Desulfovibrio sp.
CGCCCATGGCGCCGGCCGGCTTTTCAATGCCCGCCGGGGCCACGGTGCCGAAGATGCGCGCCGCGGCAAGCCTGTCGCCGGTGGCGGCGCGAGCCTCGGCCACATTGAGGAAGTAGACGCTGTTTTCCGAAAAACCGGTATAGGCGAGAAATCCGACCCCGCCCAGAAAAAGGAGAAAGGCGGCCACATACAGGGGTGTGGAATTCTTGCGCGCCATGCGTGCTCCTGGTTGTGTCCGGAACCGCCCGCAGGGAGAGGCTCCCGCCACTGTTGCATATCTTCCGGGAGGCAGCAGCCTAGCGGATTTTGCCGCCGCTGACAAGAATCATTCCTGTCAGCTCCGGAGAACCGCGCCGGCGTTCACTGCCCGGCCGCGGGGCCGCTCCGGCGGGTGAGCGCCTTGCGCCGCTCCCGCGCCAGGGCGCGCAGATCGGCCACATTGTCGCTTTCGTCCATGATCTCGCTGCCGAGGATCTCTTCCAGCACATCTTCCAGGGAAACCACGCCCGCCAGGCCGCCGTATTCGTCCAGCACGGCGAAAAGATGGACGCGCGCCCCCAGGAGCTCGCGCAGGAGGACATCCAGCGTCTGACTTTCCTGCACGAAATGCAGGGGCCGCATGATGGACGAAAGGGGCACATCCAGCTTGTCCTCGGCGTAACAGCGGCCGAGGGTGCGGCGCTCCACCAGGCCCACAAGATCCTCGTTGTCCTCGCCATAGACGGGGATGCGGCTGAAATGCCAGATGCGCGGGTCCTTATAGGCCTCGGCCACGGTAAGGTCGTCCGGCAGGGAAAAGACCACGGTGCGCGGGGTCATGATCTCGTGGACGCGCTTCTGGTCGAGAGAGAGCACATTGCGGACGAAATGTTCCTCATAGGGCTTGATGCGGCCGGCCTTGCGCGAAAGGCTGGTCATGGCCCGGATATCGTCCTCGGAAATTTCCGGCTTGCCGGATCTTGCCGAGAACAGGCGCGTCATGAGCCCGGTGAGCCAGAGCAGGGGGGAAAGCACCCTGACCATGAGCATGATGGGCCGCGCCAGCATGGCGGCCACGGGCGTGGCATAGGCCACACCAAGCGTCTTGGGCATGATCTCGCCGAAGGCCAGGATGATGATGGTGAACGCCACGGCGAAGAGCGCCATGTGCGACGGCCCGAACACCGCGAGAAACGCCGCGCCGGCAATGGCGGAACCGGCCGTGTTGGCCACGGTATTGAGCGTGAGGATGGCCGCGATGGGGCCATCCACATCACTGCGCATGGCGTAGAGGAGCTCGCCGGAGGATTTGCCCTCGCTGCGCAGGCGTTCGATGGCAGACCACGGCACCGCATAAAGCGCGGCTTCGGCAAGGGAACAGAAAAAGGAGACGAAAACGGCCACTCCGACGGCCATGATGAGCGTGACCATGAAGGCATCCCGGCAAGTGGTTCGCCGCCCAGGCTCCGGGGCGGCCCAGTTGTTTCCAGCATAGCCCGGCTGCCGAAATTTGGCAATGGGCGCGGCCATCGCGCGGGGGCAGGCGCCGAAAAGCATGGTTTTTCGCTCTCTCTCGGCAGCTACGCCGCCGCAATATCCTTGCGGATTTTGTAGTGTCTGCTTTTGCAATTAGACACTAAAAGCTCAGACCTCATTAAAATAAAAAGACAAAGTACGCTATGTTTTTTTGTTTGCCAGTAAAAGGGAGGGGGTTCCGCTCACCGCCCGAAGCGGAGCGAAGGGCGGGGGCTGTCGCCGCAAGAATCCTAAAAAATAAGAATTTTTTGCGCCGGCAAGGAAATGGGCGATTTTTGGAGGGAGTGTACTCAGGTACATGACCGACAAAAATCGCACAGTGACGCAGCCGGCGCGAAAAAGGCTGTTTTTGACGGATAATTGCGGTAGTACACAACCCGCCGCATCCCCAACCGGCAGCGCATCGAGAGGGCTTAACCCTCGCCGGCCGCGGCCGCCAGCTCCGGCAGCACTTCCTCCAGCAGGCGCCCAAGCGACTCCCCGGCCCTGCCCGCCACGGCGATGACCTCGGCCAGGGGCGCGGGCGCCATGCAGTCCGGCAGGTTTTTGTTGGTCAGGCAGGAAATGCCGAGCACCCGCATGCCCCGGTGCCGCGCGGCAATGACCTCCAGCACCGTGCTCATGCCCACGGCATCCGCCCCCCACTGGCGGTACATGCGCGTTTCGGCGGCGGTCTCCATTTCCGGGCCGTGAACACCGATATACACGCCCTGCTCCAGGCGCAGGCCGAGCCGCAAGGCGGCTTCGCGCGCCAGGCGCCGGAACCCGGCGTCAAACGGCGCGCTCATGTCGGGGAAGCGCTCGCCGAAGTCGGCGCAGTTGGGGCCCGTGAGCGGTGAAACGCCGGTATGGTTGATCATGTCGCTCATGCACATGAGGGAACCGGCGTCAAAGAGCGGATCGAGCGCGCCCGCCGCATTGGTGATGACCAGGGCGCGGATGCCGAGGCCGGCCATGACGCGCACGCCCATGCAGACCTCGGCCGGGGTACGGCCTTCGTAGAGGTGGCAGCGGCCCAGCTGGGCAAGCACGGGCACGCCGGCGAGGCGCCCCCACACAAAGGCGCCCTCGTGGGAATCCACGCCCGGCCGCGGCATGCCGGGAAGCCCGGCAAACGGCACGCGCACGCTCCCCTCCCCTTCCAGCAGTGAACCGGCGATGCGGGAAAGGCCGGTACCGAGCACCAGCCCCACGGGGGGACGTGACAGGTCGGCATGGTCCCGGACGAGTGCGGAACGGAGCGCGGCCACGGCATGCTGGACTTCCTGGGGATTTTGCATAGAATCATCTCTTG
>CAZNXQ010000189.1:0-2803 GCA_964576895.1 uncultured Desulfovibrio sp.
GCCAACAACAATGCCGCCCGCATCATCGAGGAGGAAGGCGGCGAAGCCGTGGTGACGGATCTCATGGATTTTCTCCTCTACAATTTTTATGACCATGTCTTCAATTACAAGCACCTGGCCGGCTCGCGGAAGGACGCCCGCGTGGCCATGGCGGGCATTGCCTTTCTTGAGTTCACGCGGCTGTGCATGCGCTTCGGCTTCAGCCGCAGCCGCCGCTTCAGCGCGCCCGCCCGTTTTCATGAGCTGCGCGCGCGGACGCGCAACCTCATTTCCCTCGGCCACCAGACAGGCGAAGGCTGGCTGCTGGGCGCCGAAATGGTGCGCATGCTCGAAAGCGGCGTCAGCGGCATCCTCTGCATGCAGCCCTTTGGCTGCCTGCCCAACCATATCGTGGGCAAGGGCCTGATCCGCGAGCTCAAGCGCCGCTATCCCACGGCCACCATCACCGCCCTGGACTACGATCCCGGCGCAAGCGAGGTCAACCAGATCAACCGCATCAAGCTCATGATGCGCGCGGGCCTTCAGGAGGCCGGAGCGGCCGGCGGCCGGAAACCGGCGTGAGCCGCGCATGACGGCGCCCGCCTCCTCCCAGGGCACGGCCCCAGGCCAAGGAGTGCATCCGAATTGGAAACATGCTTGCCAGCAAGAATTTTTTATGCCATAACGCTCGTGTACCTGCGGCAGTCTGCCGCGTGATCAAGTGGGGAACTCGGCCGGAATGGGTTCCGGCTGGCCGACGTCAGGGCGATCCCGTCCCGTCGAGTGAGACTATCTGTCCAAGGAGGACACGCATGGCTGAGATTACCTTTAAAGGGAAAAGCTTCGAGGTTGACGAAGACGGCTTCCTGCTCCGCTTCGATGACTGGTGCCCGGAATGGCTGGAGTATGTGAAGGAGTCCGAAGGCATCGCCGACATTACCCCTGATCACCAGAAGATCCTCGACTTCCTCCAGGATTACTACCGCAAGAACGGCATCGCGCCCATGGTGCGCATCCTGTCCAAGAACACCGGCTACAAGCTGAAGGAAGTGTACGAGCTCTTCCCCTCCGGCCCCGGCAAGGGCGCCTGCAAGATGGCCGGCCTGCCCAAGCCCACCGGCTGCGTGTAGTCAACGCTTTTTTCTGAAAAGGAGGACACGCGCATGGCTGAGATCGCCTTCAAGGGCAAAACGTTTGAGGTGGATGAAGACGGATTCCTGCTCCGCTTCGATGACTGGTGCCCGGAGTGGCTGGAATACGTCAAGGAGTCCGAGGGTATTCCGGAAATCACTGCCGATCACCAGAAGCTCCTTGACTTCCTCCAGGACTACTACCGCAAGAACGGCATCGCGCCCATGGTGCGCATCCTGTCCAAGAACACCGGGTTCAAGCTCAAGGAAATCTACGAGCTTTTCCCCTCCGGTCCCGGCAAGGGCGCCTGCAAGATGGCCGGCCTGCCCAAGCCCACCGGCTGCGTGTAGTCCGCGCCGCTGTTTCTCCCGATTTGCACAAAAACCCCCGGCTTTCGCCGGGGGTTTCCTTTCCTGCCCTGCTCTTGGGCGGATACGATCGCACGGCCCATGTCACCACGCCACGCATGCGGAAACTCCTGCGGGCGTTTCGCACTGCGGGCAGTAAGCGTACCGCGCGGTTCCCGCCTCAGGCAAAGGTCAAAACCTGGGGAACAATCCCTGAGCCTTTGGCTGAAGCTTCTTCAGCATGTCCTTTGCCGTTTCCTGTTCGCCAAAAATGGTCACCACGGCAGCCGCCTTGCCATTGGCGCCAACCCAGGCGCGGCCCTTGGCGCGCTGTTTGGCAAAGGCAAATTCCTGAAGGCCGCCCTTCTCCTCCAGCTCTCCGACGGTCGCCCCGTCCTTCTGCATGTTGGCGCGCATATTTTTGGCAATTTCCGCGGCGCTCATGTTGGCCTTCATGACATTGATGGCAATGGCCCCATTCTTCTTCGGGCTGCCGAGAATGACATCCACGCTCCCCCCATGCGACCTGACAGGCTTGATCAGCGTCCAGCCATTATTGAGGGGCAGGCTGAAATACTCCGTCGTGATCTCCCGCGGCTGCTGCGTGGTGGCGGGTTGCGCCTGCGTCTGCTCTTGCGAAGCAGGATGACGCGGCGCGCGGATTTTGGCCTGCGCCGCACCACACAGGACAATGGTCAGCGCCAGCACCAGAGCCACACCACACACCTTCATGAACATTTTCATATTTCCTCCCCGCTGTTCATGAGCGGACACATATAAAGGACAGCATTCATCACCCGGCACCGGAAGAACCATAGCGCGCATTTCTCCGATGCGCCAGTGGCACATGACGAGTTCCGACACTGTGCGGCCATGCTGTTTACTCTCCCTGGAGTATGGGCTATGTCTTCTGAAGACTCCGCCAGTCTGTTCCGAAAACCGGAGGGTTCCCGCGGGAAAGGTTCCCGCGCGGCCGGATCTGTATGCCCCTTTGTCAGCATGGGAGAAGAGCATGAAAACACTTCTGTTCTGCCTGATCGCCCTTGGACTTTCCGTAAATGCCTTCGCCTTCGCCCCCGATGGGAAGGATGCGACGAGCAAACCGGAATCTTACTATTCCACAAACGCCGAAGGGCTGGACAGCATCGCCATCCTGCCGCCGCCACCGGCCTTTGACAGCCTGGAATTTCTTCTGGATCAGGCAAAATATCAGGAAGGTCTGCAACTCCGCAAAGGCGAACGGGGGGAAATGGCCGTCCTCGACGCAATTTCGCCAAAGGTCAATGAGTCGCTCTCAAAGCCGTTCGGCATCGACATCAATGCCGAAAACACGCCGGAGCTGTACA
>CAZNXQ010000190.1:0-2796 GCA_964576895.1 uncultured Desulfovibrio sp.
GCTTTCAGGAATTCGGCGCCTGGCGCACCCTGTTCGGCCAGTGGCGCGCCACCCCCGGCGCGCGCGATCTGGCGGAAAAACTGGCGCTCGCCGCGCAGGGCCGGGCCGCCGCCGAAGACGCCGGGCCGCAATAACGCGCGGCCACGCTGCCGCCCCGCGCTTCTGGCGGACAAGATTTTTTACGCGCATGGCAGCAAAATGCCCTTTCACCCGGAAAAATGTTTAATTTTTTTTACGCGCAGCCAAATGAGAAATGGAATTATCTCAAATTTTTTCAACTTGTTATAGAATGTCCCGCTTTTCTTTAGATTGGCATGACCATTGCAGTATCCAGACTACCTTCCTTTCTTTTGCTGACAGCCTCCTCCAAATAGAACGGCCCGCATCCCCGGCGGGCCGTTTTTTTGGTTATGCTCTGCAATGCAATTGATGGATATTCCACGTTCCGTCTGGAGCGGAGCGACAGACGGATGCTGGTGCCGGAAGGATCCTAAAAAATAAGATCCTTCGGGGCTAGCAAGGAAGAGAAAAATTTTCGCAGGGAGTGTACTCAAGTACTCGACCAAGAAAATTTTTCTCTGACGCAGCCAGCGCCGAAGGAGTTGTTTTTGACGGAGAATTTCGGCAGTCCCCACACAGCACAGGCATGTCATCAACGCAAGAGGAGAACAAAGCTTTTTTCATCAGTTCCCCCTGGCCCGGCGCCGCCGGGCATTGCCGTTTCGCGCCGGATGGGGGAGAATGGGGCGCCGGCCCCGCCTGCCGCGCCTGTTCCCGCCCCTGTTCCAAGGAGTTTCCGCATGAGTGACGGCTTTCTCGCTTCCGAATATGCCCCCGCCGCCCCCCATAGGGCGGCCTTTCACGTCATCCCGGCGCCGCTGGAGCGCAGCGTCTCCTATGGCGGCGGCACGGCGGCCGGACCGGCGGCCATCCTGGCCGCGTCGCAGCAGCTGGAGGCCATGGAAAACGGCATGGCGCCGGGAGAGTCAGGAATTTATACCGCGCCGCCCGTGGATGTGTCCGGGCATCCCGAAGCCGTGCTCGGACGCATCGAGGACGCCGTGGACGCGGCGCTCAGGGCCGGGGCCATTCCGGTCCTGCTGGGCGGCGAGCACACCGTCACCCTCGGAGCCTTGCGCGCCCTTGCCCGCCATGCGCGCGAGCACAAGGAACCCCTTGGCGTGCTCCAGTTCGACGCGCATGCCGACCTGCGCGACGAATACGGCGGCGACCCGTATTCCCATGCCTGCGTCATGCGCCGGGCCGTGGCCGATCTCGGCCTGCCGCTGGTGCAGTTCGCGGTGCGCGAGATCAGCCGCGAGGAAGTGGAGGTCCGGCGGCGGTACAACGTCACCCACTATGACGCCTATTTTCTTGCGCGGGTGGGCCTGCCCGAACAGCCCCTGCCCGAAGGCTTCCCGCGCCGCATCTATATCAGCTTTGATGTGGACGGTCTGGACCCTTCCCTCATGCCGGCAACGGGCACTCCCTCGCCGGGCGGCCTCACCTGGAAGGAAACGCAGTTCATCCTGGAGCGTTGCATCCGGGGCCATGAAGTGGCCGGGCTGGACGTGGTGGAGCTTGCGCCCATCAGCGGATTGCACCACGCGGACTACACGGCCGCGCGGCTCACGCACCTGCTCATGGCTCTGGCCGCGCACGGCGGCCATACCCCAAGACAAGGAGACGAACAGTGAAGATCTCAGCGGCCGGCTTCAGACAGGCCAAGGGCGCCAAAAAGCTCACCATGCTCACGGCCTATGACTATACCGTGGCCCACCTCATGGACCAGTGCGGCATCGACGCCCTGCTGGTGGGCGATTCTCTCGGCATGGTCATGCTGGGCTATCCCGACACGCTTGCCGTCACCGTGGAGGACATGATCCACCACTGCGCGGCCGTGGCGCGCGGCGCAAGCTCGCCCCTGATCGTCTGCGACATGCCCTTCATGAGTTCCCAGCGCGGTGTGGACGACACCCTGCGCAATGCCGGGCGCCTCGTCAAGGAAGGCCGCGCCCAGGCCGTCAAGCTGGAGGGCGGCGCGGACTTCGCCCCCGAGATCCGCGCCCTGGTGCGCGCGTCCATCCCGGTCATGGGGCATCTCGGCCTCACGCCGCAGTCCGTCAATGCGCTGGGCGGCTACAAGGTGCAGGGCAAGAGCCTCGCCGCGGCGCAAAAGCTGCTGGACGACGCCCGCGCCGTGCAGGACGCCGGGGCCTTTGCCCTGGTGCTGGAGTGCGTGCCCGCCGCGCTGGCGGCCCGCGTCACAAAGGAGCTGGAGATCCCCACCATCGGCATCGGCGCCGGGCCGGACTGTGATGGACAGGTGCTGGTGTGGCAGGACATGCTTGGCATGTTTGACCGTGTGGCGCCCAAATTCGTGCGCCGGTTCGGGGCTGTGGGCGATGCCATGCGCGCGGCCTTCAGCGGCTATGCCGCCGCCGTGCGCGACGGCAGTTTTCCCGCGGCCGAGCACTGCTACTCCATGGAGGACGAGCAGGAGGTGCTGGAAAAGCTGTACTGAGCGCCGGCGCGCGGAGAGCGGGGCCCCCCGCAGTCTGGCACCCTTCTTGCTATTTCCCTGACGACGCTCCGCGCGGTCCCCGCACAACGGGCCGCGCGGGCATCGGAGGGGGAAGCAGATGTTCGGAGCGCAGAAAGACCCAAGCAGAACGGAACAGGCAACGCCCAAGCGCGTCAGGAAACAGCGTCAGGAGGGCAATGTTCCCAAATCCGCAGAGCTGGGCAAGGCCGTGAGCCTGACCGGCGGCATGATGGCGCTCTATGTCTGGATCG
>CAZNXQ010000191.1:0-2779 GCA_964576895.1 uncultured Desulfovibrio sp.
AAGGTGGAGAGCAATACCGGTTCCGGCAAACTGCCTGCCATGATGAGCCTCCTCGCCGGCCTGCGCCGTCGCGACCGTTCCTGAAACGGCGCGGCTTTCCCCGCGCCCGAAAGTTCGTCCCCGAAATCCCGCCCGCAACCGGGGCGTCACATCCCCGCGGCGCGCGAGCCGACAGCATAGCTGACCAGCCCCACGGCCACGCCCGCGGCCACCCCCGCCGCCAGCGCCGTTGCGGACGCGCCCACGCGCAGGGCCCCGTAGAACGCCAGCGCGAACACCAGCATCCGCGCCGCCCAGCCCAGCAGCGCGCCAGCCAGCGCCCCCGGCTGAAAGGCCCTGCCGGCCCCCCGCAGGAAAAACCGCGCCCAGCTCCAGAAGATCCAGGCCATGCAGGCGAGGCCCGCCCCGAACCACAGGAACCACGACGTGGCCGCCAGGAGCATGCCCCCGGCCAGAAGCGCCAGAGCGGCGGCGGCTACCTCGTGGCGGAGCAGGGCACGGATGCCGGGATGACGGATGCCCCGCCGCCAGAGCCACGCATCCAGCGGCGCAAGGGGCGAAGAGGGTATGCGCGTCATTTCCATCCGTTTTCGTCGTCCTCAGGGGGCGCCCCCGCGGCAGGGACTTGCGGCGGGGCTTGCGCCCCGGCGCTTCCGGGCGCATGCCCGGCCCCCGGCCGCCCGCGCTCCAGCTTGCGCAGGAGCGCCTGCGTATCCCGGTAGACATTGAGAAAACCCGCGCCAATGCCCACCAGCAAAAACCCGATCTTGCACCAGGGGCTGGTGCCGAGCCACGCGTCCAGCCCGTAGCCGATGGCAAAGCCCACAAGCGGCCCGCTCACCAGATGCAGGCCGATGACGCCCGTGGTGGCCATGGCCTGCATGCCGTCCCGCTGCTGGCCGAAAAAATCCTTTAAGGACACCCGCGCTCCCGGCATGCCGGATGCGCCCGCCGGGCACCGCCCCGAAAGCGCGCATCCGCCCTGTCTCTTCTTTCCCGGAGACCCTAGCACGGACAGACGACCGCGTCAACAGGCTCCGGAAAAATCCGTGCGTCCCGCAGGGGCTGGCCGCGGCATCTTGCGCGGCATGCGCCCCGCATCCCGCACGGCCCCTGTTGCGCCACACGGCGAGAGCGGGTATAGTGCGCCCCGGCGCTCGTTGCGCCAAAACCCAAGGAGTTTCGGGATGAAACCTGCCATGCGTTTTCCGCTCGCGCTCTGCCTCGCCCTGGCGGTCCTCGTCTGGGGCGCCGGAGCCGGCGCTGCCCAGCCGGCGCAGAAAACCTTTGTCATCGCGCCGTTTGCGGTGCATGCGCCGCAAAGCTACAGCTATCTTTCCAAGGCCGTGCCCGGCACCATCCAGGGCAAGCTCAACAGGCCCGGCGTTCTCGAAGGCCGCACCCTCCAGGGCAAGGCCGCTTCCGCCGCCGAGGCGCGCAAGGCCATGACCGCCGCCGGCGCGGACTATGCCGTGTGGGGAACGGTCAACGTCATGGGCAATGACTGCGCCATCGAAGTCAACTGCGTGGACAAGGCCGGCAAAACCTGGAACCGCACCGCCGAGGCCCCGGTGAGCGGGCTCACCGGCGCGGTGCAGAACCTGAGCTCCGCCCTGGGTTCCGAGGTCATGGGCGTGACCGTGGCCGCCAAGCCCGCCTTCATGATGCGCCAGCCCGGCCAGACCGCCCCCGCCGGCGCGCGCGCGGGCGGCGGCGAGATCATCGTCAACGAAACCGGGCAGCAGCAGACCTATCTCAACCCGCAGTTCCGCTATCAGGGCGCGGGCGCCAGCGACGGTTCGCGCCTGCGCAGCCAGCGCATCAAGGAAAACATGGTGGACATGGCCGTGGCCGACTTCAACGGCGACGGCAAGAACGAGATCGCCATTCTGGGCGACCACGACCTCACCATCTATCTCTGGGAGCAGGGGGGCCGGCTCAAGCAGCTGGGCAGCACCGTCATTTCCGCCTCCAACCTCAACTTCTCCATGCGCGCCATGGATCTCAACCGCGACGGCGCGGCGGATCTTGTGGTGGCCACCTTCGAGGAAGACAGCAACCGCCCCTATTCCTACTTTTACTCCTTCAAGGGCAACAAGCTGACCCAGTGTGCCGAGCGCATTCCCTATTTTGCCAGCGTCATGCGCATGCCGCCGAGCTTCACGCCGGTTCTTGTGGGCCAGGGCTATGACAGCGTCAAGCTCTTCGCCCCCGGCGTCCACCAGCTCGTCAAGTCGGGCAACAAGTACACCCTTGGCGCGCGCTTCAGCCTGCCCTCCGGGGCCACGGTCTTCAATACGGTCTGGATCCCCGCGGGCAAGGGCGGTTCGGGCGATCTCATCGCCATGCTCACCGACGACGAGCGCATCAAGCTCTTCCAGGGCAACGGCACAAGCCCCATCCACACCACCATGGAACGCTTCTCCGGCTCGGCCACGGGCATGGATTTCTACAAGACCATGCCCGGCCTCGGCATTGACCGCACCGGCCAGCTCCCCGGCAAGATCTACGCGCCCATGCGCATGATCGCCACGGACCTCGGCCGCACCGGCGAGCAGGTGCTCATCCTCAACAAGCCCATTTCCACGGCCTCGCAGTTCTTTGACCGCTACCGCTTCTTCCCGCAGGGCGAGATCCACGCCCTCTACTGGGACGGCGTGGGCCTGGGGCTCAAGTGGAAGACGCGGCGCATCCGTGGTTCCGTGGCCGAGATCGACCTCGCCGACGTGACCAATGACGGCATCCTCGACCTGGTCGTGGGCGTCAACACCTCGCCGGA
>CAZNXQ010000192.1:0-2744 GCA_964576895.1 uncultured Desulfovibrio sp.
GCATTGCGGCGGAAAAGCGTGGTTTTCCGCCTTATTCCGGCGCGGGCGTCTGCTCCCGCAGCCGCCAGAGCGTTTACGCAATTCCATTGCGAAACCGCTCTAGCGCGCGGAGGGCCAGAAAAGGCAGACGCGGGCAGGGGCATAGCCGGCAAGGAAGGCATCCATCAGCGTGCCGAAATGGATGCGGTTGCGCGGCTTGATATGCTGCGCCTCAGGGCAGTTGACGGGAAAGAAGCGGAGCGAGGCGCGATTGCCCACATAGGTTTCCTGCGCGAGGGGCAGGGAAAGCAGGTCAGCCCACATTCCGCGGCGCTCGTGGATGGCCCGTGCCTGAATATCGCGCAGGCGTTCCTGGAATTCCGGTCCGAGATCCCGGTGCGGATAGAAAAAGGCGGCGCCGGAAGCCACCATGAGCTCATTGAGCGAGCGTCCATCAGCAAGGCGCACCTCGGCCACCAGGCGTCCATGGCGGTCATGGTCGTTCACGCCGGCAGCCAGCAGGGATACCTGCCTGCCCCTGGCCAGACGTTCCAGTTCCGCCTTTGCCTCGCGGGCATAATACTGCGGTTGGGTCTGCCCGCGCCCCAGTTCCGGCGCATCAATGCCAGCGAGGCGCACCACGCGCCGATCCCTGAGTTTGAGCGTGTCGCCGTCAAAGCAGTGGGCGACGGTGCCGTCCGGCTGCTCCATCTCCGGCTCCGCCGCAGGAACGCGCCCGGAAACCACGAAGACGAGAAGCAGGAGCGCGAATCCCGCCAGAAGCGATGCCGGCGACCGGCCACCGGGCCTGGTGCCCGGCATGGCGTCAGTTCTCATAGTACGAGCGCAACGGCTGGCTGCGTACCGGATGGCGAAGCTTGCGTAGCGCCTTGGCTTCGATCTGGCGGATGCGCTCGCGCGTCACATTGAAGAGCTTGCCCACTTCTTCCAGGGTGTGGTCGCTCTTTTCCGCGATGCCGAAGCGCTTGCGCAGCACCTGTTCCTCGCGCGGCGTCAGATCGGCCAGAACGGCGGCAAGCTGCTCGGAAAGCTTGGTATTGATGACTTCCTCCGCCGGGGCCACGGCCTTCTTGTCCTCAATGAAGTCGCCGAGGCTGGAATCTTCCTCATCGCCGATGGGCGTTTCGAGCGAAATGGGCTCCTTGGCGATCTTCAGCACCTTCTTGACCTTTTCCACCGGATATTCCATGCGCTCCGCGATCTCTTCCGGCGTGGGGTCGCGGCCGAGCTCCTGCACGAGATAGCGCGAGGTGCGGATAAGCTTGTTGATGGTTTCGATCATGTGCACCGGGATGCGGATGGTGCGCGCCTGATCGGCGATGGCGCGGGTGATGGCCTGGCGTATCCACCAGGTGGCATAGGTGGAGAACTTGTAGCCGCGCTGGTACTCAAATTTGTCCACAGCCTTCATGAGGCCGATATTGCCTTCCTGAATGAGATCCAGGAACTGGAGCCCGCGATTGGTGTATTTCTTGGCAATGGAAACCACCAGACGGAGGTTGGAACGGATGAGCTCCTGCTTGGCGCGCATGGCCGCCGTATTGCCGCGCTTGATGCGCCAGAGCACCTCCTCAAGGTCGCCCACGTTATGGCAGCACTTTTCCTGCAGGCGGTTGAGGATCTCGATCTTGCCCATGATCATTTCCTTGAAGGAAAACAGCTCATCCACGCTGAGCCTGAGATCACGGGCCGCATCCACGGGATTGATCTCGCGCTTTTCCAGACCGTCGAAGAGCTGCTGTATTTCGGCCTGGGTGCGCCCGGTGGCAAGGATATAGGCCGTGAGGTCGCGCTGGCAGTTGTGCATCTGGCGCACATAATCCTCAACGGTTTCGATGATCCTGTCGATGAGGGTCTTTTCCAGCTTGATGTCGCGCAGGCGCGTGACGATCTCTTCCTTGAAGGCGATGATCTTTTTCTGAAGGTCAGCCACGCGGCGCTCAAGCGTACAGCACTCGTCAAGGCGCTTGTAGTAATTGCGTTTTTTCTTGAAAATCTGGCGGATCTCGTCCAGGAGGAGGATGACGCGCTGGCGCTGGTTCATCTCATCTTCGCTGGGGTCGTCCTCTTCAATGGTTTTTACCACATCCTTGAGCTTGATGCGGTTCTGGCGCAGGTCCTCACCCACATTGATAAGTTCCTCCACAGCCACGGGCACTTCCACAAGGGCGTAGAGCACATCCTGCTCGCCCATTTCGATCTTTTTGGCGATGACCACTTCGCCATCGCGGTCAAGCAGGGGAACGGCGCCCATCTCGCGCAGATACATGCGTACCGGATCGGTACTGCGGGAGGAATAATCCCCGGAGTCCTCGTCCTCGGCAAGGTCCAGATTGCCATCGGTGATATCTTCGTCACCATCGGCAGCGGCGGACATCTTCTTGCCGTCTTTCTCGGAATCGACAATGAGGATCTCCAACTGCTCAAAAATGCCGATGATTTCCTCAAACTGCTCCTGGGTATTCATTTCCACAGGGAGGGCCTTGCTCACCTCATCAAAGGTGAGGAAGCCGGCGCCTTTGCCCTTGGCGATAAGCACTTGTATCTGTTGGACTTCTTTAAGATTGCTCATGGCCGTTCTCCAAGGTTTCCTGAAGTGCGCGAAGATACTCCAAGTCCGCCGCAAAGTCACTATTTCCGGTATTCTCGCGTAACGCCGCGGAAACAGAAGATTTTTTTGTCGATTCGTAATAGGTTTCCAGGTCACGGCGCAGGCATTCCAGTTCCCGGTCGCCGTTATCCAG
>CAZNXQ010000193.1:0-2742 GCA_964576895.1 uncultured Desulfovibrio sp.
TCGGCCTCACCTTCGTGTGCCCGCCCATGTTCACGGCCATTGCCTTCGATTCGGGCGGCGTGGCTTCGGGCCCCATGGCCTCCACCTTCATTCTGGCCTTTACCCTGGGCGCCTCCGGCGGCCTGGGCGGCAATCCCATCACCGATGCCTTTGGCGTCATTGCGCTTATCGCCATGACGCCGCTCATTGCCATCCAGGCGCTCGGCATCCTTTACGGACGCGCGTTGCGGCGCAGCGGCGCCGCGGCCGCCCGTCCGGAGGCAACGGCCCCGGTGGCCGGGGAGGGCACGCATGCGGAATGATCCCGTGGCGCCGGTCGCCGGCAAGCTCCTTATCAGCGTGGTGCGCCACGGCGCGGGCGACCGGGTGGCGCATGTGGCCCGGCGGGCGGGAGCGCGCGGCGGCAGCATCCTCACCGGGCGCGGCACGGTGAGCAACCGCCTGCTGCAACTGCTCTGTCTGGCGGATACGGAAAAGGATCTCGTCTTCGTCCTCGCCCCGGACGCGGACATGCCGGGCATCATCGGCGCGTTGCGCGCCTCGCCGGAGATCTGCCGCAAGACCACGGGCATCGGCATTGTCCTTGACGTCACCGCTGTTGTCCGCAACGCCTGGCAGGCCCAGGCGCCCGCGCCGGCGGCGGACGCCCGCCCCCAGGGAGAGACCATGAAGCACAGCACAGGGCATCAGCTCATCTTCGCCATCGTCAACGCGGGCTACGCGGATGACCTCATGGCCGCCGCGCGCGCCGCGGGGGCCGGCGGCGGCACCATTCTCAAGGCGCGCGGCACGGGCACGGAAGAGGATGCCGGCTTTTTCGGCATCACCATCGTGCCGGAAAAGGAGCTGCTCCTGGTGCTTGCGGCCAATGACGCGGCGCCGGCCATTTTTGCGGCCGTGCGTTCCGCGCCCTGTCTCGCGGAGCCGGGGTCGGGGATCATTTTCTCCGTGGCGGCGGAAGACTTTTTTCCCCTGGGCGCGCACCGCCCCTGAAGCCGCCGCGCCGGAAGCTCCCGGCGGGAGCGGGCTCCGGGGACGGCCTGAACGCCGGCCGCCGGTTTTGACGCCACAGGCGGAACTGCCATGCTGTTCAGCTCGTATGCCTTTCTTTTCTGCTTTTTGCCGCTCGCGCTCCTGGTGTGGCAGGCCACCGCGCGCATGGCGGAACGGCCCGGCCGGGCGCTGGAGCTTGTGCTCCTGCTCCTTTCGCTGGTGTTCTATGGCTTCTGGGGGCTGGACTTTCTCGTCCTGCTCCTGGGCCTGATCGTCATGAACCACGCCTTCGGCACGGCCCTGACCGCGCCGGAGGGCGTGCCCCCGGATGCGCGGGAAACAGCGGGCGCCGGGAGCGCGCGGCAGCGGCTTTCCCGCCGGGGCGTGCTCGTTGCGGCCCTGGCGTGCAATCTTCTGCCCCTGCTCTGGTTCAAGTATTCGGGCTTTCTCGTGGCGAGCGCGGCCCGGCTGTGCGGCACGCACTGGGCCTTCACGCCGCCCGGCCTGCCGCTGGGCATCTCCTTCTACACCTTCATCCAGATCGCGTGGCTCGTGGGCGTCTACCGCCGCGAGGTCGTGCCGGAAGGGCTGGTGCGGCACGCGCTGTTCACCTCCTGCTTTTTCTGGGTCATTTCCGGTCCCATTGTCCGTTACGGGCAGATGGGCCCGCAACTGGACGCGCTTGCCGGGGCCCGCGCCGAAAATCTTGTCCGGGGCCTCAGCCTCCTTTCGCTGGGGCTGGGCAAGAAAGTTCTGCTGGCGGACAGCATCGGCGCCTACGCGGATGCGGTCTTCGACGCGGCCGGGGCGGGCATCGCGCCGTCCACGCTGGAGGCCTGGCTCGGTTCGCTGGCCTATACCTTCCAGCTCTATTTCGACTTTTCCGGCTATACGGACATGGCGCTGGGCCTGGGCCTCATGTTCGGGCTGCGCCTGCCGGAGAATTTCGCCTCGCCGTACAAGGCCACGGGCGTGGTGGAATTCTGGCGGCGCTGGCATATCACCCTCGGCGCCTGGCTGCGCGATTTTCTCTATATCCCGCTGGGCGGCAACCGGCGCGGGCGGTCGCGCCAGTATGCCAATCTCTTTCTCACCATGCTCATCGGCGGCGCCTGGCACGGCGCGGGCTGGACCTTCATCCTCTGGGGCGCCCTGCACGGCTTCATGCTTTCCGTCAACCATTTCTTCCGCGCGCGCGTGCGCGAAACGCGCCTGGAACGCCTGCTGACGCGCGCGCCCGCGCGAGTTTTGTGCATCGCCTTCACGTTTGTGTGCATCGATCTGTGCTGGGTGGTCTTCCGCGCCGCCAGCCCCGACGCCGCGCTCACCATGTACGCGGCCATGTTCGGCGCCGGGCCCGCGGTGTGGCCGCCGCTTCCCGCGCCGGACGCCGGGGCCGGGCTTGCGGGCTTTCTGGCGCGGCTCGACCCTTCCGCGCCGGACAGCCTCATGGCCGCGCTCCTGCCCAACCGTTTTTTCTCCGGCTGGCTGCCGTTTGCCCTGCTCATCGTCTGCGCGGTCATTGTCTGGTGCTGTCCCAACAGTCAGGAACTGCTCGGCGGCGGCCGGGGCGCGGACGGCGCCCGGAGGCGGCTGCGGTGGCGGCCCAGCCCCGCCTGGGCCACGGGCCTGGCCGCGCTGACCTTCGCTGCCCTGGTGCTGGCCTCGCGGGAAACGGTTTTCCTCTACTTCCAGTTCTAGATAGTGTCGTCAATTTACTTTTAATTTTTGCGATGGTCTGCTATCCTC
>CAZNXQ010000194.1:0-2728 GCA_964576895.1 uncultured Desulfovibrio sp.
AGCGGGCCCCGGGGGCGCTCAGGGCGCAGGGCAATGATTTCTGGACGGCCCTTGGCTATGATTTCGTCAATTTCGCCGCGGCACTGGCCCTGAACTCGCGCCTGACCACGCCGGAGATCACGGCCAGATCGCGGCGCGCGGCCTCGGCGGCACGCGCCATGGCGCCCCTGACTTACGACAATGCGGGCGTCGCCCATCAGAAGCTCCACCTCTTCCAGGTGTCGCCCGCGGGCATGAAGCCGCTTGATGTGACGCAATTCCGCGAAACACGCGCCGCCGTGCTGGAACGCGCGGCCCTGCGCATGCAGGGGCTGCCCAGCGTGGACGCCCAAGGCAATCCGCTCGTGCCGGGCGCGCCCGGAGCGCCGGCGACACCCGCCGCCGATTCCAGCCAGACCGCCGGCGCCACGCCCACGGGCATTTCGGGGGCACCGGCCTACGATACCACGCCGCGCCCCTCCTACAAGCTCCGCCTGCCGGGCAGCCGCTGATACGGGCCGCCCTGCCGGAGACAGTGAGGATACCATGACAGAGGAACAGCATCAGCAGCGCGTCAGCCGGGAAGAAGTGCGCCATATGGCCGCGCTTTCCCGTCTTGCCGTGACGGAAGAGGAAGAACGCCTCTTCGCGCGCCAGTTCGGGGAGATCCTCGGTCACATGGACCGGCTCTCCCGTGTGGACACGGAAGGCGTGGAACCGCTCTACAGTCCCCTGGCCCATGCGGCGGCCACCCGCCCCGATGAAGCCGTCAACCGCCGCGAGCGCGCGGAGATCCTTGCCAATGCGCCGGAAACCGACGGCGAATATTTTGTGGTGCCCCGCATCGTCTGAGGATGCGCCGCCTTTTTCCGGGCTGTGCCGGTTTCAGCGCATGCCCCAAGCTCACGCCTCAGGATCATTGCCATGACAGGTGACATCTGCTCGTTTTCTCTCGGCGAAGTGGCCTCCTCCCTGCAACAGCGGCAGCTCTCCGCCGTTGAGGTGACGCGGGCCTGCCTTGCGCGCATCGAAGCCACGGAACCCGCCATCGGCGCCCTGCTCCATGTGGATGCCGAAGGCGCCCTTGCCCGCGCGGCGGAACTGGATGCCCAGGGCCCCGACCCGAAGCTTCCGCTCTGGGGCGTGCCCGTGACCGTCAAGGACGCGCTCTCCACCAGGGGCATTCCCACCACGGCCGCCTCGCGCATTCTGGAAAACTTCGTGCCCGTCTATGACGCCTTTGTGGTGCGGCGCCTGCGGGAGGCCGGCGCCATCCTGCTGGGCAAGGCCAATATGGACGAGTTCGCCATGGGCTCCTCCACGGAAAACTCCGCCTTCAAGGCCACCCGCAATCCCTGGAATACGAACAGGGTGCCGGGCGGTTCCTCAGGCGGCTCCGCCGCGTCCGTGGCCGCCGGGCAATGCTTCGCTTCCCTGGGGTCGGACACGGGCGGTTCCATCCGCCAGCCCGCCGCGTTCTGCGGCTGCGTGGGGCTCAAGCCCACCTATGGGCGCGTGTCGCGCTACGGGCTCTTTGCCTTCGCCTCGTCGCTGGATCAGGTGGGGCCGCTCACGCGCACGGTGGACGACTGCGCCCGCATGCTCACGGTCATTGCCGGGCATGACCCGCGCGACACGACCTCCGAACCGCGGCCGGCGGAAGACTTCACCGCGGCCGCGCGCAACGCCGGCGGCAGCCTGACGGGCGTGCGCCTGGGCGTGCCGCGGGACTTTTTCGGCGAGGGTCTGGCCGAGGAAGTGCGCGTGGCCTGCGAGGCCGCTCTTGAGCGCGCGCGCGAACTGGGCGCGGAACTGGTGGATGTGCGCCTGCCCTCCACGGACATCGCCAGCGCGACCTACTACATCATCGCCATGGCCGAGGCCAGTTCCAACCTCGCCCGGTATGACGGCGTCCGCTACGGGCGCCGCGCGCCCCAATCCGGCACGCTGGAAGAGCTCTACGTCAATTCGCGCAGCCAGGGCTTTGGCGAGGAGGTCAAGCGCCGGATCATGCTCGGTTCCTACGTTCTTTCCTCAGGCTATTATGACGCCTATTTCCGGAAAGCCGCGCAAACGCGCCGCCTCATCCGTGACGCCTGGAACATGGCCCTCGACGCATGCGATGCCATCTGCACGCCCGTTGCCCCGGTGACGGCGTGGCCCCTGGGGAGTCATACGGCCGATCCGCTCCAGGCGTATCTCATGGATGCCTACACCATTCCCGTCAATCTGGCGGGCCTGCCCGGCCTGTCCCTGCCGGTGGGCCTTGGCCGGGAGAGCCGCATGCCCGTCGGCCTCCAGCTCATTGGCAAGGCCTTCGACGAAGGCACGCTCCTGCGTGTGGGCCGCGTGCTGGAACAGGCCCTGCCGGGCATTGGCGCGCCAGCCCCGGAGGGCGTCCGGAACCACGCCTGAAAAAGACGTGCGCCAGAGGCGCGCAGCTCCCGCACATAAGCAGAGGGGCATTTCCCCATGCGATGCCTGATCGCGGAAGGAAATGCCCCGGCAATGCTTTCTCTGTTTTCGTCAGGCGCGTTGTCTGCCGAAAACAGGGCCCGTCATCGCTTGTGCAGCATGATGTCAAGGATGACCTTGTCCGTCTCGCGCATGCCCGTTGAGCCGAGCCGCCCAAGGTTGGCGATGCAGGCTTCGATATCCTCCGAAACGATCCCCTCGTTTCCGGGCACGGCGGAACCTTCCAGGGCGAGCATGGCCGCCTGGATGCCCGCGCCCACGGCCGAAGCCACCT
>CAZNXQ010000195.1:0-2724 GCA_964576895.1 uncultured Desulfovibrio sp.
CCCATTGTTCGGAGCGCGGCGGCAACCCCTAACGACAACGCGCCTTCGGGCGCGCGGAGACCCCCATGCGCAACATGAATGACATCCTGCGTCAGGCCCAGGTCATGCAGAACAAGATCGCCAAGCTGCAGCAGGAAATGGGGGAACGCACCTATGAGGCCGCGAGCGGCGGCGGCATGGTCAAGGCCGAAGTTTCGGGCAGGCAGGAACTGCGCAGGCTCGTCATCGACCCCAAGGCGCTGGAAGGCGGCGACGTGGAGATGCTTCAGGATCTTATCCTCGCCGCCGTCAATGAAGCCGCGCGCATCGCCCGCGAAAGCATGGAACGCGAAATGAACGCCATTTCCGGGGGCATCCGGTTGCCCGGCATGTTCTAGCCATGCCTTCCCGCGTTCCGGAGCCCTTGCGGGCGCTTGTGGAGCAGATGGCGCGCCTGCCCGGCCTTGGCCCCAAGTCCGCCATGCGCGCGGCCATGACCCTGCTCAAATGGCCGGAAGCCGAGACGCGCCGCCTCGGCCGGAATATCCACGACCTGCGGGACAATCTCCACCTGTGCGGCCGCTGTGGCGGCCTGGCCGCCACGGACCCGTGCGCCATCTGCGCCGACCCCGCCCGCAGCCGCGACACGCTTTGCCTTGTGGCCGAGTGGGACAGCATGCTCACCCTGGACGAGGGGGGCTTCTACCACGGCCAGTACATGATCCTCGGCGGCCTGCTGGGGCCGCAGGAAGGCCCGCTGGACCTGGAGCGCCTTGCGCGCAGACTGGGCGAGGGGGAGATCAGCGAACTCATCCTTGCCCTCGGCGCCACGGTGGAAGCGGAAAATACGGCGGCCTTCATCCGCGAAATGGTGCGCCAGCGCTTCCCCGCCGTCCGCGTCTCGCGCCTTGCCCAGGGCATTCCCCTGGGGGCCGAGGTCAAATACATGGACAGGGAAACCCTGCGCCAGTCCCTCCGTTTCCGCCAGGATCTGTAACTCACGCCGAACCCCTTTTTTCTTGCAAAAACGAGGGTTCCATATAAAGTTTCTCCAGCAACAACCGAACAGAACTTCTGATTCCGCCACGCGCCGCCGCCCGCTGTTTTCGGGCGGTGTCCGCTCTTCGGGACGGCGGCAACCCTTGGCAAGGGTTCCGGGCCGGCTTGGCCCGGAGCCTCCGCGGCCAGCGGCACAATGTGCCGGGCGGCAGTTCAGCTCAGTCGTCAGCATTCTGGAAAGGAAACAGCCATGAGCAACTCTATCAGCTCCAAACTGGTGCTTATCTTCATCTGCTTCCTGGTGCTCGCCTGCGTGGCCTGCATCGTCAGCATCAGCATGTCCTCCGGCGAAGCCGCCTGGAGCGCGGCGTTGCCCGGCATCGCCGTGGCGGCGGTCCTGGCCGTCATCGGCGCCGTTTTCATCTCCAAAAGCGTGGGCGAACTCCCCAGAATCGCGGAGTATGCCAAAGCCGCGGCGGAAGGCAAGCCGCTGCCCGGGCTGGACCCCGCCGCCTGCGGCGCCATGGCCCCGCTCGCCAGAGGAGTGCAGGGCATGGTGAAACGCTCGCAGACGCGCACCCACTGGTACGAGGGCATCCTCAACGCCCTGCCCTGGGCCATCGCCGTCACGGACGAGAACATGAACTGGACGTTCTGCAACACGGCGTCGCTCAAATCCATGAACAAGTCCTCCATGAGCGAGGTGCTCGGCATCCACTGTTCGGCCAAGGGCGGCAATATCTGCAATACCCCCAACTGCGGCATCGAGCAGCTGCGCCTGGGCAACAAGCGCGTCATCAACCACATGCCCAACGGCAAGACCATGCAGATCATTCTGGAATTCCTGCATGACGCTTCCGGGAAGGTCATCGGCCATGTGGAAGTTGGCGAGGACATCACCGAGCGCATCGCCCTGGAAAAGAAGAGCAAGCTCGCCGCGGCGGAGGCCCGCGCCACCATGGTTTCGCAGCTCGAAAACGTGGTCAACGGCATCGACAAGGGCGCGGAAAGCCTCAACACCGCCCTGACGGAAGTCCGCAACCAGGCGCAGGAGGCCGCGGCGCGCCTCTCCGAATCCGCCACGGCCATGAACGAGATGAACTCCACCGTGCTTGAGGTGGCGAGCAATGCCGAAGGCGCCGCCGATGCGGCCACCTCCGTGCAGACGCAGGCGCACGAAGGCAATGCCCTTGTCCTGCGCACCGTGGAAAGCCTGCGCACCCTGCGCACCCTTTCCGTCAACCTCAAGACCGACATGGAAGGCCTTGACAAGCAGGCCAAGGACATCGGCACGGTCCTTACCCTCATCCGCGACATCGCCGACCAGACCAACCTCCTCGCGCTCAACGCCGCCATTGAGGCCGCCCGCGCCGGCGAAGCGGGCCGCGGCTTCGCCGTGGTGGCCGATGAAGTGCGCAAGCTCGCGGAAAAGACCATGAGCGCTACCCGCGATGTGGAATCCGCCATCGAGGCCATCCAGCAGGGCACCGACAAGAGCTCTTCCAATCTGGACACCGCGGTGGAGGCCATTGAAAACACCAGCCACATGGGCGAGGAATCCGGCAATGCCCTGGAGCAGATCTCCAGCCTTGCCGAGGACTCCAGCCTCCGCGTCTCGGCCATTGCCGCGGCCGCCACGGAGCAGTCCGCCGCCTCCGAAGAGATCAACCGCAGCATTACCGAGGTGAACCACCTGAGCGCCGAGATCTCCCGCGTCATGGGCGAAGCCGTGGAGCAGATGGCCGA
>CAZNXQ010000196.1:0-2692 GCA_964576895.1 uncultured Desulfovibrio sp.
TTTGTCATCATCTGCGCCACCATGGTCATGCTGATGACGCCGGCACTGGCCTTGTTCTATGGCGGCCTGGTGAAGGCCCGCAACGTCCTGTCCACCAACATGCACAGTTATGCGAGCCTGGGGCTCACGACGGCGCTCTGGGCGATCATCGGCTATACGCTCGCCTTCGGTGAGGATGTGGGCGGCCTCATCGGCAACCTCGCCTTTTTCGGGCTTGATGGCGTGCAGGGCACGGCCGCTCCCGCGGCCTCCGCGCTGCCGCACACGGTCTTTGTGGCCTTCCAGTGCATGTTCGCCGTGCTCACCGTGGCGCTTGTTTCCGGCGCGTATGCCGAGCGCATCCGTTTTTCGGCGGTGCTGCTGTTTTCCGGCCTCTGGCTCATTTTCGCCTATGCGCCCATGGCGCACTGGGTCTGGGGCGGCGGCTGGATGGCGCGCATGGGCGCCGTGGACTTTGCCGGGGGGGCGGTGGTCCACATGGCCTCCGGCGCGGGCGCGCTCGCCTGCGCCCAGGCGCTTGGGCCCCGGCTTGCCAACGGGCGCCAGGGCGGCCTGCCGCACAACCTGCCCATGACCCTTCTGGGCGGCGGCCTGCTCTGGTTCGGCTGGTTCGGCTTCAATGCCGGGAGCGCCCTTGCCGCGGGCATGCTGGCGGGGCAGGCGCTCCTGACCACGCACCTCGCCTCGGCGTGCGGCATCCTCGGCTGGATGCTCGTGGAATGGAAGCGCACGGGCAAGCCCACCAGCCTGGGCGCGGTTTCCGGCGCGCTGGCGGGACTGGTGGCCATCACGCCCGGCGCGGGCTTTGTGGGGCTGCTGCCCTCCATGCTCATCGGGTTCATCGGCGGCATGGTCTGCTACGGCGGCGTGCTGCTCAAGAACCGCTTCCGCTATGACGACGCGCTGGACGTGGTGGGCATCCACGGGCTGGGTGGCACCTGGGGCGCGCTCGCCACCGGGCTTTTCGCCACCGCCGCCGTCAACGGCGTGGATGGCCTGCTGTACGGAAACCCGCGCCAGCTCTGGGTACAGGCCGTTTCCGTCGTCGCCACCTGGGCCTACGTCTACGCGGTGAGCCGTGGCCTCCTGCGCGTGGTGGATGCGCTTGTGGGGCTGCGCGTCATGCCGGAGGCCGAGCATCTTGGCCTTGACCTCAGCGAGCACAACGAACGCGGCTATTCGCTCTGAACCGTTTTTGCCGCACAGCGGCCGGCACCGACGACGAGCCGGATGCACGGCATCGGCATCGGGCCGCGGGAGAACAGGAAAATGAAAAAGCTCGAAATCATTATCCGGCCGGGCATGTTCGAGGCCGTGAGGGACGCCGTGTCCCGTCTGGGCATCCATGGCCTGAACTATGCGGAAATTCGCGGATTCGGCCGCCAGGGCGGGCATACGGAAGTCTATCGCGGCGCCACGGTGCAGGTGGACTGCCTGCCCAAGATCAAGATCGAGGTGGTCGTCCATGACGAGGCGCTGGAGAGCGTCATTGCCGCGGTGGTTGCCACGGCGCGCACCGGCCAGGTGGGCGACGGCAAGATTTTTGTCAGCGAGGTGCTGGATGCCGTGCGCATCCGCACCGGCGAGCGCGGCACGGATGCCCTGTGATTTCGCGGTCAACCCTTCAGTATTTTTCAAAGGAGTTTCCCATGTCCACTCCCCGCAGTCGGGCCCTTGCCCGCGCCCATGCCACGGCCCCGCTTTCGCCCTCCGCTGCCTCCCCGCGCCCGGATGCCACCCGCGCGCACGATGCCGATGCGCTTTTCGGCCGCGACGTGTTCGGCCTTGACACCATGCGCCGCCGTCTGCCCAGGGACGTCTATCGCACCCTGGAAAAGACCGTGCGCGAGGGCACGCGCCTTGACCCGAAGATCGCGGATGTGGTGGCCAACGCCATGAAGGACTGGGCCATGGAGCGCGGCGCCACCCACTATACCCACTGGTTCCAGCCCATGACCGGGCTCACGGCGGAAAAGCACGACGCCTTCCTTTCCCCGGCGGCCAACGGGCACGGCATCAGCGAATTTTCCGGCAAGATGCTCATCAGCGGCGAGCCGGACGCCTCCTCCTTCCCGTCGGGCGGCATCCGCTCCACCTTTGAGGCGCGGGGCTATACGGCGTGGGACCCCATGTCCCCGGCCTTCATCATCGACGGCCCCTACGGCGCCACGCTGCATATCCCGACCTTCTTCTATTCCTATTCGGGGGAGGCCCTGGACCGCAAGATCCCGCTCATGCGCTCCATTGACGCGCTCTCGCGCCAGGCCCTGCGCGTGCTCAGGCTCTTCGGCAACAGTTCGGCCACGGGCGTGCGCCCCATGGTGGGGCCGGAGCAGGAATACTTCCTCGTGGATAAAAACCTTGCCGCGCTCAGGCCCGACCTCATGCTTGCCGGGCGCACCCTGGTGGGCGCGCCGTCGCCCAAGGGGCAGGAAATGGAGGATCACTATTTCGGCGCCATTCCCGCCAGGGTCATGAGCTTCATGCAGGATCTGGAAAACGGGCTGCTGGCCCTGGGCATCCCGGCCAAGACCCGGCACAACGAGGTGGCCCCCGGCCAGTTCGAGATCGCCCCGGTCTACGAGGATGCCAATCTCGCCTGCGACCACAACATGCTCACCATGAACATGATGCGCCACCTGGCCGGGCGGCACGGCTTTGTCTGCCTGCTCCACGAAAAGCCCTTTGCCGG
>CAZNXQ010000197.1:0-2688 GCA_964576895.1 uncultured Desulfovibrio sp.
AGCGCGCTCTACTGCATGAATGCCTTCATGGAACCGCTGTGCGAGCTGCACGGCTGGACACGCGCGGGCCTCAACGTGAGCATGGGCCTTGCCGCGCTCATGGGGCAGCTCGCCATGCCGGTGGCCGCGGCGGTCTCCACGCGGCACTCGCTGCGCGCGCTCACCACCCTGGGCGCGCTGTGCGGCGGGGTGGCGACCGCCTGCATGGGCCTGACCACCAGCCTGCACCTGTTCACGCTGTTCTTCATCATTCTGTGGGTCTGCACCCAGTTCTGCGGCGGCGTGGTGGGCAATGCGCTCATGAGCCGCTGGTTCCGCCATTTTCAGGGGCGCGCGTTCGGCCTGGCCAATGCCGGCACCTCCCTTTCCGGCGTCATCCTGCCCTTCCTGAGCATGGTGCTGATCCACAGCTTCGGGGTGACGGCCTCCTATACGGTGCTCGGCACCCTGACCTTCCTGCTGGCGCCGCTCTCCTGGGTTCTGGTGCGCGACACGCCGCAGGCCATGGAGCTGCATCCCGACGGCCGGCGGCATGAGCCGCGCGCGGCGGGGGCCGCGCGGGTCAATGTCTCGTTCACGGCGCTGGCGCATTCGCGGCAGGCGTGGTTTGTGGGCCTGGCCTTCGGTCTGGCGCTCATGACAGGTTCCGCCGTCATGAGCCAGATGAAGCCCCGCTTCGCGGACATGGGGCTCGCCCCTTATCCGGCCATGCTCCTGGCCTGTCTTTCCGCCCTGTTCGCGGCCCTGGCCAAGTACGCCTGGGGCTGGTTCAGCGACCGTTTCACGCCGCTGGCCGCCGCGCGGTGCATCATGGCCTGCAGTGTGGCGAGCCTGCTCCTGCTCCAGCTGCCGCCGTCGCTGATGGGCATGGCCCTGTCCAGCATGGCGTTCGGCGGTTGCATCGGCGGCCTGTGGACGGTGCTGCCCGCCGTGGTTTCCTACTATTTCGGCAGCCGCAACTTCCTTCCGGCCTACAAGTTCATCTCCATCTTCATCATCCTGCGTTGCGTGGGCTTTCCCGTCATGGGGCTGTCGCATGATCTCTGCGGCAGCTATGCCCTGGCGGATGCCGTGTTCGGCGTGTGCCTGCTGCTCTCACTCGTCCTGACCCTGCTGCTCCGCAAGGACGACGCTGTGGAGAACATGCCGCGCAGGCACCGGCATTGAGCCTGCCGAAGCGGCTGCCGCAACGCGGGGGCGGCTCACGCGCCGGCCGGAGGGGGTGACGCTCCCGCGCCGGCGCTCGTGGGGGCGCCTGTGGTGGCCTGCCCCGCCGCCCCAGGCGCGGCGGGCGCGGGGCTTGCGGCAGATGCCGCGGCCCCCGACGTTTCCGTCAGCAGCACATGGCTCGTGGGGTAGGCGCTGGGGATATGCTCGGCATCAAGCCGCTCCTGGATGGCGAGGTTGACGGCCGAGCGCGTCAGCTGGAACTCGCGGATGACGCACTCATGGACGATATATATCAGCTGGAATATATAGTTGGCCGTGCCGAACTCAAGCATGCAGGCGCGGTCAAAACTGCAGTGCGGAACCGATTCCACCACCTCGCGCAGGATGTCCGGCACGCGCCTGACCATATCCATGGGCGTTTCGTAGGCCACTCCCAGTTCCAGCACCACCGGGCGATCGTGGACGTTGCCGAGGTTGACGATGACGCCGCGCGTCATTTCGGAATTGGCGCAGACGATAAGATCGCCTTCCAGGCTGCGCAGATGGGTGGTCTTGGGCCCCATGTATTCCACATCGCCGGCCTTGCCGCCGGCAAGCTGCACATGGTCGCCGATGCGGAAGGGCTTGTCGAGCAGGATGACGATATAGCTGAAAAAGTCCTCCAGGATGGCCTTGCCGGCTAGGCCCACGGCCACGCCCATGATGCCGAGGCCCGCAATGATGGTGGAGACCTGGAAGCCCAGGTTATCCAGCAGGAAGGTGAGGCCCACGGCCCAGATGACGCCCATGACGATGGGCATGAGGGAGCGGGTCTGCGAGGTCTTGAGTGTTTCGCCGTGACGGCGCATGTACAGGTCGAGGTTGAAGGGCACGAAAGCCGCCACAAAGGCGATGCCCGCAAGGGTGCAGACCACGTTGAAAATAAGGGCAACGGCCGAGGAATAGACCGGGGCCAGCACGAGCATGCGCATCCCCCAGGCCAGGATAGCCAGATAGAGCAACCGCCTGAGATTGACCATGACCCGCTCGAACATGGCGAAGTCCATGGTCGTGATGGCATGGCCCCTGTCCGTCTTGCCGCCCTCGGCGCCGGCCACGCCTCTTGCGGCGGCCGCGGCCGCCCGGTGGTACTTTCTGGCCGCAAAGGCTTCGAGCCTGCGCTGGCACCAGGGCGAAAGCACATGGATGGCCGCCACCATGAGGCACATGCCGCCGAAAATGCAGGCCAGCCGCAGGGGCGGGTTGTCCGCAAAAAATTGACGGAAATCGAAATATTCGAGCAGGATCTTCCAGGTATCGGGATTCATCCGCTGTCTCCTGTGACCGGAACAGGACCGCGCCGCGCGGGGATGCCGGTCATGGCGCCAGTATGCCGCATTTCCGCGCCGCGCGCCAGCGGCGGGAAGGCCCGCGCCCGGCATGGCGCGGCGGGCGCGGCCTTCTCTTGCAGGAATGTTGCACGATGCGATTGATGGATATTCCAGGTTCCGTCTGGAGCGGAGCGACAGACGGATGCTG
>CAZNXQ010000198.1:0-2654 GCA_964576895.1 uncultured Desulfovibrio sp.
GCTACTCGTCGCCTTCCCACTTGATGAAGCCGGGCTCCACGTTGCTCATGGCGTTGACGATGAGTTCCACCAGGCCGCCATAGGCGAAGCTGTTCTTGGAGTACAGGTCATTGTGCTCCAGAAGCTCGCGGATCTGGCCCTTGCAGTTGGAGCACGGGGCGCAGATGTACTTCTTGGTTTCGGGGCCGAGGCATTCCTTGAAGGCTTCGCCGATCTGCCACAGCTTTTTGCGGCCGGAGATATTGCCGCGCCATTCGTCGATATTGTTGCGCGTCATGATGGCAAAGCCGGAACCGCCGCCGCAGCAGTAGTTGTCCACGCCGTGGCAGGGCATTTCCCGGAACTTGGGCGCGATCTTGTGCAGGATGTCGCGCTGGGGCTTGACGATGCCCATGAGGCGCACGGCGTTGCAGGGGTCGTGCAGGGTCACGGGGAAATCGTTGCGCGACGGGTCGAGCTTGAGGCGGCCGCCGAGCACGATGTCGCGCAGGGTGACATAGCAGCTTTCGCGCGGCACCTGATACTCGTAGGGGATGACGCGGTCGGCGACGACGGTGATGGCCTTGTGGGCATGGCCGCACTCGCCGACGACGATCTTCTTGACGCCGAGTTCCTTGGCCGCGAGCATGTGGTCAAGGGCGATGCGGGCGAGCTGGGCGTCATCGTAAAAGACGCCGTAGTTCACGCCGTCATAGGCAACGGCCTTGCTCGAAAGGGTCCAGGAAAGGCCCGCCTCCTGGAAGATGAGCGAGAACGCCGCGATGTTTTCCGGCCAGGCCATGATCTCGCCGGCATTGTGCAGCAGCATGATGTCCGCGCCCTTCACATCGAAGGGCGTGGTGATGCCCACGCCGGTGATCTCGGAATAATCCTCGTCGATGAACTCCACGTTCTCCCGGACGACCTCAGGGGTCATGCCGGTGGAGGAGCCCACCTTGAGCTGGTTCATGGTGCCCTTTTCGTGCAGCTCCCTGGGGTGGATGCCCAGTTCCTGGCTGAAGAGCTTGCGGATCTCGCGGGCAATGAGGCCGTTGTCCACGCCGATGGGGCAGGTCTGGGCGCAGCGGCGGCAGAGGTTGCAGCGGTAGGCCAGTTCGCCCAGGCGCGCCACGGTCTTCCAGTTGAGGCCCATGTCACCGTAGCGCCACTTGGCGAAGGGCTCCTTTTTCACATACTGCTTGTAGATGCGGCGGAAAATCTCGGAGCGGTAGTTGGGGCGGTACATTTCGTTCTGCCCCGACATTTCCCAGAGATGACACGCCTGGGAGCAGGAATTGCACTGGACGCAGTTTTCCATGCTGCTCTCCAGCATGGGCAGGCACGTCCAGTTGTTTTCCTTGGAGAAGAGCTTGCGCATGCCCGTGAGGAACCTGTTGACCAGTTCCTCCTCTTCCTGCGGATTCTTGGGCTTGGGAATATTGAGCACGCACACATCGTCGAGGATGCAGGCCGTGTTTTCCTTCTGCTCGTCGGTGAAGGGCTTCCAGGGCATGGGCTTCACGTCAAGCGCGAGTTCGGGCAGATCCTTGAGGTCAATGCTGACCATCTGCCCTTCAACGGTGGAGACATCTTTCAGGGACAGCTTGTCTTTCATGTCGGGACTCCCTACTCGTCGTTCTTGGGGGCTGCGGGGTTGGTGGTGGCCACGTCCACCCAGGTCTTGGGGCTGCCGTCCCCGGCGATGTGCGGGGCGGCCCAGGTCACCTGGTACTGGAGCATCTCGTCGATGATCTTCTTGTTCTTGTCGCTGTAGACCGTGGCTTCGTCACCCCAGCGGATGTCATGGTACAGGAAGTACTTCATGATCAAATGCCCCATATTGGTCACGGGGATGGCGATCATCAGGAAGAAGCCCACAAGCATGTTAAGCACGAACCAGGCGCTGCCAAGCGGCTGGAAGTTGAAGGTGAAGAGATTGTAGATGAAATCCCGCGCCAGCTGGTAGTAGGAGGGGTTGAAGGCCCAGGCGCAGAGCGTGAGCAGCCCGAAGAGGACAAAGGAGCCAAGATTGATGTACTGCTCCACCGTGGTGTACTTCTTGAGGCCCGCATCCTCCCGGCGGCGCAGGATGAGCGCGATGCCGCCGCCCGCGATGCAGAAGGCGCCCAGCAGGACGACCGCATTGATGACGTTGGCCACAAAGGTCATGAAGGCGCCCTGCGGGTCAACGCCGAACAGCTGGAGCAGCACCGCGAACACAAGGATGATGGTGCCGCCCATGAGCATGTACATGCCCACATGGAAAGGATAGGTGCGGATCCAGAGTTTGGGATTGTGCTCATAGGTCGCATGCAGGCAGAGCACTTCCACAAGGATGCCCTTGATGTCGCCCCAGTGGTCCACATGGCGTTTTTTGGTCCACCAGTCCTTTTCTTCCATGTAGCTGCCGCCGTAGGCTTCCTTTTTGGGGCCTTCATGCGGGATGGGATAGAGCTCCCAGCGGATATGGAGCGGGCTTGCCTTGAGATAGGTCCTGATCTTCAGCGCGGCAAGGCAAATGAAGCCCAGCACTGCCAGGTAGCCCAAGAGGTAGAAGAGTGTCATCATGCGTTTTCTCCCATGCTTCAGGATGCCGCCGCGCAGCCGCATGGCGGGGTTTTGCCGGAATTCTGCCGCCCGGCGCCAACCGGCCGGAACCGCCGGAACGGGAAACA
>CAZNXQ010000199.1:0-2647 GCA_964576895.1 uncultured Desulfovibrio sp.
CTCTTTGCCTCGCTGAAAAAACCATAACGGAGTTTAATGAGGTCTGAACCTAGAGCGGCTTGGATAATTTCATTGCCAAACCGCTCTGGAAAGACATCGAGGCTGCCGACACGTTCGGCAGCCTCGAAAACGGGCGTGGATGTGGTGCGGGGCGCGCCGCCCCGCATGTGTCGCTGTTTCCCTTACCGCTCTAAGCCTCACAGCTGCAGGCGGCCTTCTGCCGGGCCAGCCTGCGGCGCAGGTTCTCGGCCACTTCCGCCGGGTCCATGGGGTTGCGGGCAATGCCCGCGTCCATGGCTGCCCTGGCCGTGGCCGCCGCCACCGTGGGCGCGACATCGGGGTCAAAGGAAGAGGGAATGATCATTTCGGGGCCGAGCCTGTCCGCGGGCACCAGTCCCGCCAGGGCGTGCGCGGCCGCGATCTTCATGGCGTCGTTGATGTCCGTGGCGCGGACGTCCAGCGCCCCCCGGAAAATGCCGGGGAAGGCGAGGATATTGTTGATCTGGTTGGGGCAGTCCGAACGGCCCGTGGCCACCACCGCCGCCCCGGCGTCCCGCGCGCGCTGGATGGGCCAGATCTCCGGGATGGGGTTGGCCTGGGCAAAGACGATGGGCCTGGGGGCCATGGAGCGGATCATCTCTTCCGTGAGCGTGTTCGGCGCGGAAACGCCGATGAAGACATCCGCGCCCCGGATGGCTTCGGCCAGACCGCCCTTGACCTTTTTGGGGTTGGTACGGCGCGCGATGTCTTCCTTCCACGGGTTCATGCCCTCGCGCCGTCCGTCCCAGATGGCGCCGCGCGAATCGCACATGATGACGTTTTTCAGGCCCACGGCCATGAGCAGGCGGATGATGGCAATGCCCGCCGCGCCCGCGCCGCTGGTCACCACCGTGATGTCTTCCAGCCGCTTGCCCACCACCTTGAGGGCGTTGAGCAGCCCGGCCAGGGTCACCACCGCGGTGCCGTGCTGGTCGTCATGGAAGATGGGGCCCCTGAACTTGCCGCGCGCCTTGAGGCCGTCCTCGATGATGAAACATTCCGGGGCCTTGATGTCTTCAAGATTGACGCCGCCAAAGGTCGGCCCCATGATCTCGATGGTTTCGATGATGCGCTGCGTATCCTTGGTGTCCACACAGATGGGGAAGGCGTCCACATCCCCGAAGGTCTTGAAGAGCAGGGCCTTGCCCTCCATGACGGGCAGGGCCGCCGCCGCGCCGATGTCGCCCAGGCCGAGCACGGCCGTGCCGTTGGAGACAACGCAGACGAAGTTGGCATGGTTGGTATAGGTGTCCAGACAGCCCTGATCGCGATGGATCTCCATGCAGGGCTCGGCGACGCCGGGGGAATAGGCAAGGGTCAGGTCGTCGGCGTCGCGCACGGGCGGTTTGACGTGGATGCCGATTTTGCCTTGCAGATCCTTGTGCATGGCGAGGGCTTCCTCGCGGAGATTCCTGATGCGGGACATGGGCGCTCCTTGGTTGAGGGTGACGCGTGTACGCATATGGGGCGATTCCGGCGGTGCGCGCAGCTTCGGCGTCGTGCCGGGATTCCGTGCGGCATGCCGGAGACGGGCGGGCGGGTCCGCGGCCGTTCCCGCGCGGCAACTGCGGACGACGCGAAGCACGTTTCCGCACCTCGCGTCGTCAGTGGGCCGGACACCCGGCAGCCCCCGTTGCCGCTGCTTCCTTTCGGACCTGACGGGGTTGGCGGGAGCTGCCGCCGTCCGGCTTGCGTTCTCCTTTAGCCGCTCTGCCGCCGCCTGTCAATCGACGCGGACGGCGTGGCGCTGTTTCCGGTTTTGCGCTATCCTGCCGCGCATGGAGCAGGAATCATCCCCCCACACGCGCGTCATGCGTCGGGCGTTCACGGCTTCGGGCCAGGTGCAGGGCGTGGGCTTCAGGCCCTTTGTCTGGCGGCTCGCGCGGGAAGGCGGCCTTTCCGGCTCGGTGCGCAATACCGCCGATGGCGTGCGCATCGAGGTGCAGGGCGCGCCTGAGGCCCTGGCGGCCTTTGGGCGCCGCCTGCGGGCGGAGCTGCCGCCTCTGGCGCGGCTGGCCGGGCTGGAGGAAGACGAGCTTGCGCCCGTGGCCGGCGAAACGGAGTTTCGCATCCTCGAAAGCGAGGGACGCGCCGGGCACACTGTTCTGGTGAGCCCGGATGTGGCGGTCTGCGAGGACTGCCTGGCCGAAATGCGCGACCCGGCCGATCGCCGTTTCGGCTATGTCTTCACCAACTGCACCAACTGCGGCCCGCGCTTCACCATCACCCGCTCCATCCCGTACGACAGGGCCGTGACCAGCATGGCCTGCTTCCCGCTCTGTCCCGCCTGCGCCGCCGAATACGGCGACCCGGCGGACAGACGCTTCCATGCCCAGCCCATCGCCTGCCCGGAGTGCGGCCCGCGCCTCTGGTATGTGGATGCGGCCACCGCCGCGCGCGGCGCGTCCCGCACGGGACCGACGCCGGAAAACCGGGCCGACGCCCTGGCCCGCGCCGGGCGGCTCCTGCTGGATGGCGGCATTCTCGCCCTCAAGGGGCTGGGCGGCTTCCAGTTGCTGTGCAACGCGCGCGATGCCCGCGCCGTGGCCGCCCTGCGCGCCCGCAAGCTGCGGCCGCACAAGGCGCTTGCCGTCATGGCGGGCGATCT
>CAZNXQ010000200.1:0-2641 GCA_964576895.1 uncultured Desulfovibrio sp.
ACGGCACCTCGGCGCAGCGCCTGCGCTGGTTCCGGCGCGGTTTTGACAGCGGCGACCCCGGCCAGTGCAACACCTTCAAGGGCGTTGACTGAGCGGGCGCCCGGCGGCGCGCCCGCGCGGGCGCGGCCCGGCACGAAAAGCCCCCGCAGCTCCGGAGAGCGGCGGGGGCTTTCGGTCAAAAAACGCTGACGATCAGAACTTGATGTCCAGACGCACGAAGTAGGCCTGGGGATGGAGGCAGGCCGGGCAGACGTCCGGCGCCTCGGGACCGTCCACCAGACAGCCGCAGTTGAGGCAGCGCCACACCGTGGGCTTGGGGTCCTTGAACATGGTGTTGTTCTTGATTTTCTCGGCAAGGTCGAGGAAGCGCTTTTCGTGGTAGTTTTCCGCAATGAGGATATTGCGCATGGCCGTGGCGACCTCGTAGAAGCCCTCCTTTTCGGCGATTTCCGCGAAGGTGGGATACATGTGCGTGTATTCCTCATGTTCGCCGGCGGCGGCTTCCAGCAGGTTGGCGCGCGTGTCGGCGATGACGCCGGCCGGGAAGGCGCCGCTGATCTCCAGCGGGCCGCCTTCAAGGAACTTGAAGAGGCGCTTGGCGTGCTCTTTTTCCTGATCGGCGGTCTCCTCGAAGATCTTGCTCACAAAGACGAAGCCGTCCTTCTTGGCCTGGCCGGCGTAGTAGGTGTAGCGGTTGCGGGCCTGGGACTCGCCGGAAAAGGCGATGAGAATATTTTTTTCGGTCTGCGAACCCTTGAGGGATTTCATGGCAGCGAACCTCCGGCCGGACAGGACCGGCCCTGTTGGGGTGCTCTGGAAGCGGCGAAACGTTTCGCCGGTCAGAAAAATCTAGCCCAGCCCCCGGCCACTGTCAAACAGGTCCGCAGCCCCGGCGGGAAGAGGCCCGGCGAAGTCCCCGCGCGGCGCAGCCTCTCCGCGGCGCGCTCAACCGGCCTGCTCCATTTCATTGAGCTGGGCCTCAAGGGCCGCGATCTGCGACTGGAGCGCATCCATCTTGCCGGTCACGGCCGCGTCCGCCGCGCCGCCCTTGAGCTGGGAGGCCATGCTCATGAGCTGGCTTTTCAGGGACTGGATCTGCTTGCGGATGCTCTCGGCGTCATTGCCGGAAGAGGAGGAGGACGCGCCCCCCGCGCCGCCCCCCGATGGCGCGCTTTCGCCGGAGGCTTCGCCATCGGCCTGGGCATCTTCACCACCGCCGTCCGGCGTGGTGCCACCGGAGGAGGGCCGGTCATATTTGTGGATCATTTCGGAGTAGAGGCGGCGCGCTTCGTCGGAAATTTCCGCCGTGTCGCCGGAACCGGAGCCCGACCGCGTGCCGCTGGACGCCTTTTCCCCGTTGATCGCGCTTACGGGATCAAGATCCCACAGGCCGTTTGCGCTGTATGCTCCGCTGATTTCCATGCTTCCGCTCCCGTGTGAAAGGACGGCAGGATTTTCCCGCCGTTCATGTGCGGAACGGAAAGAAGCAGGATCCGTGCCGCGCCGTGCGCGGGAAAAATCTGCCGCTTTACCGCCGTTCCGGGCTGTGGCAGCATGCCGTCATGTCCTCTCCCGCTCCGGTGGCGGAAGAAACCGTGCCCTTTGCGCTTTCCGGGGGCGAAACGCTTCTTGCCGCCGTCCGTCGTTCCGTCCGCTGCCGGCGCCCCCGGCTCAGCGTGTCGCCCAGGGGCGCCCTTGTCCTTGTCATTCCCCAGGCCTGGCCCCTGGCCCGCGCGCGCCGGGTGGCACCGTTCTTCCTCCCCTGGCTGGAACGGGCGTGGCCGCGTCTCGCCGCCGCCCGCCCGGCGCCATCCCTGCCGGAGCGGGTCGCGCTGCCGCTGGCCGGGCGTGTGCTGAGCGTGGAGGCCGCCGGGGATCTGGCCGCCGGCCGTCGGGAAAGCCGGGACGCGGCCGCCGCCATTTGTCTGGGCGCGGGCAGCCGCCGGCTCGTGCTCCTGGAGGGGCGGGAGACGCTGCGCCTGTTCGGCGCCATCGGGGATCTCGCCCTCTGCGCCGGGGCGCTGGGGCGCTGGTGCCGGGCGCAGGCGGCGCGGCTTCTGCCGCCGCATGTGCGGGAACTGGCGCTGGCGCATGGCTTTTTGCCGCCGCGCGTCAGCGTGCGCGACCAGCGCTCCCGCTGGGGCAGTTGTTCGCGGCCGTCGGCCGCCGTGACCGCCGCGCAGCCGGGGCATATCCACCTGAACTGGCGGGCGCTGCTCCTTGAACGTCCGCTTCTGGATCATCTGTGCCGGCACGAGCTGTGCCACCTGCGCCGGATGGACCATTCCGCCGCCTACCGCGCCGAGCTGGCGCGGCTCTCGCCCGACTGGAGCGTGCTGGAGCGGGGCCTTTCCCGCGCGTGGCGGGAGCTTCCGTGGTGGGCCCTGCCGCCGGATGGAACCGGCGCATGAAGCTCCGCCCGGGGCCGTCCCGCATCCGCGGCGGTGTGCCTTTGGCTTTGGTATATTTTCCTGTTCAGGATTCTTCCGGCGCCAGCACCATCGTATAATAGAGCTTCGCCTTTACAGTCCAGGGCGGAACCGCTATAACGGAACCAGCTAGGGGAGCCGCACAGGCCCGGGCCGAAGGCGCGGGCAAGGCGGCTGAGAGTGGGGATGCGCCCCAGACCCTGTGAACCTGA
>CAZNXQ010000201.1:0-2614 GCA_964576895.1 uncultured Desulfovibrio sp.
TCAAAAACGCGGCGCGCGAAGGGGTCATTGAGCAGGTCGCGCAGAACGTCCTGCTCGGCATAGGCTTTCTGCGCCCGTTCCTCCTGGCGGGTTTGGCCCGTTGCTGCCTGTTGCGCGCCATCCGCCGCGCCGTCCGGGCGCTGGGCGTGGCCGGCGCTCCCCGCCGCTTCCTGGCTGCCAGCCGCTTCCGTGGCGCGCGCGTCGGGCCCTGCGCCGGTATCCGCCGCATCCGCCGCCTTTTTCTCCGCTTCGGCGGCGGCTGCCGCGCGTTTGGCGTCCTCGGCGGGCTTGAGCAGGGCCGTCAGCGCCACATAGGCTTCGTTGAGGATCTGGAACTGGCGCCCCGCCTCAGGGGTGCCGGGATTGAGGTCCGGGTGCAGTTCAAAGGCGCGCCGCCGGTAGGCGCGTTTGACAGCCTGAAGGTCCGCGTCTTTTTCCAGACGCAGTACTTCATAGCATTCCTTGAGTGAGATCTGTCGGGATGGGCGGCGCATAGCAGTCAGCGGTTGGCGTGGTGCCGATGTCAGGGGAGCACAAGGGCATTGGCTTCGCGGTGCGGGTCGCGCGCCATGAGGCCGTGTTCCTTCAGATAGGCCCGCCCGGCGCGCGCGAAGTCGGCATGCGTCGCCTCCGGGGCGATGCCGGGGCAGAATTCCTTGGCCAGGGCCAGACTCACGGGGTCTTCGATATTGCCGCGAAAAAACGGCCAGGCGCGGCAGATGGAGGGTTTGCCCTCATGAACGGCGCAGCCCGTACCTTCACGGAAAAAGATGCAGCGCCCGTCCTCGCCATTGCGGATCTTGAGCTTGCCGTGGGACAGTTCCCCGTAGCGTTCCACCACCATTTCCGGCGCGAGTTCCAGAAAGGCCGCCAGGCGCTCCAGATCCGACGGGCTGACGACAATGCCGCCGCGCCCCTCGCAGCAGTGACCGCATTTGCGGCAGTGGAACAGCGTTTCCGCATCAGGATCCGGCATGGCGTACCTCTCTGGAGTGCGGGAGCGGCCAGCGTGACCGAAGGACCGCGATGCGGGCGAGTCTAGCCGCGTCTTGCAAAACATACAAGCCCGCGCGCCGGTGCCGGGCCGAAATTGACCGTTTCTCCCCAGATTTGTACCATGGGTGCACACGTTTTCCGGCGCATCGTCGGCACGGCCTTCGCCGGTCCTGCCGGGGGCGGGGTATGATTTTGTGTGTATCTGCTCAGGTGGAGGCAGCATGAACAGGGGCCTGGGCGCCCGCTTTTTCGCGCTTGTGGAGGAAATGGCGCCCGCCAACTTCGCCATGGTCATGTCCACGGGCATCATTTCCGTGGCCTTGCGTATCCTTGGCTGTCCGCGGGGCGCCGTTCTGCTTTACGGCGTCAATCTGGTCATGTACGCGCTCCTCTGGGGGCTGCTCCTGCTCCGGATCGTCCGCTATCCGGGGCGCGTGCTCAGGGATTTCGCCAGCCATGCCCGTGGACCGGGCTTTCTCACCCTTGTGGCCGGCACCTGCATTCTCGGCACGCAATCGGCCGTCCTGGCGGAAAACTTCACGCTGGCCGCGTGGCTGTTCTGGCTGGGCGCTGGCTGCTGGGCCTTCATCCTCTGGGGCGTCTTTCTCGCCATCTTCACGGGCAGTCACAAGCCCACACTCGCCTGCGGCATCAACGGCGCGTGGCTGGTCGCCACGGTGAGCACCCAGTCGCTGGTCATTCTCGGCGCGACTCTCGCCGCTCCGTTGGGCTGGAACGCGGAAATCGTCTGGTTCTGCTTCTGCGCCCTCTTCATGCTGGGCATCGTGCTCTATATTTTCGTCATCACGGGCATCTTTCACCGCTTCTGCTTTGCGGACCTGGAGGCCGCGGAGCTCGACCCCGCCTACTGGATCAACGCGAGCGCGGCCGCCATTACCACACTTGCCGGGGCCACGCTCATGCTCAAGGCCGGAGCCGCGCCCCTGCTTGGGCGCCTTTTGCCCTACATCACGGGCGTGACCCTGCTTGCCTGGGCCACGGCGTCCTGGTGGGTGCCCATGCTCATCCTGCTGGGCATCTGGCGGCATGGCGTGAAAAAGTATCCCTTTGTCTATACGCCCGCCTACTGGGGCATGGTCTTCCCCCTGGGCATGTACACGGCCTGCACGGCGGCGCTTTCCCTGGCCTATGACCTCGCGCCCCTCATGCTTGTGCCCCGGATTTTCATCGTGCCGGCGCTTGCGGCCTGGGGCATCACGCTGGCCGGCATGCTCCGCTCGCGCGGGCGGGCGCTGCTGGCGGGAACGGGGCGCGGCTGAGCCGGGCCCGGACGCAAAAGACCCCGCCAGCCCGGAGCGCAAACGGGCGGCGGGGCCGGAGCGAAGGCTGTTGACGGCGACTTACTTGCCGAACAGGATCTCCTGATAGTTGGGCAGCGCCCAAAGGTCGTCGGCCACGAGCGTTTCCAGCGTGTCCGCGTGGCTGCGCACGTCAAGCATGAGCGGCAGCACCTCATCGCAGTAGCGGCGCGCGGCCTCCAGGCCCTCGCCCATGTCTCCGCAGGCGGCAAGGCTGCTCTCCAGCCTGGCCGTGGCGTCCTGAAGCTGTCGCAGGCTGGAGGTCACCGCTTCAAGGGTGGTCGTGCGGATGTCGAGGC
>CAZNXQ010000202.1:0-2591 GCA_964576895.1 uncultured Desulfovibrio sp.
CTGAGGCCGCGCGTTCAAATCGCGCCATCCCGACCACCATTTTCAGGGGTTGCGGCAGATACCGCAACCCCTTTTTTCGCGGGGGGGGAGATCATGTCCATCGAAGCGGTCAAAGCCTGTTTTGCCCGGCATGGCATTGCGGACCGGGTGCGGGAATTCGAGGTCTCCAGCGCCACGGTGGAGCTGGCGGCTCTGGCGCTGGGCTGTGAACCCTGCCGGATCGCCAAGACGCTTTCCTTCATGGTGGACGGCCACGCCATCCTCATCGTCACGGCGGGAGACGCCCGCATTGACAACCCCCGCTACAAAGCGCGCTTCGGCGCAAAGGCGAAGATGCTCTCGCCCGCTGAGGCGGAAACGCTCGTGGGGCATGCCGTTGGCGGCGTGTGCCCGTTTGCCGTCAGGGACGGCGTGGACATCTATCTGGATGTTTCGCTGAAACGGTTCGGCACCGTCTTTCCCGCCTGCGGCAGCAGCAACAGCGCCATTGAGCTGAACATGGCGGAACTGGAAACGTATTCCGGCGCCGCTGCCTGGGTTGACGTGTGCAAGGGCTGGCGGGAGGAGCCGTAACGGGGATGTCGTCTAAAGTCGTGCCGTCTCCGGCCGATAAGAAAAACGGGAGTCTGCACCGAACGAAGGAGGGACGGCATGGAAGCCATTATCTCTTCGGGCCCGCAAATCCAGGAGAACGGGACGTTCATGGCGACGGAAGAAATGCTGGACGGCAAACAGCCCCAGGGCCTGACGGCGCTGGTCATCAACAAAACGCTTGCAAAAACCACGGAAATGGCAAGTCAGCTCCGCATGGATGCCATGCACGCCGCCGGAAAAGGCAATAAACTGGACGCTGTTGCGTAGAGGGAAAACTTCCGGCAACAGCGACTGCATCCGTCTGCATGCGTGGCGGCTTCCGCGGCACCAGGCGCGCGTGCCTCAGACCGTAAGATTGACATCCCCGGCGACGATTGGCTGAGGCTGCGCTGACGCCAGGCTGGTCATCGTATCCTGTGCAGCCTCCGTGCCATTTTTTTCCGCCGGGGCCGGCGCGCCCGCGGCTTCTTCCCGTGGTGCGCCCTCAGCTTCCGGAGTTTCCTCCTCCGGACGCGTTCGCTCTTCGAGTTCTTTTTTGAGCCTGTCCAGCGCCTCCCGGTTCTTCTCGGAAATGTTCTGCTGCATATCCAGACCCATGCGCCGCGCGGCCTTTTTGCCCTCAAGGATCCTTCTGCTCAGGCTGTCCTCGGTGGCGCAGGCCGCCATACCCGCCAGCAGGATGCTGTTCTGGCGGTTGTTCATCTGGCCGCGCGCCTCGGCGGCGGCTTCCCTGGCCTTGCTGTATTTGGATCCGTCCGCGGCATGGGAAACAAAATTCCGGGCCATGGGACTGCTGGCTTCGATGGGCATTGCGCGCTCTTTGCCGGAAACTCCGATGGGGAAGCTCTTTCCGGGCAGCTATCCCCACTGCAATTACTGTTCCACATGCGGGACCGTCCCCTGCGCCATTTTTCGCAGCAGGCGTGCCTTGCAGATCAGCTCCGGGCGGTATTCAAAGTGCATAAGGTCATATTCATGCCATTTGCCGCCCCAGATGAACCCCTCGGCTTCAAAGGCCGCAACGATTTCCGCCGGATAGCTTTGCTGGAGGGGATGGGGCCGCGCGCGGCTCCAGCGCCAATAGGGCGCGCGTCTGGCATTGATGTCAATGGCGATGCCGTAGGCATGGGGGCTGAGCCGGTTCTCGCCCGCAATGCGCCGCCAGGCGAAACCGCCTTCGGAGATGAGGTAGGGCCGCAAGGCTGGCTGGCGCGCCAGAACGGGGGCCAGGCGCCCGGCCACCCGCACAAGCGCCCCCGCCGCCGGGGCGCTGAGCCGGACGGGGCGCCCCTGCCACAGGACGGTTTGCAGGCCGGAACCGACGGCTTTTTGTCCGCTGCCATACAGCGCCGCCAGCAGATCCGGGGAGCGCAGGCGTCCGGGGGCAAATCCCGGCGGCGTGGGTGGCCGCTCCGGTTCAAGAGGGTAGGGAGCGGCCATGCTGGAGGCCACATCCCCATCCCCGTAGTGGACCTGCGGGGAGGCCGCTGCTTGCGGGTGCGCCGCCTCCCGGTAGAGGACGCGGCGGTCGTCGGTGAACACCAGCCATTGCCGCCCCAGGCTGTCCGTTTCAAGGGCGCGGATGGCAGGGTAGGCAGCCCGCAGACAGTGGAGATTGAGCGCGTCCTCGGCCTCCACGGCATCCGGACGGGGAGAGGCGTCCCTGGGCGCGTGCGGCGCGGCAGAGAATGCCGGGGGCGCCTGTAGGAGCGCCAACAGGAGCGAAACCGTGAGCAGGATGCGCATGGCAGAACATGCGTCGGCGGCCGACAGCTTGTCAAGGCGGGGGCTTTTGCATACACAACGGGGCATGGCTCCCTGGACATTCCACATCATGACGTTCGGCTGCAAGGTCAACCAGTATGAAAGCCAGGCGATCCGCGAGGCGTGGCAGGCGCGTGGGGGCGCCCCCGCCCCGCTGCCGGAAGGGGCGGATGTCGTTCTGATCAACAGTTGCGCCGTCACCGCGCGGGCGGAACGGGACGCCCGCAATGCCG
>CAZNXQ010000203.1:0-2579 GCA_964576895.1 uncultured Desulfovibrio sp.
ACGCGGTTCCCGCAGGTGAAGAACTGCTGCATATTTTTGACCGCCAGGCGCGCCCCCTGCGCCTGGACGGCCTTCTGCGCGCCGCCCGCATCCCGCGCCAGGGGAAAAAACGGCTGGAGGCGGAACTGGCCGCCCTCGCCCGCGCGGGCAAACTGCTGCGGCTTGCCGGCGGTCTCTGGACGCGGCCTGAACGCCTGCAAACCGTGACCGGCCGCTACCGCGCCCTGCGCGACGGCGGCGGTTTCGTCAGCCCGCTCCGGGAAGACGGCGGCACCGGCCCGGAACTTTTCATCCATCCCGCCCAGCGGGGCGGCGCCTGGCACGGGGATCTGGTGCGCGCTGTCCTGATGCCCGGCGCGCGCGGCCACGCCGGCCGCCGCGAACGCCGGGCCGGCCGGGACACTGTCCGCGCGCCTGAAGGGCGCGTGACGGAGATACTCCAGCGGGCGCAGCAGGAAGTGCCGGTGCATCTGGTGCGGCGCACGGGTGACACGCTCTTCTGCCGCCCGGCGGACGGCCGCATCCCGGTCAACTTCAGCGTCCGGCTGCCGGAAGCCCCCGCCGGAGAACGCCCGGACGGGGCCGCCATGCCGCAGCCGGAGCCGGGGGAACTCCTGCTGGTGGCCCCGGAGGCGGAACTGGCCTCGGACCTCTGGAGCGCCCGGCTTGTGGGCGCCTATGGGCGCGAGGATGACGTGGCCGTTCAGGAGGAGCTGGTCAAGCTCAACCATGAGGCGCCGCGCGAGTTTCCTCCGGCGGCGCTGGCCGAGGCGGCGCGCCTCCCCGCCGCGCCCGGCCCCGAAGATTTCGCCGGGCGCGAGGATGTGCGCGCCCTGCCCCTGGTGACCATCGACGGCGCGGACGCCCGCGATTTTGACGATGCCGTCCATGTGGAGCGGCGCGGCAGCGGCTGGCTTTTGCGCGTGGCCATCGCGGACGTGAGCCACTATGTCCGCCCCGGCCGGGGCGCGACGGACGCCCTGGACGCCGAAGCGCTGGCGCGCGGCAACTCCTGGTATTTTCCCCGCTCCGTGGAGCCCATGCTGCCCCCCGCCCTTTCCAACGGCCTGTGCAGCCTGCGCCCCGAAGAGGACCGCCTCGCCATGCTGGTGGAACTCCCGCTGGACGAAAACGGCCGCCCCGGCGCGCCCCGCTTTGCGTCCGTGGTCATGCGCTCCGCGGCGCGCCTCACCTATGACGAGGTCAGGGCCGCCGTGCCTGACCGGGACGCGGCCGCCCGCGAACGCCTGCTCCGCATGCCGCGCGGCGCCGCCGTGCTCGCCATGCTGGAGGAGGCCTTCGCCCTGTACCGGGTGCTGCGCGCGGCCCGGCTCGGCCGGGGCAGTCTGGACTTCGACCTGCCCGAAGCCCGCTACGAGTTCGACCCCAAGGGGCGCGTGACCGGCGTGGGCGTGGCCGAACGCCATGACGCCCACCGGCTCATCGAGGAATTCATGATCGCCGCCAACGAGGCCGTGGCCCGCCGGCTTGGCGCCAAAGGCGGCCCGGAATTTCTCTACCGCGTCCATCCGGAGCCGGACGCCGAACGCCTGGAGGCGCTTTTCACCACGCTGGAGGCCACAGCCCTGGAGAGCCTGCCGCCGCATCTGCGGCGCGACGGCCGGCCGGACGCCGCCGCCGTGCGCGGTATCCTTGCCCGCGCCCAGGGGAGCCAGCAGGAATTCGTGGTCAACCGGCTCTGTCTGCGCGCCCTGCCGCAGGCCCGCTACCAGCCGGAAAATATCGGCCATTTCGGGCTCGCCTCGACCGCGTACTGCCATTTTACCTCGCCCATCCGCCGCTATGCCGACCTGCTCGTCCACCGGGCGCTCAAGGCGGCCCTGGGGCAGCCCTGTGGCGAGATCCCCGCCGGGCAGCGGCTGGTGCGCATCGGCGACCAGCTCAACCGGCGCGAGCGCGCGGCCATGGACTGCGAACGGGAAATGGCGCGCCGCCTTGCCTGCCTGTGCCTTGCCGGGCATGAAGGCGAGCGCTTTTCCGGCGTCATCAGCGGCGTGACGCCCTTCGGCGTCTTCGTGGAACTGGAAGGCATGCCCGTGGAAGGCATGATCCGCCTCGAAGACCTGACGGACGACTGGTACGTCTACGATCCGGAGCGGCTCTGCCTCACGGGCGAACGCAGCGGCCGCGTCTGGGCGCTCGGCGCCCCGGTGCGGACACGTCTGGAGGCGGTGGACATGGGCCGGCTGGAGATCCGCCTTCTGCCGCAGGACATGCCCCCGCCCGGCGCGGCGCGGCCACGGCGCGGAACAACGCGGAACAGCGGGCGGAACAGCGGGCGGAAACAGCCCGCGGGCGCGCCTCACGGGCGGCGCCGCGCGCCCCACCCGACCACAGCGGAACGGCCGGGACGGCCCCCCCGCGCCAACGGACGCCGCACCACGGACACCGCCCCCGGCCATGCGCGGAGATCCCGCGCCGGACGCCGCACCTCCCGCACGGGCGCGGGGCGCTGATGAATCTCCTCACCGCCCGGCAACGCATGGGCGCGGCCGCGCTCATTCTGGCGGCCAGCGCCGTCCTGTCACGCCTCATGGGGCTTGTGCGCGACAAGGTCA
>CAZNXQ010000204.1:0-2575 GCA_964576895.1 uncultured Desulfovibrio sp.
TGAGCTGGCGCTTGGCGTAGGCGCGCGTGTTGGCGAGCCAGCGGGCGCGGCATTCTTCCAGGCTGATCTCGCCCTCCAGATGGGCCAGCAGCTCCGCGCAGCCGATGCCCGACCAGCCCGGCTGGCGCAGGCCCTCCACGCTGCCGGGGCAGCGGGCGCGCGCGGCGCGGGCCTCGTCCAGCGCCCCGGCGGCCAGCATGGCGTCCAGCCGACGGGCAAGGCGCGGCGCAAGCCAGTCAAGGGTGACGTCGAGCACGAGCAGCGGCCCGGCGCAGGGCGGCGCGGCCATGGCATGGGCGTGCCACCAGCTGAAGGGCCTGCCCGTGCCTTCCAGCACCTCCAGCGCGCGCAGGATGCGCTGGCGGTCGCGCGGGTGGATGCGCGCGGCATAGGCCGGGTCGGCGCGGGCCAGTTCCGCATGCAGGCGCTCAGGGCCAAGGCTGCGCAGCCGGAGCTCCAGGCGCCGCGTCACTTCCGGCGCGACGGGAGGGATCTCGGCCATGCCCCGCAAGAGGGCCTGAAAATAGAGGCCGGTGCCCCCCACCAGGAGCGGCACGCGGCCGCGGGCCGTGACCTCGCGCGCCACGGCCGCCGCCCTGGCGGCCCAGCGCCCGGCGCTGATCTTCCGCCCGGTGGGCAGAAAGCCGTAGAGGTGGTGGGGGCAGACCGCGCGTTCCTCCGGCGAGGGCTGGGCCGTGATGAGGGGAAAATCCGCATAGACCTGGCGCGAGTCCGCGTTGATGATCTCGCAGCCCAGTTCGCGCGCGAGCTGGAGCGCCAGCGCGGTCTTGCCGGAGCCGGTGGGGCCGGCAAGGCAGATAACGGCGCAGGGCGCGGCCTTGGGGCCGGGAGCGGCCGTGGCGGCGGGCATGCTCAGGCGCCCGCGCCGGGCGCCATGCCGTTGAAGCCACCGTGCGGCGCCCCCAGACAGGGGGTCCCCGGCCGCACCATGCCCGCGTCGTACTTGTCTTCCAGCGCCAGACGGACGTTTTCCGGCACCAGCCCCTTGACATCCGCGCCCTGGCTCGCGGCGGACTTGATGATGGTGGAGCTGATGTAGAGCCACTGATAGTCGGTCATCATGAAGACGGTCTGGATATGCGGCCGCAGGCGCCGGTTCATGAGCGCCAGCTGGAACTCGTATTCAAAATCCGAAACCGCGCGCAGGCCCCGGAGGATGGCGCAGACGCCGAGCGTTCGCGCGTATTCCACGGTCAGGCCGGTAAACGGGGCCACTTCCGCCCCCCTCAGATGGCGCACGGCCTCGCGCGCGAGGTCCACGCGCTCCTCCAGGGAGAAGAGGGGATGCTTGGGCGTGGTTTCCGCCACGGCCACGATGATCCTGTCAAACACCTCAAGGCCCCGGCGGATGAGGCTCAGGTGGCCGTTGGTGAGCGGGTCGAACGTGCCGGGATAGAGCGCGGTCTTCATGCCGGGGACTCCGTGGATGTGCGGGAGGCGGCGCCGGGGGCATCGTCCGCCCGCCAGATGTGGATGACGGTCTGGCCGAAGCGGCGCTCGGCCAGTGGCGCAAGGCCCGGCACCGGAGCCGGGGCAAGCCCTTCCTCCACTTCGGCCACGACCAGCGCCCCCCCCGCCAGCCATGCGCCGCCGGCCAGAGCTGTCAGCGCCGGGAGCGCCAGCGCCTTGCGGTAGGGCGGGTCCAGAAAGACGAGATCAAAGGGCGCGTCCGGGCGGCGCCGCAGAAAGCGGAGCGCGTCCTCGCGGATGACGCGCGTGCGCGCCGCCACTCCCAGCGCCGCCACATTGGCCTCGATGCAGCGCAGGGAGGGCTGGGCGTTTTCCACCAGCCAGGCTTCGGGCGCGCCCCGGCTCAGGGCCTCGAAGGCGAGGCTGCCGCTACCCGCGAAAATGTCGAGGACGCGGGCGGCCGCCATGTCCGCGCCGCGCGCTTCGAGCATGGAAAACAGCGCCTCGCGCGTGCGGCCCATGGCCGGGCGGCAGCCCTCGCCCGCGGGCGTGGCGAGCCGGCGGCCGCCAAAAGTCCCGGCAATGACGCGCATGGGCTACATCCGCGAGAGCAGGCGCGTCATGTCGTAGTCCATGCGGGCGAGCGCGTCGCGCAGTTCTGTCTGCTCGGCCCAGGGGCGCTTCTCCGTGGCGGCGATCCTGTCCTTGAGCATGGCCCACTTGCGGTCCAGCTCGCCGGTAAGGAAGCCCCAGTCCACGCGCGGGCGCGCCGCTTCCTCGTGCAGCTCCACACCGGCCACGCGGCTGCCCTCAAGCGTCATTTCCTCAAGATAGTCCGGCACAAGGGGCGTGAGGCCGAAACGTTCATGGATGAGGGCGCCCAGCGCCTCCTGGGCCCTGGGCTCTCCGTGGACGAGAACCACCTGGGGGCGCCCGCCATTCCCGTTCGCGGCCAGCGGCGCCAGCCAGTCGAGCAACTGCCCCTGTCCCGCATGGCCGGAAAACCCGTTGATGGTGAAGATGCGCGCGGCCACATTCACGTCCTCGCCGAAAAGGCGCAGGCTCGCGGCCTTTTCCACCAGCCGGCGCCCCGGCGTGCCCAGGGCCTGGTAGCCCACGAACACCACGCTGGCCCCGCTGCGCC
>CAZNXQ010000205.1:0-2530 GCA_964576895.1 uncultured Desulfovibrio sp.
TGATGCCTTGCAAGGGGGCGGTGTTCATATATTTTCCCTCTCAAAAAAGAGTTGTGCAGGAAGGTAAGGCCACACTGGTTACAGCATAAACCTTGCCAGTGCGGGAAAAGGCGCGTGTGGGGCGCACCCGGCGTCCGGAGGGCGAAACGCGGGGAAAGGCGGAGCAGGGATCTTGGCAAAATTCTGAGCACAAGCCTGTAAAAAAACTGTGCATCTGTCTAAAAACTATGCAGGATGCCCGCCTTGCGGGGCACGCCGCGCGGAACGGCCGCCATGCCGCGAAAACGGAAACGGCGCCCGCGGGAGCGGACGCCGCAGGGGGCGGGGATGGAAAGCGCGGACGCTCAGTCCTTCTTGTGCTTGCGATGGCCGCGATGAAGTCCGTTGTCGTGCTTGTTGCCCTTGCTGTACTTCGGCGGGTGCCCGCGCCAGTGGTCGCGGTCCCGGTCATGGGGCGAACTGCCGTAGCCGAGGATGTGGGGGTCCACATCATAACGGTGAGCGATTTCGCCCCAGCCGCAGCCGCTTTCCCTCAGGTGACGGATGCGCGACTCGCTTGCGCCCGTGGCGCGGGAGAGGGCCCGCACGCGCGCCTGTTCCAGACGCCATTCATGCTCGTGCCAGTCGCGCTCGTAGCGGGAGTAGTCCCGGCCGCCGTTGAAAGCGTCCAGAAAGACCTCATTGGCTCTGTCCGCCGCGCGGCTCACATCCGCCAGGCTCTCCAGGGCCTCGGAGACCGGGGCCAGATCCCCGGCGGCGGCGGAAAGCGGGGCGCCAAGGGCGACGGCGCAGAGCGCAAGGGTCAGGAAAGGATGCCGGAACGAATGTGTGGCGGGCGTTCGCATGATGGACCTCCTCTGGCAAAAGAAGTTGCCCTGGGCGTCAGGGGATTTTTTTCGGTCAGTAGCGTTCGGGCATGAAGTGCGGCGGCAGCGTGGCTTCCGGCGCGTCGGCGAGCTTGTCCCGCAAGGCGCGCGCCAGGGCGCGCAGGTCCGCCAGTTGCCGTTCCATGGCGTCCATTTGGGCCTGCTGCGCCGTGAGCGCGGCATCCAGCTCCCGGAGCCGTTCCTCCTGAAAGAAGGCGGTTTCTTCGAGGCGCGCCAGGCGCGCGTCCAGGGCTTCCGAAAGGTCGCCGGGCAGGGCGGTGGGGGTGGTGCCGGACATGATCAGTTCCTTTCCGGGCGGCGCGGCGCGCGCCGGTTGCGGGACGGCGCCGGCGCGGCCCGTTCCGCCTTCCGGGTGCCGGTGCGGCCCATGAGGATGCCGTGCTGCCGCAGACGGGCCGCATCGCTCCGGGCGACGACGATGGGTTCTCCGGATTCGTCCCTGCCGCAGTAGAACATGGCCGTGGCCACCGTGCCGGGCGTGGGGATGAAGCATTGCGTCTGGCGCGGGTTCCAGCCTCTGCGTTCCAGCCAGGCCGCCAGGGCGCGCATGTCGTCGTCGGTGCAGCCGGGGTAGGCGCTCATGAGGTAGGGGATCACATACTGCTCGCGTCCGGCCTCGCGGCTGGCGCGGGCAAAGACCTCAAGAAAGGCCTCCAGCGCCGCCATGCCCGGCTTGCGCATGCGTTCGAGCACCGCGGGCCGGCAGTGTTCGGGCGCCACCTTGAGCTGGCCGCCGGTGAATTCGGCGGCATAGGCCGCCAGAGCCGCCGGTTCCCGCAGGGCAAGGTCGGGGCGCACCCCGCTGGCAACGCGCACCTGCGAGACGCCGGGCAGGGCGGCCACGGCGCGCAGGAGGGCCACATGGCGGCGTTGCGACGTGATGAAGGAGGGGCACGGCGAGGGGAAGCAGCAGCTCTTGCGGCGGCAGCGCGCCCGGCCGGGGGTGCCCTCCAGCGCGCACTGCGCCTGCCACATGTTGGCGGTGGGGCCGCCCACGTCGGAAATGGCCACGCCGCGACCGCCGCGCCGTGTCGTCCTGCCCGCATGGGCGCGCGCAAGGCCCGCGGCCTCCGCGAGGATGGACTCCCGCGAACGCGAGCTGATGCGCCGCCCCTGGTGCAGGGCGATGGAACAAAAGGCGCAGCCGCCGCCGCAGCCCCGGTGGCTCGTGATGCTCGTGGCCAGCATTTCCGCCGCCGGGATGGCCTCGTGGTAGGCGGGATGGGCCGTGCGCCGGAAGGGCAGGCTGTGGAGTTCGTCCATCTCTTCCGTGGCGAGCGGCGCGGCCGGCGGCGCAAAAACCATGCAGCGGGCATCCACGGGCTGGAAGGCCCAGGCATCGCCCTCGTGGACATGGCGTTCCATGAGCTGGGCCAGCCGGAGCAACTGGTCGGCGTCCGCAAGGATGTCCGCATGGGAGGGAAAGCGCAGGAGCGGCCCGTGCGCCAGCGCCTCCCGCAGGGCGGCGTCCTGGGGGGCGGGCTCTCCGCCTGCGTCCATGTGTTCGCACCATGCCGTGCCGGGGATGCCCTTCAGGAGCGCGGCGCCCTGCCCGGCGCGGGCGTCGGCGCCCTGCCCGGCGGCGCGTTCCAGCCGCTGCGCGCAGGCCAGGATGGCGCGTTCGCCCATGCCCCAGACGAGCA
>CAZNXQ010000206.1:0-2501 GCA_964576895.1 uncultured Desulfovibrio sp.
TCGAGCAGGGCCGAGACCGTGCTGTCCAGGTCGCCCACCACGGGCGCGGCGATGGGCCGGTTGCAGTCCATCTCCTGCGGCTCGATGTCAAGCTGGATGAACTTCCCGGCCGGGTTCCACTTGCCGTGCCCGCGCGAGAGCAGCCAGTTGAGGCGCGCGCCCACGAGCATGACCACATCGGCCTGCTCCATGATGGTGGAACGGCAGGAAAGCGCGCTCAGCGGGTGATCGTCCGGCATGAGGCCCTTGGCCATGGACATGGGGAAGAAGGGAATGCCCGTCTTTTCGATGAGCGCCCTGATCTTGGCGTCGATCTGGGCATAGGCCGCGCCCTTGCCCAGCAGGATGGCCGGGCGCTTCGCGCCGGCAAGCAGGGCGAGCGCGCGGTCGATGGCTTCCGGCGCGGGGAGCTGCTTCGGGCAGGGGTCCACGGGCGTGAAATACCACGGCTCGGCCGTTTTGGCGTCCACGATCTGGCCGAGGCACGGCGCGGTGATGTCCAGATAGACGCCGCCGGGCCGCCCGGAAACGGCGGCGCGGTAGGCGCGGGCCACGGCGGTGGGGATATCCTTCGGGTCGTTGACGCGGAAGGCCGCCTTGACGAGCCCCTTGGCCACGTTGAGCTGGTCCAGATCCTCATAGCCGCCCTGCTGCATGTCCACGGGCGCGCGGTCGCTGGAGCCGGAGATCTGGATCATGGGGTAGCAGTTGACCGTGGCGTTGATGGTGGCCGTGAGGCCGTTGAGAAAGCCCAGAGAGCTCACGGTGAGCAGCAGGCCCGGCGTTTTGGTGAGATAGCCGTGCGTGGCCGCGGCCATGCCCGCCTGCTGCTCGAAGCGGAAGCCCACATATTTGATGCCCTGCTGCTGGCAGAGATAGGCGAAATCCGTCACCGGAATGCCCACAAGGCCGTACATGGTGTCCAGCCCCGCATTCTTGAGCGCCTTTGCCAGGATATACATGCCGGTGACCTGGTCCGGAAAGTGCGGAGCGGTCGCGGAACTTGTCTGTGTCGTCATGATCTGCCCCTGTTGGTGAGATGCTTCGTAGGGTGGTGAAACGTCCGGCGAACGGCAGGTGCCTGGCGGGACGCGGCCGGCCGGGAACGTCCGCCGCCCCGTGGGGAACGTTCCGGGAGGGGCGGGGGCCGCGCCCTCCCGGAATATCCCGGCCTACGCCTTTTTGGGCAGCGGCTCGGTGGTGCCGTTGGCCGCGAACTTCGCCACGTCCGCCGCGGTGAAGCCGAGGCTTTCCAGCACTTCCGCATTATTGCCGCCAAGGGTCGGGCACGGCCCGTAGGTGGGCTGGAAGTTGCTCAGGGTGAAGGGCACGCCCACGGTCACAAAGGTGCCGACCTTGCCGCCGTAGCCGGGCTGGTCGATCTTGACCAGGGTGTTGCCGTCATAGAGGGACTCGTCCTCCATGATCTCCTTGGTGGAGAGCACCGGGCCCACGGGCACCGCAAACTTGGCAAGATGCTCGGTGATCTCGTACTTGTCGCGCGTGGCGGTCCATTCGCCAATGCGCTTGTAGATGGCCTGCTTGTTCCTGTCGCGCGCGTCCGCGGTGTTGAAGTCGGGGTTGGTGAGCCAGTCCTGGAAGCCCATGCCTTCGCAGAACTTCTCAAAGCTCTTGGCGTCGCGCTGGATGATGATGTAGACGCAGTCGTTGGGGTCGGTAGCGAAGTTCTTGCACTTGTAGGTCCAGCCGAGCACGCCGGAGCCTTCCTGATTGCCGGAGCGCGGCACATAGTCGCCGAACTTCTGGTTCGGATACTGCGGGAACTGGCTCAGATAGCCGATGCGGTCAAGGGTGAGCTGGTCGCGCGTCTTGATGCGGCAGAGGTTGAGGCAGGCGTTGTGCATGGACTGGTAGACGAAGCAGCCTTCGCCCGTGTGCTGCCGCTGGACGAGCGCGGCCAGCAGGCCGATGGCCAGATGCATGCCGGTATTGGAGTCGCCCAGGGCCGCGCCGCTCTGGGTGGGGATATTGTCCGGGCCTTCCCACCAGCCGGTGGTGGAGGCCGCGCCCGCCGTCACCTGCGCCACGGGCTCGTAAGCCTTGAGGTGGGCGTATTTGGAGGTGGGCGGAAAGCCCTTGAGCGAGCCATAGATACATTTGGGGTTGAGCTTGTGGACCACATCCCAGGAGAAGCCCAGCTTGTCCATGGCGCCGGGGTGCAGATTTTCCACAAAGATGTCGCAGCCCTTGATGAGGCGGGTGAGGATCTCCTTGCCGTCGGGCGTGGCCGCGTCCAGGCTGAGCGACTTTTTGTTGGAATTCAGTTGCAGGAAGTAATAACTCGGACAGTCAGGGTCGAACTGGAGTTCCTTGCGGGTGGCGTCGCCGTGGCCGGGACGCTCGATCTTGATGACTTCGGCGCCGAGCCACGCCAGAAGCTGGGTGCAGGAAGGGCCGGACTGGACAGCGGTGAAATCGACGATCTTGATGCCTTGCAAGGGGGCGGTGTTCATATATTTTCCCTCTCAAAAAAGAGTTGT
>CAZNXQ010000207.1:0-2494 GCA_964576895.1 uncultured Desulfovibrio sp.
GTCTGCTGCGCCATGCTCACCACCTGGATGCGGCGCGGCTTCAACAACGTGACGGCCCAGTTCAAGATCAATTCCCTGACCTTCCCCTTTGTCTTCCTGACGTGGATCTTCCTGCTCTCCGCGCGGGTGCTGACCGCAACCCCGCTGGCCGACGCGGACTCCCCGGCCCTCATCATCCACATCGGCGGCCAGATCGACTGGAGCCTTGCGGCGTTCGTGACGTACTGGCTGAAAGGCATTTCCCAGGTCTTTCTCATCAATGACGCCATCACCGGGCTCATCTTCCTGGCGGGGCTCGCCGTGTGCAGCGTCTGGGCGGCGGTCTACGCGGCGGTGTCCTCGGCGCTCGCCCTGCTTGTGGCCGTGAGCTTCGCGGCGGACCCGGCGGACGTCACGGCCGGGCTGTTCGGCTTCAGCCCGGTGCTGACCGGCATCGCCGTGGGCACCACCTTTTACAAGGTCAACTGGAAGAGCGCCCTCTGGGCCGCGGCCGCCGTTGTGGCCACGGTCTTCATCCAGGCCGGCATGGACACGCTCATGGCGCCCTGGGGCATCCCCACCCTGACGGCGCCGTTCTGCATCGCCACCTGGATGTTCCTGCTGCCGCTCTACAAGCTGGACGAACAGGCGCAGCCCGACATGCGGGACTGGAAGAAGAGCGGGAAGAAACAGTGACGCCGCGCCGCCGGGAGCCACGCTCATGAACGCGCTCATCCCCCTCGCCCGCATGCCGTTGCGGGCGCGGCACTGGTACATTTTCGCCGTGGCCTCGCTGGAGCAGCTCATCGGGGCCGCGCTGTCCACCATTGTGGGCATCATCATCCCGCTCATCCTTTTGCTAGGCAGCCCGCGCCTGGATGCCCTGGACCAGGGCATCCTCGGCGCCGCCGGCCTGGTGGGCATCGCCTGCGGCTCCCTCGTCATCGGCAGGCTCATGGACGCCATGGGCTATCTCCTCTGGTTCAGGCTCTGCCCGCTCATCATCGCCGCGGGCGCCGCGGGCGCCTATGCGTCCCACAGCGTCTGGCCGCTGGCCCTGTTCCTCCTTGTCATCGGCCTGGGGGTGGGCGGGGGCTACAGCCTGGATTCGGGCTATATCTCCGAGATCATGCCCGCGCGCTGGGAAAGCTTTTTTGTGGGCCTGGCCAAGGCCACCTGCTCCCTGGGCTTTGTGGGAGGGGCCGCGGCCGGCTATCTGCTTCTGCGGGCCGACCCTTCCGCCGCCGCATGGCCCGACCTGACCCTGGTCATCGGCGCCCTGGGGCTGCTGGCCTTCGTGCTCCGGCTCCGCTGGTACCAAAGCCCGCGCTGGCTCATGGCGAGGGGGAAGCAGGCCGAAGCCCAGCGGGCGGCCAGGGCCTTTCTCGGTCCCCAGGCCGAGGCGCTGCCGCTCCCGGCCGCGCAGGCCGGGGCGCCGGTGCCCTGGCGGCGCATGTTCGCGGGCGAAAATCTGGAAAAGGTCATTTTCAGCGGCGTTTCCTGGGCCTGCGAGGGGCTGGGCGTCTACGGTTTCGGCGTTTTCCTGCCCATCCTCGTCATGGCCCTGGGGCTGCAGGGCGAGGTGGGCGCGGGCGTGCCGAAAGTGCTGGATTCCGTGCGCACCACCCTCTTCATCAATATCTTCATTGGCGCCGGTTTTGCCCTTGGCCTTGCCATCCTGCACAGGGTCAACATCACCCGGCTCATGGGCTGGGGCTTCGTGCTCTGCGCCTGCGCGCTGGGCGCGCTGCTGGCGGCCCACCTGCGGGGCTGGCCCGTCTGGATCAGCTTTCTCGGTTTTGTGGTCTTTGAAGTGGCGCTCAACGCGGGCCCGCACCTCGTCACCTTCATCATTCCCTCAAAAATCTATCCGGTGGCGGAACGCGGCGCGGGCATGGGCATTGCCGCCATGCTGGGCAAGGTCGGGGCCATTCTGGGCGTGTTCTTCATGCCCGCTCTGCTGAGCTGGGGGGGCATCGCGGCCGTGCTCCAGGTTTCCATCGCGGTGCAGCTTCTGGGTGCGGCGGTGACGTTTGTCTATGGCAGACGCTTGAAACTCCTGTAAAATCAGTTTCCGAGGTGGATCTCATGGCGACAGATGCAACGGCCGCCGCAACGGCCGGCGCCGCCCCGGCAAAGGGGCATCCCTTCTGGTCGGAAAAGTTGCCGCGGTTTTTGAACTTTCTTGTTCTTGTTCTTTCGTTCGGGCTGATTGCCTTTATCTCGTTTGATACCTATCGTGGCGTTGATTATCTCGAAAACTCGACCTATATGGAATATCAGTTTTATGTGTGTCTTGTTTTCCTTGCGGAATATCTGTACAGATTCATCATCTCGAAGCATAAGCTGAGATTTTTTGTCCTTTCCTTTCCCTTTCTGTTCATTTCCATTCCCTATCTTAACATTATCGAGCACTATGATCTGCTCGTCAGCCACGAGCTCCTTTCCTATATCTGCTTCATCCCCATCGTGCGGGGCATCGTGGCGCTCGTCATGGTGGTGACCTATGTGACGG
>CAZNXQ010000208.1:0-2479 GCA_964576895.1 uncultured Desulfovibrio sp.
GTGCCGCCGCCTGTCCGCTGGCGCGCATCCCCGCCCATGTCTGGCGCGGGCTGCTGCGGCCGCCGTTCCGCAAGCGCCATCCCGTCCTTTTCTGGGGGCTCTGCCTGCTGGCGCTCGGCCTTGCCGCCGCTTTGGGGCGCCTGGCCGCCCTGCCCGGCGGTGGCGAGCGTCTGGCCCTGGTGACGGTGCGCGGCCCCATTCTTGACCCCGCGCCCACGCTCGCCTGGATACGCCAGCTGGAAAACGATGCCCGGATCAGGGGGGTCCTGTTGCGCGTGGATTCCCCCGGCGGGGGCGCCGCCGCCTCGCAGGAGATCTATGCCGCCCTGGAACGTCTGGCGCGCAGGCTGCCCATTGCCGTGAGCATGGGCGCCACCGCGGCTTCGGGCGGTCTCATGGTCAGCATGGCCGGAACGCGCATTTTCGCCAACCCCTCCACGGTCACCGGCTCCATCGGCGTGCGCATGGACATCCCGCAGCTTCAGGGGCTCATGGACAAGGTGGGTGTCGGGCAGGAAACGCTTGTCACCGCGCCCTTCAAGGACGCGGGCTCCTATCTGCGCCCGCTCACGCCCAGGGATCGCGCCTATTTTACGCAGGTGCTCATGGACATGCACGAGCAGTTCGTGACCATCGTGGCCACGGGCCGCAAGATGGAACGCGCCAAAGCCGCCGGGCTTGCCGACGGCAAGATCTTCACCGGGCAGGAGGCGCAGCGTCTGGGCCTTGTGGACGCCCTGGGCGGCGAGGATGCCGCGCTGGACTGGCTGGCGGCAACAACGGGCGTGCCGGCCACGCGCCCCCTGCTGCGGAAAAAGGACACCACACGCGCCGCGCTGCTGGAGCGCCTGCTCAACGGCCTGACCTCGCTCCTGGGCCTTGCGGATGTTCTGGAGCGTTCCGGGACGGCAAGCCCCGGCGGCACGCTTCCCGCCACGCTGCCAGGCGCGTCACGCGAGGCGGGGCTCACGCCCCCCGGCGACCAGCGCCCGGTCCCCGCCTTTCTCTACCAGCTCTGAGAGCCGCCGGTCTCCGCGCCACCGCGTGCCGCCCGCTCAGGGGCGAGGCCGGTCGTCCACCATGAAATTGTTCAGCCGGTTGGCCGGATTCAGCGGCTCCTGATCCGCAAGGCGCAGGGATTTGACCATCTTCAGCGTCCCCTCCTTGTATTTCCGGAAATGCGGGGACGCGATATGGGCCTTGTAGGCGTCCTGACTGGCATAGGTCTCCAGAATGGTTATCCTGCACGGATCGTCCTTTTCGGCCACGGCATACATGGTAAGCACGCCGGGCTCCTCCCGCAGGGAGGTTTCCCCCACCTCCGCGGCATATTTCCTGTATTCCCCAAGATATTCCGGATAAACCTCGATGCTGCTCAGGCGCGTGATGCCGTCCGGCTGCATGGGCAGCTTGGCGCACATGCCGGGGGCCCTGTCCAGGCGCAGGCACTTGCCGATGATCTCGCCGGTGGCCAGATAGGCATAGGGGGGAAATTCAAACAGGACGGGCTTCAGGCGCGTGTAGTCCAGCTTGCCGCGGTTGTCCAGCACATCCGGCCGCGCGGTGGTCTCCGCCACCGTACAGACGAAATTGTCGAATCCCGGCGTCTTGTAGATATCGACCACATCCAGTTCCATGGACACGGGCGCGGCATCAATGACCGGGCTGCCGTTCTTTCCCCGGTGAAAGGCGAAGACCCCCGACTTGTCCACCTCGGCGCCGCTCACGCTGCCCACATAGTCGGCCTGCGGCAGCAGGGGCCGGTCCACAAGATTGAGCGAAAGCTTCCTGGTGGCGATGATCCCCTGATTGGTATAGTGCTGGTCGTTCATGCTCACCACGATGCGGTCATGGCCGAGCACGCCCACATGGGCCACCAGCAGCCAGTTGACCCTGCCGTTCACCTCCGCGCCCACCACTGTGACAAGCGACGGATAGAGGGCAAGCGTTTTGCCGAGAGAAATCCTTTCCATGGCGCGCTCCGGACTGGGCGCCTGCGGTGCCGCGCCCCGCGCGACGGGCGCCAGAAAAACCAGGAGCAACACGGCACAGGCGAGCAACGTTTTCTTCATGGGTGCCTCCAGCACATGCGAAAGGCCGGGGCGACAGGGACGGGACCGCTCGCGCGTCGGCCAGAACGTTTACGCAATTCCAGTGCAAAAACATTCTGGCAGCCCCTGCCACGGAGGACAAGGACAGCGAACGGCAAAAACTTGCCTGTTTATCTCAGGAAAAACTTCGGGACAGGGGCTTCATGGGCGCGGCCCGCGCCGGGTCCGCCAGTTCCAGAAGCGCACGGCCAGCCGCACGACCAGCCAGGCCCCGGCCAGCATGAGCACAAAGGCCGGCCCAAGCACGCCCCAGGAGTGGCGCGAGGCGCCCACCCAGAGCCCGCTGGCCCAGAAGAGCAGAAAGACCCCGGCAAGAAAGGCGCCGTAGCCGAACGCCCGGCGAAAGCCCGTTTCCCAGAAGAAGTTGA
>CAZNXQ010000209.1:0-2474 GCA_964576895.1 uncultured Desulfovibrio sp.
GCATCTTCTTCATCTCCGCGAAGGAGCGCATCGGCCTTGAGCCGCTGGTGGAGGAGCTCTGGCGGCTCAAGGACGAGCTTGCGCGCCATGAGCCCCTGGTGCATTTTCACACGGAATTGCCGTCTGACGACGAAGAATTTCCTGAGATCGAAGTTGTCTACACCAATGAATGACGCGGGCCGGAAGTCCGGCCCCATGGAGAGGGGGCGGGATGCCCGCGCCGTGGCGCCCGCATCCGCGGAGGATGCCGCATGGGCGTCGGAGCGCCGCCGGCTCCTGGCGCGGGCGCGCTGCATCGTGATCAAGGTGGGGAGCGCCGTCCTGGCGGACGCCGACGGCCTCAACCACGAGGTCCTGGCCTCCCTGGCCGCGCAGATGGCGGCCGTGCGCGCTGTCGCCCCGCAGGGCGGCCAGGAGGGGACGGAGCATGCGCATCCTGTCCCGGCGCGGCGCGTCGTTCTGGTTTCATCGGGTGCCGTGGCGGCGGGGCGCGCGGCTCTTGGCGGCAGAGGCATCGATGCCCGCGGCAGGGACCTCGCCGCGCGTCAGGCGGCCGCGGCAGTGGGGCAGGGCCTGCTCATGCGCGCGTGGGACAGGGCCTTTCGCCCGTTCGGCATTGCCACGGCCCAGGTGCTCCTCACGCGGGACGACCTGCGCTCCCGCCCCCGGTTTCTCAATGCCCGCAATACCTTTGCCCAGTTGCTGCGCTGGGGTGTCCTGCCCGTTGTCAATGAAAACGACACTGTTTCCGTGAGCGAGCTCAAGTTTGGCGACAATGACTGCCTCGCCAGTCTGCTCGTCAATCTTGCGGGCGCGGATCTGTTCATCAACCTGACCTCGGCCAGAGGCGTTTGCGCCCACGATCCGCAGGCGGACCCCCATGCGCCGGTGCTGGCCCGCATCGAGGATGTGGGGCGGCTCGATCTGGGGCGCCTGTGCGGCGCCAAGACCGCCGTGGGCACCGGCGGCATGCGTTCCAAGCTCATGGCGGCGCGCCGGGCGGCGCAACTGGGCGTTCCCACGCTCATCCTGCGGGGGCGCGAACCCGAAGCCCTGGTCCGGGCCTTCGGGCTTTCCGGCGTTGATGACGGCAGCGCGCCGTCAGGCACATGGGTCTGCCCCGCGCGGCATGCCATTCCGCGCCGCAAGTTCTGGCTGGCCTATCAGTCGGAACCGGCGGGCAGCATCATGGTGGACGCGGGCGCGGCGGCCGCGCTCATGCGCGAGGGAAGCAGCCTTTTGCCGGGGGGGGTGCGGGAGGTTTCAGGCGCGTTCCCCAAGGGGGCGCTCGTGCGCGTGGAGCATGAGGGGCGCCCGCTGGGCGTTGGCCTGACCAACTACAGCGCCGCCGACCTGCGCAGGATCATGGGCCTCAGGCGGCATGAAGTGGCGGCCATTCTGGGCGACGCGCACTATCCGGATGTGATCCACCGGGACAACCTGCTGCTGGATGCCGCCGTCTGAGCCGTCGTGTCGTGGGCCCAGGCGCGGCCGTTATTTTTCCGGAGCGTTGCTCCGTGCGAGCGCCGCGCGGGCAAGGTCGTCCACGCGCGCTTCGCGGATGCGGTCATCCTCAAAAATTTCGCACATATCGCCATTGGCGGATTCTGCCAGCCGGCGCAGGGCGGGCGCGTCCATGAGGTCCGGCGGCAGTTGCCCCAGCGCCCAGGCGGCCATGCCCCGGCATGGGCTGTCCCTGTCCTCCAGACCCCTGAGCAGCCAGGGGCGGGCCACGGCGCAGAGGTCGGGGCGCGCCTGCGCCAGACGCCCCACCGCCCAGAAGCAGGAACGGCGCAGCACGTCGTTGTCGCAAAAATTGTCGTCATGCCCCAGGTCCATGATGTAGGAAATGAGGATGCGGTGGTACGTCCCGGCCAGGGACGGGCTGGCGGCGAGGCATTCCGCAAAGGCATCGGGAATGCCCCAGCCGATATTGCCGGACTCCTCGTTCATGTGCCACATGAAGCGGCGGATGACAGTGCGCGCCGCTTCGGGCTCGTCCCGCGCCAGACGCGCCACTGTGGCTCCGAGGATGGCGGCGGCCCGGTGCATGGTCTGCGGGCTGAGGAGCAGGAAGGAAAAGAGCGGCCCGACGCTGGTCATGCCACCGGCCGCGATTTCTTCCAGATGATCCCGCCAGTGGGCTCCCTGAAGAAGCTGCTTCAAGTGCTGTTTTGTGGTGCGCATCCTGGCCATGGGGCCTCCCGTGGGTGTGCGTTTCTGCCCACAGGATAGTCCTTTTCCGCCCGGCTGCAAGCGGTGAGGGCCGCCCCCGTCCGGCGCCGCGGCGAGGGCCAGGGCGCTGGAACGCGGCCACAGCCGGGCATATTGGGGGGAACAGCGAAAATTTTTCAAAAAAGCTTGACAGGAGGCGTGGGAGTATATAGTTTTGCACTCCGCGCCGAGATCGGGCCGGGCGGAAAAAGAATTTCGCCGGGGCTTGACAGGGGAGCGCAAAGGGCGCATAAAACGCG
>CAZNXQ010000210.1:0-2458 GCA_964576895.1 uncultured Desulfovibrio sp.
CCGCCTTATTCCGGCGCGGGCGTCTGCTCTCGCAGCCGCCAGAGCGTTACGCAATTTCATTGCGAAAACGCTCTAGAACGAACTGACCCGGTGGACGGCCTCGAAAATTTTGCGGTGCTGGACGCTCACGCGCAGCTTGAGATTGGTCGCCTCCAGGGCCAGCTCGCGGCGCAGACGCCCCAGATCCACACTGTCCGGCACCATGACCTCAAAGACGAACAGCGCCTTGCCCTCGCCGCCTTCGCCGAGGATGGCCTTGAGGTTTTCGATGTTCACGCCGTGGCGGCCGAAAACGCGGCTCATGCCGCCGATGAGGCCGGGCCGGTCGGGCCCGTCCACCGTGACCACAAAGGGTTCGCAATTCAGGTTCGCGCCCCACTGTTCCGCAATGGCCGGCCGCACCAGGACGGAAAGATCCACCCCGGCGCGCTCAAGCCCTTCCTCAAGGCGCAGGCGCAGGCAATCGGCGCCGCAAACGCCGTCGTCGCGCGGGGTGCCGGCGTCCGGTTCAGGGGCGCTGACCACAAAGATGGCCGCGAACGCGCCTGAGAGCATGGTCTGGGCCATGGCTTCGATATTGCAGCCCATGTCGCCAAACAGGCGGCTCACCGCCGCCACAACGCCGGGACAGTCCCGGCCGAGAAAGGACGCTGTGTATTTTTCCATGCTGCTGATCCTTGGAGCATTTTTGGGCGGTCTGGCCCCTTTCCCTGCCAGACCGCTCTATGCCTGGCGGGAAGGCGTCTCCCGCGCGGGGGCGGTTGCCGGAAACACCGGTTCCGGCCGGCAGCGGCAGCGGGGCCGCGCCCCGGCATGGCCGCCGATGGGTTCCTGTTCCCAGAGAAAGACATGGCCGTCATTATTGGCGCAGCGCTCGCAGGCGGCGCCGTCATGCACCGCGCGCCAGACATAGCCGGTGCTGCCCGCGGCAAGCGCCGCCTCCCGCGCGGCGGCAAAGGCGGCCGCGGCGGCCCCGGCGTCCGCTCCACCGGCGGAGCAGGTGGCGTCATCAGGGAGCCTGCGACGGCACGCCGGACATTTTTCGGCCTTGAGGCCAAGCCTGCGCCCGCAGAACGGGCAGTTGCGCGTATAGTACGGCAGGGGAACGGGGCCGGAAGCCGCGGCGGGCACCGCCCTGGCGCGCCCGGCAAGGCCCCGCCGCAGGAGCAGGGCGCCCAGGGCCACGATCACCAGGCCGAGAAAGCCCACGGCGGCGGCATGCGCCGGACCCAGCGCGCCGGAAAAGAACCCGGCCACGGCAAGGACCGCCCCGGCAACAAGAAAGGCCACGGCGGCCACGATTCGGGAACGGGGTTGCATGCGCCTCCTTCTCGTCGGCGCACTTTCCGCCATGCGGCCGCAAAAGTCAATGCGCGCGGAACGGGGCGTCCTCTGCCGTTCCGGGCGCCGCGCCTTTACTTTTTCGCCGCTTCCGGCTAGCGTTTTTCTTTCCGCCGGCGCCAGAAACGCGGCGGATCAAGGAGGCGGCATGGCCCGTGAATTGCGTTTCACCAAGATGCAGGGCATCGGCAACGACTATGTCTACATCAATGGTTTTGAAGAAGAGATCAACAATCCCGGCGAGCTGGCCACGCGCATGAGCGACCGGCATTTCGGCGTGGGTTCGGACGGCCTGGTGCTCATCCTGCCCTCCGGGGTGGCCGATCTCAGGATGCGCATGTTCAACGCCGACGGCACCGAGGCCGAAATGTGCGGCAACGCCACGCGCTGCGTGGGCAAGTACGCCTATGACCGCGGCCTGGTGAAAAAGGATGTCATCCGTCTGGAAACAGCCGCGGGCATCAAGATCATCCGCCTGAAATTCGAGGGCGGCACCGTCTGCGGCGCCACGGTGGACATGGGCGAGCCCATCCTGGTGCCGAGCCGCATCCCCGTGGAGCTCGCGCCCGTGCTCAGCGTGGACGAGGAAGACCGCCGCTGCATCGCCCATCCCATCCAGGTGGACGGCCGCACCTACGCGGTCACGGCGGTTTCCATGGGCAATCCGCACGCCGTGGTCTTCATGCAGGGCATCGACGATCTGGATCTGCCCGCCCTGGGGCCGCTCTTCGAGCATCATCCCCTGTTCCCGCGCCGCACCAATACCGAATTTGTGGAAGTACTCTCCTCCACGAGCATCCGCATGCGCGTCTGGGAGCGCGGCGCCGGCGAGACGCTCGCCTGCGGCACGGGCGCCTGCGCGGCGGCCGTGGCCTGCGCCCTCAACGGCTATACCGGCCGTTCCGTGGACGTGGAGCTCAGGGGGGGCGTCCTCCATGTGGACTGGGACGAGGCCGGCGGCCATGTCTACATGTCCGGCGCGGCGGTCACGGTCTTTGACGGCGTGTACTACCTCTGAAAAACAGTTCCCCAGCGCGGCGCGACGCCGCGGCAAGCGAGGCTTCCATGACCAGGGTCGATCCCAGTTTTCTCAAGCTCCAGCGCAACTACCTTTTTG
>CAZNXQ010000211.1:0-2422 GCA_964576895.1 uncultured Desulfovibrio sp.
TCCTGCTTCACCACCATGAACGGCTGCGCGGCCCTGGAAATGTCCGCCCAGCTCTGCCGTTTCAGGCCTGGCGATGAGCTGGTCATCCCCTCGCATACCTTCACGGCTTCGGCCTATCCCTACCTCAAGAAGGGCGCCACCCCGGTCTGGGCGGATATCGACCCGCTCACGCGCGTGGTCACGGCCGAAAGCATCGAAAAGGCGCTCACCCCGCGCACCAGAGCCGTGGTGGTGGTGCACCTTTACGGCTATGTGGCGGACATGCCGGAGATCGCGGCCCTCTGCCGGGAGCGCGGCATTCTCTGCATCGAGGACGCGGCCCAGGCCATTGGCGCGGAAGTGGCGGGGCGCAAGGCCGGGAGCTTTGGCGACATGGCCATTTTTTCCTTCCATTCGCACAAGAACCTCACCACCCTGGGCGAGGGCGGCATGCTCTATGTGGCGGACCCGCAAGCGGCGGCGATCATCCCGGCCCTGCGCCACAACGGGCACTGCGCCTATGCCTTCGAGCGGCCCGACTACTGGAAACCGGCCATGGGCAATGTGGACATCCCCCGCCTGGGCGATGACCTGCTCATGCCCTCCAACTATTGCCTGGGCGAGGTGGAATGCGCCCTGGGCCTCAAGCTGCTGGAACGCATCGACACCATCAACGACGAAAAACGCGCCCGCGCCCTGCGCTTCATCGACGGGCTGGCCGATTTTTCGCAGCTCCAGTTCCATCGCGTGGAAAGCCGGCGCCACAATTATCACCTGCTCGTGGCGCGCATGACCACGGGCACCGAGGCGCGCGACCGCTTCATCCGCGCCATGCACGACGAGAAGGGCGTCAAGTGCGTGGTCCAGTACATCCCGCTGGACCGCTACGACTTCTACCGCCGTCTGGGCTTCGGCACGGCCCACTGCCCTGAGGCCGATGCCTTTTTCGATACCATGGTCTCCTTCCCCTTCCAGCACTGGATGAGCGATGCGGAGCTGGACTACATGCTCGCCTCGGCCAGGGACGTGCTCGCGGCCATGGACTGACCGGCCGCGCCCGTGTGAACGGCATGAAAGAACGCTGCATCGTCATCCCGGCCATCAAGAAGAACGCGGTCATCCCGGACCAGCTCGTCAAGCGGCTGGCGGGCGTCACGCTCATGGAGCGCGCCCTCAACACCGCGCGGGCCTGCGCGCCCGGCGAGGACATCGTGGTCCTCACCGACAGCCAGGAGATCTCGCTCATCTGCGAACGCGCGGGCGTGCGTCACTCCTGGAACCGCGACCTGCGCTTCACCAGCCTTGATATTGTCGGCGAAATGCGCGGGCTGCTGGAAAGCCTCAGCCGGGAGTACGAACACTGCCTCATCCTGCGCGCCTCCTGCCCGCTCCTCACCTGGGTGGACATGGAGGACGCCTGGCGCCGCTACCGCGAGAGCGGGGCCGACAGCCTGGTGACGGTGCGCAGCGTGCGCCAGCGCATCTGGCGCGCGCAGGGCGACAGCATGGAGAGCCTGCTGGAGGGCGCGGGCGGCGATGACGGCGAACGCAGCTACCTGGTGGAGAGCCGCGCGCTCATCATCCTGCGCCTTTCCCTCCTGCGCGGGGAAACAGCGGCCGGGCGCGGGCCGTGGCGCGTCATCCCCTATTTTCTCGACGAGCGGGCCATTGAGATCCAGAACTATCAGGACTGGTGGATCTGCGAGCGCCTGCTGGAACGGCGGCATGTGGTCTTTGTGGTGGCGGGTTATCCGGCCATCGGCATGGGCCATATTTTCCGCGCCCTCATGCTGGCCCACGAGATCACGAGCCACAAGATCACCTTTGTCTGCACGCGCGAGAGCGAACTGGCCGTGGAAAGCGTGGCCCGCAAGGACTACCGCGTGGTGCGCCAGGGCGGGGAAGAACTGGCCGACACGGTGCTGGCCCTGCGCCCGGATCTGGTGGTCAACGACATTCTGGATACCGGCGCGGCCTATATGGAGCGCCTGCGCGCGGGCGGCGTCCGCTGCGTGAACTTTGAGGACCAGGGCCCCGGCGCGGCCCTGGCCGATCTGGTCATCAACGCCCTCTACGAACGCGGCGCCTCCACGGAACGCCTGCGCTGCGGGCCGGACTATTTCTGCCTGCGCGACGAATTCCTCAACGCGCGGCGCAACCCGCTCCGCCCCCAGACGCGCACCGTGCTCATCACCTTTGGCGGCACGGACCACAGCGACGCCACGCGCCGCGTGCTGGACATCATCGAACCCATCTGCCGCGCCTTCGGCATTGCCATCCGCGTGGTGGTCGGGCCCGGCTACGCGCACAAGGAGAGCACCGAGGCCCGCGTGCGCGAGCTCGGCAATCCGCTGCTGGAGTTCACCTGGGCCACCAATGTCATGAGCCGGATGATGGAGGGCGCGGACCTCGCCATCTGCTCGGCCGGGCGCACGGTCTACGA
>CAZNXQ010000212.1:0-2402 GCA_964576895.1 uncultured Desulfovibrio sp.
AATCTCCTTTCCTCGCTGAAAAAACCATAACGGAGTTTAATGAGGTCTGAGCCTAACCGCTCTACGCGAAATGGCAGCGCGCCCGCCAGTCCGGGGCGAGCGCCTTCCAGGGGGGCGCCTCGCGGCGGCAGATATCCCGCGCCTGGGGGCAGCGCGGGTGGAAGCGGCAGCCCGCGGGCGGTGCCAGCGGGCTTGGCGGTTCGCCGGGCAGGAGCGGCGGCGGCGCGTCCAGCCCCCGGCCACGCGCCCAGTCCCGCTCCCCGGCGGGCATGGCCGCCAGCAGGGCCTGGGTATAGGGATGGGCCGCCCCGGCGAAAAGGCGTTCGGCAGGGCCTTGCTCCACGATCCGGCCGAGATACATGACCAGGATCCGGCGGCACATGAAGCCCACCACGGCGAGATCGTGGGAAATGAAGAGATAGGCGGGCCGGAACCGTTCCTGCGCCTCGCGGAGCAGGTTGAGGATCTGGGCCTGCACCGAGGCGTCCAGCGCGGAAACGGGCTCGTCGCAGACAATGACCTCAGGCCGGGTGACAAGGGCGCGCGCAAGCGCGATGCGCTGGCGCTGGCCGCCGGAAAAGGCGTGCGGGTAGCGGTCCCCGGCGCCGTCCAGGCCCACGGCCCGCAGCATGTCGTCCGCCTCGGCCCGGCGCCGGGCGCGGGGCACGCCGCGCGCGGCCAGAGGTTCGGCCACGGACGCGCGCACCGTGAGGCGCGGATCGAGCGATGAGGCCGGGTCCTGAAAGACCATCTGGATGCGCCCGGCGCAGGGGCTCCCGGCGCCCGCCGGGGGCACGGGAAGGCCGTCCATCAGGATCTGGCCGCCGTCCGGCCGCAGGAGCCCGCAGACAAGGCGCCCCAGCGTGGATTTGCCGCAGCCGGATTCCCCCACGAGGCCGAGGCTCTCGCCCCGGTCGAGCGAGAAGCTCACGCCGTCCACGGCGAGGAGGGTGCGCGTCCTGCCGAAAATGCCCCGGCGCACGGCAAAGGCGCGGCGCACGTCGCGGGCTTCCAGCAGGGGCGGGGCGGTGCCCCGACTCACGAGATCCTGTCCTCTTCCGTGGCGGAAACGCCGGCGGCGTCCAGGGTCGCCATTTCGTTGCAGATGGCCGCGGCGCTGCGTACCAGCGGCCACGCCAGCGCCGCGCCCGTGCCTTCGCCCAGGCGCAGGCCGAGGTCAAGGAGCGGAGCGCCCCAGGCCGGGTCGGCGGCATGCGGGGTGGCGCGTTCCGCCATGCGTTTCACGGCGCGCGCGTAGCCCGGTTCCGCAGAAACGTGGGTCAAAACGGCGTATCCGGCCAGTTCCGGCGCGATTGCCAGGGCCGCCGCGCAGGCCGAGGTGCTGATGAAGCCGTCCACAAGCACGGGCATGCCCCGCGCCGCCGCGCCGAGCATGGCGCCGCACATGACGGCGATCTCGAAGCCGCCCAGAGCCGCGAGGGTTTCCACCGGCCCCTGGGCCACGGCGGCCGCATTGACGCCGAGGGCCTGAGCCACCAGGCGCGCCTTGCGGGCCACCATGGCCGGTTCCGCGCCCGCGCCCGGACCGGCCACCTCTTCCGGCGCAAGGTCGAGCAGGGCGCAGTACAGGGCTGTGGCCGCCGTGGAATTGGCGATGCCCATTTCGCCCAGACCCAGGCAGCGGAAGCCGCGTTCACGGGCGTCGCGCGCTAGCGCAAAGCCCGCGCGCAGGGCCGATTCGCAGGTGGCGAGGCTCATGGCCGGCCCTTCGCTCATGTCGGCGGTGCCGTCGCCCTGGCGGCGGTCCAGCAGGAGGGGATGCCCGGCAAAGGGGCCGCCCGCGCACCCCGCGTCCACCACGCGCAGCTCCAGGCCGTTGCAGCGGCAGAGCGCATTGATGGCCGCGCCGCCCGCGAGGAAGTTGGCGACCATCTGGCGCGTCACGGCCTGCGGAAAGGGGGAAACCGCCTGCCGCGCAATGCCGTGATCGGCCGCCACGGTAAGCATGAGCCCCGGCTCCACGGCAAGGGGCCGCGCCCCTCCGGCCATGGCCCAGAGGCGGGCCGCCAGCCCCTCCAGACGTCCGAGGCTGCCCACGGGTTTGGTGAGGCTGTCAAGATACGCGCGCGCGGCCGCCAAGTCCGCGGGCGCGACGAGCCGGATGCGTTCGCCGGGAAACAGCCGGGCAAACGCCTCCCCGGCCGCGGAAGAGAGGGGAGCATTCATGGCGCGAGTCTATCCGTTCGCCGGCGGCGGCGCAAGCGGCGGGCGGCGGGTCCGGCCCGCGGGCCTCTATTTCCGCAGGAGCCGCAGGCCATTGGCCACCACGGCCAGAGACGCGCCCACATCCGCGAACACGGCCATCCACATGGTGGCCATGCCGGCGAAGGTCAGGGCGAAGAAGACGGCCTTGATGCCCAGCGCGAAGGCGATGTTCTCCA
>CAZNXQ010000213.1:0-2396 GCA_964576895.1 uncultured Desulfovibrio sp.
GGCCGCGCCATATGGGTGGGGCGCGAACTGGAATAGGCATTGCGACGATCAGGCAAGATTCTGCGGAAAAATCCCTTGACCCCGGCCCCCCGGCGGGACAGAGTGCGGCACCGCGCGGGGACAGGTCGGCGCCCGTCCGGGGGAGAGCGCGGCACTCCGAAGCCCGCGGCGCGGATGCCGCCCGTCACCGACCACTGCAGCGCCTGCACCCGTTGCGCAGGCGGATGCCAGACAGGAGCATGCCATGGATTCTCCCGGTCCGGACCGGCTGTGCGGCATCCTTTTCGACCATGCCCGACACGCGCGCATCGGCCTGCCCGAAGCGGTCTTTTGCGAGGGCAAACCCAGGGAGGCGCTCGTGGCCCTGCTGCGCCGCTTTCCCCACGGCTGCGGCGAGCCCGTTCTCTTCACGCGGCTGGCGCCGGAGGTCTTCGCCGCCCTGCCTGACGACGTGCGTCAGGGCTACGACTACGACCCCGTCTCGCGCACGGCCTTTGGCGACTGCCTGCCCGCGCGCGCGGGCGGCAGCGTGGCCGTGGTCTCCGCCGGAGCGGCGGATGCGCCCGTGGCCCGCGAAGCCGCGCGTACCCTGGAATATCTCGGCATCGCGCACACGCTTTTTGAGGACTGCGGCGTGGCCGGGCTCTGGCGGCTGACCGAACGCCTGCCGGAAATCAACGCGCACAGCGCGGTCATCGCCGTGGCCGGGCTGGAAGGGGCGCTCGCCAGCGTGCTCGGCGGCCTCACGCCGCGGCCTGTCTTCGCCGTGCCCACCTCTGTGGGCTATGGCGTGGCGCACGGAGGCGCGGCGGCCCTTTCCGGCATGCTGGCAAGCTGCGCCCCCGGCGTGGCGGTGCTCAACATCGACAACGGCTACGGCGCGGCCTGCGCCGCGGCGCGGGTGGTGAACCTGTCATGAAACGACATATTCCGGAAGCCTCTCTCCCCTGCGGTCACGACCACGGGCACCCGCAGGAGGCGCACGCGCCCCATGCCCCCGCGCACCCGGCGGAAAGCGCCCCGGATTCCGGCGGCCGCATCCTGACCATCCGCAGCCATTCCGGCCTTTCCGGCGACATGCTCCTGGCCGGGCTCGTGCTCATGAATGCCGCGGCCGACGCCGCGCGGACGGACGCCGCAGCCCCCCTGGGCACCGCGGCCCTGCTCCCCGCGGCGGAACGCCTGCTGGCGGAGCTGCTCGCGCCGCTGGCGGCGGCGGTGCCGGCGCTGAAGGGCTGCCTTGCGCTCACGCGCAGGGAGGTGGCGGGCATCGGCGGCTGGCATGCCCAGGTGCGCCTGCCGCAGGTGCACGAACACCGCACCCTTGCCGATATCCGGGCCCTCATCGAAGGCTGCGGCCTGGCGGACGGGGCAAAACGCCTGGCCCTGGACTGCTTTGCCCTGCTGGCCGGCTGCGAGGCCGAGGTGCATGGCACGCAGCCGGAACGGGTGACCTTTCACGAGGTCGGTGCCCTGGACAGCATCCTGGATATCTGCCTCGCCTGCGCCCTCTTTGACCGTCTTGCTCCGGCGCGGCTGGTGGCGGGGGCGCTGCCCCTGGCCGACGGCAGCGTGCGCTGCGCCCACGGCCTGATCCCCGCGCCCGCGCCCGCGGTCCTGGCCCTGCTCGGCGGCGTGCCGGTGCGGCCCTTCGCGGGCGGCGAGGACGCGGGCGAACTGGTCACGCCCACGGCCCTGGCCCTGCTGAAGACCCTTGGCTGCCATTTCGGCCCCTGGCCGGCCTTTCGCGTGACGGGCACAGCCCTTGTCTTCGGCACGCGCGTCTTTCCGGGCACGGCCAACGGGGCGGTTTTTGCCGTAGGCACCGCCTGAGGCGGTGGCCGCCGCCGTTTGCGCCAACGCGCCGGAGCAGCCCCCAGGCCGCCCCGGCGCGTCGCAGTTTCGGGAAGGATCCCTTTAATCCATGGGCTTCATGGACACGCGATAGATGGTCTCAATGCGTTCCGGCGTGGCCTCCACGGGCGCCACAGAGAGCAGCAGGCCCAGTGACGGCGTGTGCTGGGCCAGATCCACCAGCCGGGGGATATCATTCTCAGTGAAGCCGTCATCGGCAAGCTTTTCCGGCACGCCCACGGACGCCAGCCACTGTTCCAGGCCCGCGGCGGCGGCGTGCGCCTCCATGGGCAGCCCCTTGAGGCCAGGCACGATGGGCTGGAGCAACTGGGAGAGCACCGGCGCCACGGCGGGGTAGATGAGCTCCACCACGGCGGGCACGATCATGGCGAGGCCCAGGCCGTGCGAAAGCTCCGGCCTGACGGCGCTCAGGGGATGCTCCAGGGCGTGGGTGTAGTGCAGCAGGCCGTTGTCAAAGCTCACTCCGGCCAGCAGGGCCGCATAGGCGAGGAAATAGCGCGCCGTCAGGTCGCCGGGATTCT
>CAZNXQ010000214.1:0-2347 GCA_964576895.1 uncultured Desulfovibrio sp.
TGGGAGGATAGCAGACCATTGCAAAAATTAAAAGTAAATTGACGACACTATCTAGAGCAGAGCAAGCACCAGGCCCCGGTCCTGCCGGGGCCTGGGAGTTTTCAGCGTCTCCGGATGCCCAGGGGACAGACGGTTGTCCCCGCGACGGATCAGGTTTAAGCTGCTGCCATGAAACGCCGCCGGCTCTTTTCTCCGGGAAACCGATTCCTCATTCTCTATCTTTCCTTTCTGAGCGCCTTTGCCCCCATTTCAACGGACATGTATCTGCCGGCGCTGCCGTCCATCGCCAAGACATTCGCCACCACCAATGAGCTGGCAAGCGCCACCATCAGCGCCTTTATTCTGCTTTTTGCCGTTTCCATGCTCTTCTGGGGGCCCGTCAGCGACAGATATGGCCGCAAACCGGTCCTTCTGGTGGGGTCCGCGCTCTACATCATCTCCAGCATGGCCCTGTGCCTGACGCATTCCATTGAGGTTTTTCTTGTCTGGCGCGGCATTCAGGCCCTGGGCAGCGGCGCGGCCAGCGCCATGTCGTTGGCCATTGTCAAGGATGTGCTGCGCGGCGGTTCCCTGGAAAATGTCGTGGCCGTCATGCAGGCCACGGTCATCATCGCTCCCCTGACAGCCCCGGTGCTGGGCGGCTGGCTCCTGCTTGTGGTTGACTGGCGCGGCATCTTCCTCTGCCTTGCCGTTTGCGGCGCGCTTGCGCTGCTCGGCGCCATCTGCCTGAAGGAGACCAACCCGCGCCGCAACGCGCGTTCCCTGTCGGCAACCTTCAGGCGCATGGGGCATGCCATTGCCAACCGAAACTTTCTCTTTCCCCTGCTCATCTTCTCGGCAATGTCCATGCCGTTCATGTCTTACCTGGCTGTTTCCGCCTTCATCTTCCAGGAGACATTCCATGTTTCCGCCCAGCAATACAGTCTGTTCTTCGCGCTCAATGCCTTTTGTTCCCTGCTCGGCCCCTTTCTGCATATCGGCGTTTTCCGGCGGTGGAACAGAAACAGCGTCCTGACGGGGCATCTGCTGGTCATGTGCCTAATCGGTATTGGCGTTCTGCTCTGGGGAGCAAACGGCCCGTGGGCCTTTGCCCTGCTGTTCGCGCCCATCAGTTTTTGCGGCAGCGCCATGCGCGCCCCCGCAACAGTGCTGATGATGGAGAGCATTCAGGGAGACAACGGCATCGTCGCATCGCTCATCAACTGCGCCGGTCTGTTGTTTGGCGCCGTTTCCATGCTGCTGGCAAGCCTGCCCTTCTGGCCCGGCGCCATCATGGCTGTGGGCTGCATTTCCGCCGTCGTTTCAGGACTGTGCCTGGCGGCATGGCTGGTCGTCGCGCGGCGCCGCCCAGCCGTCACCGCATAGCGGACGTACCGTCTCAAAGCTTGCGATAGGGCCGCTGCCCCATGGCGTACTGGTCGTTGCCCACACTGTCGATGACCACGATGGCGGGGAAGTCCTCCACCTCCATGGCGGCCAGCGCCTCCGGCCCCAGTTCCGGCCAGGCAAGCACCGTATAGTTTTTGATGCTGCGGGCAATGAGCGCGCCCGCGCCGCCGACGGCGGCAAGATAGGGCGCGCCGTGCGCCACCATGGCGTCGATCACCTGTGGAGAACGGTAGCCCTTGCCGATCATTCCCTTGAGCCCGGCATCCAGCAGGCGCGGGGTATAGGCATCCATGCGGCCGGCGGTGGTGGGCCCCGCCGAGCCGATGACGCACCCCGGTCTGGCCGGGGACGGCCCGACATAATAGACGACCTGCCCCGTCAGATCCACCGGCAGGGGCGCGCCCTCTTCCAGCAACTCGACCAGGCGTTTATGCGCCGCATCACGCGCGGCCAGAAGCACGCCGGAAATGAGCACACGCTCGCCGGCCCGCAGGCCGCGGGCCGTGGCATCATCAAAGGGCGCACGAATGCGCCGGGGCTGCGGACCGGACATGCCTTCCCCCCTACAATAGCACTTCCGCGTGGCGCGCGGCATGGCAGTTGATATTGACCGCCACCGGCAGGGAGGCGATATGGGTCGGCGCCCATTCCACATGGACGGCCAGGGCCGTGGTGGCGCCTCCGAGCCCCTGGGGACCGATGCCGGTTTTGTTGAGCATTTCCAGAAGCTCCCGCTCCAGAGCCGCATAGCGCGCATCGGCATTGCGGCTGCCAAGGTCACGCGCTGCGGCGCGCTTGGCGAGAAGGCAGGCCAGTTCCATGGTGCCGCCAATGCCCACGCCCACCACCATGGGCGGGCAGGAACTGGGACCGGCGGCCTCCACGGCCCCCAGAACAACGGCACGCACGCCTTCCATGCCGTCGGCGGGCACGAGCATTTTCAGCACACTCTTGTTCT
>CAZNXQ010000215.1:0-2347 GCA_964576895.1 uncultured Desulfovibrio sp.
GGGCGCAGATGAGCGACGCAACGGTATCGTTGACCTCCGTGCCCAGCAGGACGATACGGTCCTTGAGCAGACGGGAATAGATATCATAGGCGCGCTCCGAGCGGCCTGTGGTTTCAATGACCATGGGGATGAGCGACATGGTATGCCTCGTCGTGTCTGGCGGCCGGAACTTCCGGCCTGTGCGCTGAAAGGTCTTTCGGACAAGCCGGTGCGCGGCCCCAAGAGTCGGGCCGCGCACCGGAAAAACAGGGCAGGGCGACCGCGGGCCGCCGCAGGGATCATTCCCCGGCGGTGGCCGGAGCTTCGGGGGCCGCGGCGTCGCTTCCCGCTTCGGCGGGAGGCACTTCCTTCACCCTGGCCTTGGCATAGACGCGATCCATGGCCTTGTCGGCCAGGAGGCGGTCACGCAAAAGGAAAATCAGCCCGCTGCGTTCATATTCCTGCTGGAGGGTCTTGAAGTCCTGGCCGGTACGCAGGCTGTTCTGGTAGATCTGCGTGGCCACTTCCTGCTCGCTGACCTCCAGGCCTTCCTTCCTGGCAATGGTCAGGAGCAGCACCAGACTGCGCGTGGCTTCCTCGGCCTGGGGCAGGAGTTCCTTGCGGAGCTCCTCTTCCGTCTTGCCGAGCGCATCCAGGCGCTTGCCCTGGCGCTCCAGCCGGACGGCGAGATCCGTCATCAGGGTACGCATATCCGCTTCAAGCATGGCCTCCGGCAGGGGGAAGTCCACCATCTTCAGCAGGCTGTCCAGAAGCTTCTTCTGCGCCGCGCCCCGATGCAGGCGCTCGCGCGTCTTGACATAACTGTCGGTAATGGCGGCCTTGAGCTTGTCCACATTTTCCTGGCCCATGGCCTTGGCAAGCTCGTCGTCGATGGGGGGAAGCTGGCGCTCCTTGACGGCATGCACCTTGATCTTCATGGTCACGGTCTTGCCGGCCAGATCCGGAGCCACAAAATCCGCGGGGAAGCTGATCTGCCCTTCCCCCTCCCCGCCGGGACGGATGGTCTTGACCAGGGCTTCAAAATCTTCCAGCGCTTCGCGCTCGCCCAGGGTCAGGTCAAAGCCTTCGGCCTTGACGCCCGGCACAGGTTCGCCATTTTCAAAGGCCTCAAAGTCGATATTGGCGATCTGCCCGTCAGTGGCGGGCGCCGTGCCGTCCACCGGCACGATCTTGGCGCGGTCACGCCGGATGCGCTCAATGACGTCCGCCACTTCGGCATCGTCCACGCGCACGGCCTCCTGCTCCACCTCCAGCCCCTCATAGGGCGGCAGGTCAAAGGTCGGCAGCACCTCGAATTCCATGCTGTAGGTGTAGCCCTTGCCGCGCTCCAGCGGCGCCTCGGCCCCGCTGATGGAAATGCCGGAAACCGGCTGCACGCCGAGCTTCTGCATCACGTCATTGATATGCACATTGATGAGATCCTGACGGGCCTCGTCATAGATCCTGTCATGAAAGCGCTTTTCCACCACGGATGCCGGAACCTTGCCCTTGCGGAAGCCGTCCAGCTGAACGGAATCCCGGTACAGGGCCACAGCGCCGAGAATGGCGGCCTCCGCCTCCTGCGGCTCGGTGGTGATGGTCACCTTTTTCTTGACCGGGGAAATGTCTTCGACGCTGTATTCCACAAGTGGCTCCTTTTGTTTCTCGCCTGTGCCGGCAATGGTGCGAGGGGGGGGACTTGAACCCCCATGCCCGAAGGCGCTGGATCCTAAGTCCAGTGCGTCTACCAGTTCCGCCACCCTCGCAAAGCGAGGAAATCTAGCATGGACGCCGGATTCCCGCAAGCTGCGCGGCATGTCCGGCCGCCGACACGCTGTGTGGCCGTCCCCACCCGTCCAAATATATGACGAAAAATCAGGAAAGCAAGGAACGCCGGCCCCATGCCGCAGGGCGTTGTCGCCGCCGTCCGCCATGGCCGAAACAGGGCAGAAAGAAAGGGAGGCCGGGGCCTCCCTTTCGCAAATCGTGAGCGTGGGGTGTCAGCCGTTCAGGCCAGACACGACAGGCCCTGTCTAGGCAGCGGGCTTTTCCTCGGCGGGCGCGGCCGCCGTACGGGAGAACTCGATGATGGCCATGGGCGCGTTGTCACCCTTGCGGGGCATGGCAAGCTTGAGCACGCGTGTATAGCCGCCGGGCACCTCGGCAAAGAGGGGACCGACCTCATCAAAAAGCCGCTTGACCAGCGCGTGGTCATTGAGCACCCGATACGCCAGACGCCGGGAATGAAGATCATTGCGCTTGGCGAGGGTAATCAGCGGCTCCACAACCCGGCGCAGATCCTTGGCTTTCATTTCGGTGGTGCAAATCCTGCCATGAATGAGCAGCGCCTTGGCGAGATTGTGCAACA
>CAZNXQ010000216.1:0-2345 GCA_964576895.1 uncultured Desulfovibrio sp.
CCTTCCAGGGCGAGCATGGCCGCCTGGATGCCCGCGCCCACGGCCGAAGCCACCTTGAGCGCGCAGGAACTCTTGGCGCCGTCGCAGATCATGCCCGCCACGTTGCCCACCATGTTGCGCACGGTCATTTCCATCTCGCGCAGGCCGCCCCCAAGCAGAAGAGCGATGCCGCAGCCGGCCGCCGTGCCGGCCACCATGGCGCCGCAATGGGCCGAAAGCCGCCCCAGGTGGTGCTTGATGTGGATGGCCGTCAGGTGGCTCATGATCAGGGCGCGCGCCAGTTCCTCGTCGCTCTTTTCCAGGCGGATGGCGCAGGCCACCACGGGCATCGTGCAGGTGATGCCCTGGTTGCCGCTGCCGGAATTGCTCATGACCGGCATCATGACGCCCGCCATGCGCGCGTCCGCCGCGGCCGCCGTGAGCTTGACGGCAAAGGTGGGCATGTCGTCGGCGAGGATATGGCGGCGCACCTGGGCATCCATGTTTTTGCCGACCGCCAGGCCATACTGGCGCGTGAGCCCCTCTTCGGCCACGCTGCGGTTCATGCGCGCGGCATCAAGAATGAAGGCTATTTCGGGCAGCGGCGTTGTGGTGGCGAACCGGTGGATGGCCGCCAGGCTCAGGGGCCATTGCCCGGAAGCCGTCCCCTCTTCCGCCGTTCCCGTTTCGTCACTGGAGAAAACGAGCGCATCGTCCCGCCACACGGCGGTAATATTGGCATGGGAATCCCGCAGTTCCGCCGCGCCGCTGTGGCCGCCGCCATAGGCGATCACCTTGCAGTACAGCAGAAGCTCATTCTCCGGAAGATGCAGGTCGACCCGCTCTTGCGCGAGCAGGGCCCTGGCCCGGTCCACCTGCTCCGGCTCAAGATCACGCAGGCATTCCAGGCCTAGGGCGCTCTTGCCACCCAAAGCGCCGGCGGCAGCGGCAATGCCAAGCCCCATCTCGCCAGTGCCCGGCACCATGACGCCCATGCCGTTTTTGAGCAGGTTGGCGCTCACGGCCACGTCCAGCCGTTCCGGCTCGCAGCCGAGGGCCTCGGCGGCGCGCGCCGCCGTGAGCGCCACGGCAATGGGCTCGGTACAACCCAGCGCGGGCACCACTTCGCGGTGCAGAAGCTCAAGAAATGCCCGGTCGTCGCTCATGCGTCCGTCCCGCCGCTGTGCTGCATGGGCCCAAGCTGCCCATGGCGGTTGAAGATGCCGTCAAGGATAAGGGTCAGCGCGCCGTCGCCCGTGACGTTGCAGGCCGTGCCGAAGCTGTCCTGCAAGGCGAAGATGGCGATGAGCAGGGCCACGCCGGTCTGGTCAAAGCCCAGCACGCCCGTGACGATGCCGAGGGAGGCCACCACCGTTCCGCCGGGCACGCCGGGCGCCCCCACGGCGAAAATGCCGAGGAGGATGCAGAACAGGATCATGGTGCCCAGGGGCGGCAGGGAGCCGTACAGGATGAGGCTGATGGTCATGACAAAAAAGGTCTCGGTCAGCACCGAGCCGCACAGGTGGACCGTGGCCCCCAGCGGCACCATGAATTCCACCATGGTGCGGCTGAGCACCGGCGAGCGGTGCGCGCACTCCAGGGCCACCGGCAGGGTGGCCGCGCTGGACATGGTGCCCACCGCCGTCAGATAGGCCGGCGCGTAATAGCGGAACACCTGCGCGGGATTGCGCCCGGAAATGGCGCCGCCGATGCCGTAGAGCACCGCGAGCCAGATGAACTGGCCGATGATGACCAGCACCACCATGGTCACAAAGATGGGCAAATGCCGCGTGAGCGAGCCTTCATACGCAAGCCCCATGAACGAGAGCCCCACAAAGACGGGGAGGATGGGGATGAGCACATGGATCACAAGCCAGCTGATGACCTTCTCAAATTCCTCAAAAAGCGCGGTCAGCGTCCGGGCGCGCGTCCAGGCGATGGCGAGGCCGAGGAAGAGCGCGGTGATGAGGGCGCTCATGACGCTGAAGAGCGGCGGGATATCCAGCCGGAAGACCATTTCCGGCAGCTTGCGCAGCGTTTCCGCCTCAGTGGCAATGGAAAGATGCGGGATGACCAGATACCCGGAAACCATGGAGAAAAACGCCGCGCCCACCGAAGACACATAGGCGAGGGCCACCGCCGCCACGAGGATCCTGCTCGCGTTCTGGCCCAGACGCACAATGGCCGGAGTAATGAAGCCCACGATGACAAGGGGCACCAGAAAGAAAATGATCTGGCCGAGGATGTGCCGCACCGACACCACCACGTCCATGACCGCTTCGTTGACCACAAAGCCGAGCAGGGCGCCAAGCACAAGACCGGCAAGCAGTTTGATGATGAGCGAAAGGTCTCCGATCTTTGCCATG
>CAZNXQ010000217.1:0-2331 GCA_964576895.1 uncultured Desulfovibrio sp.
AGGGCACCCACGGCGTCATCCAGATGCCGCGCTGCACCGTTGCCGTGCGCCGCTACATCGAATCCGGCGGCCTGTACATGGTGCTCTACGACACCAATTCCTTTGCCGGGCCGGTGGCGAGCTTTCTCGGCTGTTCGCCCTACCAGTTCGCGGTGCGTTCCTCCAATATCGGGTTCGCGGGGCCGGGCGTCATCAAGGAAACCACCGGCATGGACATCCCGCCCAAGTACCACCGCTCCTACCGCGCGCTTTCACGCGGTCACATCCAGGGCATCTGGGACCGGCGGCAGATCCGCACCAATCTCAAGCAGGCCCTGATGACCATTGGCGGCAGGAACCTCTATTACCGCTAGAGCGTTTTCGCAATGAAATTGCGGAACGCTCTGGCGGCTGCGGGAGCAGATGCCCGCGCCGTAATAAGGCGGAAAACCAGGTTTTTCCGCCGAAATGGAGGCAGCGAAACCTGATGAAAATATCTGTGAGACAGATATTTTCATCAGCAAATTGTTCTAACGGGCCGCGCATGGCGGCCCCCGCAACCGCAGGACAGGCATGATCGACATTTCCGCGCTGCTCGACGAGATCAAGGCTTCCCCCTTCCGGGAGATCGTCATCGCCGCCCCGCATACCGGCAGGGTGACCTTTGCCGGGCTCAGGCCGGGCGACATGGTGCACGGCCCGCAAGGGCAGTGGAAAGAAAAACCCGGCACCCTTGTGGCGACGCTGGAGCGCGAACGCAATCCCAAGCCCATCTGCGTGCCGGAAAAAGGCGAGATCTCGGCGCTGCGCGGAGAACTGGAAGGGACCTTTGTGGAGGCGGGGACGGAACTGGCCGTCCTGCGCCACAAGCTCACCCGCGAGGAGGTGCAGGGCATCATCCTCCGCAAGGCGCTCCATCTGTTCCGCGCGCCGGAACGGGCCAAGTATTATTTCACCCCCGAGGTGGACAAGAAGATCCGCGCGTCGGACGCCCATTCCGTGGCCGTGCGCGACGGCATGGAACTGCTCATCATGTCGCGCATGAAACGCGAGGCGCCCCTGCGCTATTCCGGCCCGGAAGGCGTCATCTACTCGGTCTATTTCACCTATAATGAAAACATGGACGCGGGCGCGCCGCTCATCGGCGTCTGCCCGCGCGACCAGTTGCCGGCCATTCAGGACGTCATCATGCGCGTCCAGACAGAGTGGACGGAAACGGAATGAGCGGAGGCCGGCATGGGCAAGGTACTGCAGATCAGGGTAAGCGCCGTCACCTGGAATGAGGGACTCGTGGAAGAGTACTGGCCGAGCCTCGTCAGGCTGGCCGGGTCGGTGCCGGTGAAAAGCGAGGAACGCGGCGTCCTTGAGCTTGTGCGCCGTCTGGATGAGGGGCTGCGCTTCATGAAATGGTCGGAAGCCCGCAAGCAGGGCATGGGCCCCGGCATCCGTGAGGCCGCGCGCCTCAGGGCCGAGCTTGAGGCCGCCCTTGCCGACTGGGACCCGCGCAGGGCCAATGCCCTGAGCGACGATCTGGAGGACGCGCTGGACGCCCTGGAACGCGCCTATACCGAATAGGCGTTTTCTCAATGCGGTTGATGATATTCCAGGTTCCGTCCGGAGCGAAGCGACAGACGGATGCCGGTGCCGGAAGGGTCCAAAAAACTACGACAGTTCGGCGCCGGCGCAGTGCCGCCCCATGGCATCATCTTCTTGACAGTGCGCGGCCAGCCCGCGCGCAGGAGCCCACATGCTGAACAAGGTCATGATCATCGGCCGCCTTGGCCGCGACCCGGAACTCCGCTACACCCAGAGCGGCTCCCCGGTGGCGACGCTCAACGTGGCCACGGACGAATCCTACACCGACAGGGACGGCAACAAGGTGGAACGCACCGAATGGCACCGCGTCTCTGTGTTCCAGCGTCAGGCCGAAAACTGCGCCAACTATCTCGGCAAGGGCAGCCTTGTCTATGTGGAGGGCAGTCTCCAGACGCGCAAATGGCAGGACCAGAGCGGCCAGGACCGCTACACCACGGAGATCAAGGCCCAGCGCGTCCAGTTTCTGGACAGCAAGGGCGAGCGCGGTCCGGCGCCGGACGGCGCCCCCACTGACGACTGGGGCGACGGCGGTTCCCCCCGGCAGGAGCCGCGCGGCCAGCGTGCCCAGAACGCCCGTCAGGGCGGCGCGGGCAGGAACGCCGCGTCCGGCGGCGGCGCGCCGCGCAACAGGGGGCAGCAGCAGGACGAAGACCTGGGGCCGGCATTTCCGTCCGAAGCGTCGGGCATGGACGAGGTTCCGTTCTAGGCTCAGACCTCATTAAACTCCGTTATGGTTTCTCCAGTGCGGAAAAGAGG
>CAZNXQ010000218.1:0-2328 GCA_964576895.1 uncultured Desulfovibrio sp.
GTGGCGCGCGCCCTTGACGTGCGCCTCGGCACCTTTCTTGACGACCAGGAATGCACAGACCCGGTCATCGCGCGCATCGAGGGCTTTCCCGACGGCCGCCATGCGACGCCCCCGGTGTCCGGAGATGCTGACGCCCCGTGGGCCGGGGGCGCGGCCCCGGCTGCCGACATCCAGCGGCCCGGCTATATTTATCAGGTGCTCGGCATGGGCAAGAGCGACCGCAACATGGAGCCCTTTTGCGTGGAATTCTTCCCCCCGGCGCCGGACAGGGAGGAGCCTCGGCTCACCTCGCACCAGGGAGAGGAATTCATCCTTGTGCTGGCGGGCAGGCTGCGCGTGCGCTATGGCCGCAAGGCCTACGATCTTTCGCCCGGCGAAACCATCTATTACAACTCCATCGTGCCGCACGCGCTGACGGCCCTGGACGGGGAGCCCGTGCGCATCCTCGGCGTGGCCTACAATCCATGAGCGCGCCACTTCTTCCTCCTCCGGACGGCGATGGGGATTTTGTCCTGCGGGAGTGGACGCTCGGCCAGATCCTGGCGCATACGGCGGCCCGCTTTCCCGACCGGGACGCGCTCGTCTATGCGGACCGGGGCTACCGCCTGACCTGGCGCCAGTTCAACGACCTGGTGGACCGTCTCGCCAGGGGGCTCATGGCCCTGGGCATCCGGAAGGGCGAAAAGGTGGCCGTCTGGGCCACCAACGTGCCGTGGTGGATAGCGCTCCAGTTCGCCACGGCGCGCATCGGCGCCATCCTGCTCACGGTGAACACCAATTACCGCGAGCACGAGCTGCGCTATGTGCTCGGCCAGTCGGAGTGCGAGACGATCTTTCTCATCGGCAGTCTGCGCGACCACGACTTCATCGGGACGCTCTACAGCATCGCGCCGGAACTGCGCGTCCAGCCGCGCGCCGGGGGGCTGCGCAGCCGCAGTCTTCCGCACTTGCGCCGCGTCTGCTTTCTCGGCGCGGAAAAGCACCGGGGCATGTATTCCATGCCCGAAATCCTGGCGCTCTCCGTCATGACCGACGAGGCCGACTATCAGGCGCGCCAGGCCTCGCTGGACCCGCATGACGCCATCAACATGCAGTACACCTCCGGAACCACGGGCTTTCCGCGCGGGGTCATGCTCACCCATGTGGGCGTGGGGCTCAACGGCTACTGGATCGGCCGCCGCCAGCGCTTCACGGAGCGGGACCGCCTCTGTCTGCCCGTGCCGCTCTTCCACTGCTTCGGCTGCGTGCTCGGCGTGCTTGCCTGCGTCAATCACGGCGCGGCCATGGTGGTGCTGGAAAGCTTCAATCCCCTGCATGTGCTCCAGGCCGTGGAGCGCGAACGCTGCACCGCCCTCTACGGCGTGCCCACCATGTTCATCGCCGAGCTGGAGCACAAGCACTTTTCCCGGTTCGACCTCTCCTCCCTGCGCACGGGCATCATGGCCGGTTCGGTCTGCCCCGAACCGCTCATGCGCCGCGTGGTGGAGGACATGAACATGCGCGAGATCACCATCTGCTATGGCCTCACCGAGGCCTCGCCGGTCATGACCCAGTCCGACATCCACGATCCGCTGCCCCTGCGCTGCGAAACCGTGGGCCGGGCCCTGCCCGGCATTGAGGTGCGCGTGGCCGACCCGGACGGCATTGAGGAACTGCCGCGCGGTCAGGCCGGGGAGATCCTCTGCCGGGGCTACAATGTCATGAAGGGCTACTACAAGATGCCCGACGATACGGCGCGGGCCGTGGGCCCGGAGGGCTGGCTGCGCTCCGGCGACCTCGGCATCATGGACGAAAACGGCTACCTGCGCATCACGGGCCGCATCAAGGACATGATCATCCGCGGCGGCGAAAACGTCTATCCGCGCGAGATCGAGGAATTTCTCCTCGGCATGCCGGGCGTTCTGGATGTCCAGGTGGTCGGCGTCCCCAGCCGCAAATACGGCGAGGAGGTGGGCGCCTTCATCATCCCCCGTCCCGGCGCCCGGCCTGACGCGCGAAGCGTGCGCGAATGGTGCCGGGGCAAGATCGCCTGGCACAAGATCCCGCGCCATGTGGCCGTGGTGGAGCAGTTCCCGCTCACGGCCAGCGGCAAGATCCAGAAGTACCTCCTGCGCGAAGAAGCGGCCCGCCTCTGGCCGGAGGCCGCCACCCAGGCCGCACCGCCCCGCCCATGAACCCGCAGCGACCGCCGGAGCCGCCCGTGGAAACCATGCCGGATACTCCCGCCCCGGACATGCCGCAGACAGGCCGTGATACGACGGCAGGCGCCGCCTGTGCCGCCGCCTGTCCGCTGGCGCGCATCCCCGCCCATGTCTGGCGCGGGCTGCT
>CAZNXQ010000219.1:0-2290 GCA_964576895.1 uncultured Desulfovibrio sp.
GCCATGAACTGGGACTGGGACAAGCTTCAGGAAAAACGGCAGCGGCAACAGGGCGCGCAACGTCCGCCCCGCCATCCGGAAGAACCGGACGGCGATGACGTGGAGGCCGGACGCGAAAAACCGCGAAACCAGCGCTATCTGCTCAACGGCACCCGTGGCGGCGGCCCCAATCCCCTTGAACGTCTTTCCCGCTTCAAGGTGCCGAACGGCCGTCTCATCCTGCTTGTCGCGCTGGCGGTCGTGGCGCTCTGGCTCCTTTCGGGCATCTATATCGTCAATCCCGACGAACAGGGGGTCGTGCTCCGCTTCGGCCGCTATGACCGCACTGTGGACCCCGGTCCGCATTACGCGCTGCCCGCGCCGTTGGAAACCGTCTACAAGCCGCAGGTCACGCAGGTGCTCCGCAGCGAGGTGGGCTTCCGTTCCGTGGGGCAGAGTGCCACCTTCCAGCAGGGGCAGGTACGCACCATCGCCGAAGAGGCCTCCATGCTCACCGGCGACGAAAATATCGTCAACGTCCAGTTCAGCGTCCAGTACAAGATCAGCGATCCCGTCCAGTATCTCTTTAATGTCAGCGCGCCGGCGGCCCTGGTGCGCAACGCGGCCGAAGCCGCCATGCGGGAGGTCATCGGCAACAGCGAGATAGATTCCGCCATCACCGACGGCAAGCTCAAGATCCAGAGTGAAGCCACCCAGCTCTTGCAGCATATCCTTGACCGCTACGGCGCGGGCATCCAGGTCATCGCCGTCCAGTTGCAGGATGTGCACCCCCCCAAGGAAGTCATTGACGCCTTCAAGGACGTGGCCAGCGCGCGCGAGGACAAAAGCAGGATCATCAATCAGGCCGAGGCCTACCGCAACGAGCTCCTGCCCAGGGCGCGGGGCCAGGCCGCGGCCATGAAAAACCAGGCCGAAGCCTACAGCGCCACCCGCGTGCGCAACGCCGAGGGCGATGCGGCGCGTTTTGACGCCCTGCGCGTGGAATATGACAAGGCGCCCAAGGTCACGAAGCAGCGCCTGTATTACGAAACCATGGAAGATATCCTTGCCGGTTCCGGCGAAAAGGTGCTCATGGATGGCGCGGCCGCCTCGCGGGCGCTCCCCTATCTGCCCCTGCCGAGCCTGAGCGCCCCCCAGGGGCAGGCCGCAAGCCCTGAACGGCGCGCCGCCCCGGAGGCAAAAACCGCAACGCAACCCACTGTCACGGGAACGGCCAGTGCGGGAGAACGCCGATGAAAAAGAATCCGCTCCTGCTTGTGGTGCTGCTCCTCGCCCTGGCGGCGCTGGCAAGCCAGTGTTTCTTTACCGTCCATCAGACGCAGAAGGCGCTCGTCCTCCAACTTGGCGAACCCCTGCCGGAAGTGTACGGCCCCGGCCTGCATTTCAAGCTTCCCTTCATCCAGAATGTCGTGTATTTCGACTCGCGGGTGCTCAATTACGAGGCCCGCTCCCGCGAAGCCTTCACGGTGGACAAAAAGGCCATCGTTCTGGACAACTATGCGCGCTGGCGCATCATTGATCCGCTCCAGTTCTACCGCACCATGCGTACCATCCCCGGAGCGCAGGCCCGGCTTGACGACGTGGTCTATTCGCAGTTGCGGGCGCTCGTGGGCGCCTATACGCTGACGCAGGTCGTTTCCTCGCACCGCGCGGCCATCATGAAGGAAGTCACGGACAAGGTTTCGGACCTCATGAAACCCTTCGGCGTGGAAGTGCTTGACGTGCGCATCAAGCGCACAGACCTGCCGCAGGAAAACCAGCGCGCCATTTTTGAGCGCATGCGCGCCGAACGCGAACGCCAGGCCAAGCAGTACCGTTCCGAAGGCGAGGAGGAATCCACACGCATCCGCTCCGACGCGGACCGGCAACGTGCGCTCATCCTTGCCGAAGCGGCCCGCGAGGCCCAGGTGGAGCGCGGCCGTGGCGATGCCAGGGCGGCGGCCACCTATGCCGGCGCCTACAGCAAATCTCCGGATTTTTATGCCTATCAGCGCTGGCTGGAAGCCATGCGGAAATCCTTCAAAGAAAACAGCAAGATGGTCCTTACCAACCAAGCGCCACTGCTCAACCTCCAGGAGTGACGCAGCGTCAGGAGCCTTGGCATGTCTTCGTTCGCGGAAATATACGGACGCATCACCCTTGCGACCAACTGCCGAACCCAGATGGAACTGGCAGAAGTGCTGGATATCCGCCAGTCGAGCATTTCCGACGCAAAACGGCGGAATTCCGTGCCAGGCGACTGGTACATGAAGCTTTTTGAAAAATTCGGCCTCAATCCCGACTGGCTCAA
>CAZNXQ010000220.1:0-2285 GCA_964576895.1 uncultured Desulfovibrio sp.
CGCGCGGGCCGCCGAAAGCGCATCAGCAGTTGACGGGCGCGCCGGCCACGGGCTTGCGGCCGAGCATCATGAAGGCCACAAAGGCCACGATGGCCACGATGACACCGACGATATTGGCGATGTCAATGGAGATGGCAAAGCCCATGGTGGGTTCGTAGCAGATGTAGGACGTGCACACGGCGGTCATGAAAACGGCCGGCACGGTGCAGATCCAGTGGCAGCGGTCACGGCGCATGAGGTAGGCCGCGCCGGCCCAGAGCACGATGGTGGCCAGCGTCTGGTTGGCCCAGCCGAAGTAGCGCCAGATGATGGTGAAATCCACCTGGGAAAGGAAGATGCCGATGAGGAACATGGGCACGGCCAGGTAGAGGCGCGGTGCGATGGCCTTCTGCGAATAGTTGAAGGCTTCGGCGATGGTCAGGCGCGCGGCGCGGAAGGCCGTGTCGCCGGAGGTGATGGGCAGGACGACCACGCCGAGGATGGCGAGCACGCCGCCCACGGGGCCCATGAGCGCCAGGGAGGCCTCGGTGACCACATTGCCGGGGCCGCCGGCGGCGATGGCCGCCTGCAGGGCCTCGGGCCCGTGGTAGAAGCTCATGCCCACCGTGGCCCAGACCAGGCCGATGAAGCCCTCGGCCACCATGCTGCCGTAAAAGACGGGCTTGCCGAGCTTTTCATTGGCCATGCAGCGGGCCATGAGCGGCGACTGGGTGGCATGGAAGCCGGACAGAGCGCCGCAGGCGATGGTGATGAAGACCAGCGGGAAGATGGGCAGGCCCTTGGGATGCTGGTTGGCCCAGTGCGCGGAGTTGTAGAATTCCGTGCCGCCGATGAACATCATGGTGGTGATGCCCACGGCCATGATGATGAGGATGGCGCCGAACACCGGATAGAAATTGCCGATGATCTTGTCGATGGGCATGATGGTGGCGATGAAATAGTAGGCGAAGATCACGCAGACCCAGAAAGTGAGATTGAGCGAGGCGGGCGTGAGCTTGGCAAGCAGACCGGCCGGGGCGGCCACAAAGACGACGCCCACCAGCACGAGGAGCACCACGGCGAAGACGCGCATGATCTGCTTGGCGATATTGCCGAGATTGTAGCCCACAATGGCCGGGACGTTGGCGCCGTTATAGCGCACGGAAAGCATGCCGGCCATGAAGTCGTGGACCGCGCCGGCGAAAATGGTGCCGATGACGATCCAGACCAGGGCGGACGGGCCCCAGAGCGCGCCGAGGATGGGGCCGAAAACGGGGCCCACGCCGGCGATGTTCAGCAACTGGACGAGCCAGACTTTCCATGTGGGCATTTCCACATAGTCCACGCCGTCGGCCATGGTCTTGGCCGGAGTGGGCCGGTCGGGCTGGGTGCCGAAGACTTTCGAGACAATGCCGCCATAGACGATGTAGCCCACAATGAGGGCCGCCGTCGCCAGAACGAAATACATGGAATTGGGCATATCCTTACCCTCCTGAATGGACACGCCAAAACCGGACGCCGCCGCGCGGGAACCCCATTTCCCGCGGATGTTATGTCCTGTTAGGGCTTCATTATGAGGCTTCGCAACGGCTGTCAATAACGGAACGCGGAAAAACCCAAAAACAGGAACGGAAAGAATGCCCGCGCGGGCCGGGAAAACAGGGGCGCCCGGAAAGCGGCGCCCCGCCGCAACGGCCTCAGGCCAGTGCCGCGCGGCCAAGCTCGGCGGCCGCCAGATTGACCGCCTGGATCCTGGCGGGCAGATGGCGGCGGATGGCCGCCGTCAGGGCGTCAAAATCCAGCGGCAGGAGGCCGGAGGCGCAGGCCGCGCCCAGAAGCGCCGTGCCCCCGCTCTGCACCGAGCCCGCCTCCCTGCCGAGGCTGCGGCACGGCAAAAACCAGTGCCGGTCCGCCACGGCGGCCACTTCGCGCCGGATGCGCTCCATGCCGGGATAGGTCGCCTGGCCCAGGGCAACACTCAGGGGAGCCAGCGGGTCGCTGCTGGAAAAGACCGCGCCGCCGCGCCGCAGATAGGGCAGCCCGCGCAGCGTCTCCAGCGGCTCGAACCCAAGAAGGACATCCGCCTCGCCGTGATCCACGCGGGGCGAACGCCAGCCGCCGAGCAGCAGGGCGGACTCCACCACGCCGCCGCGCTGGGCCATGCCGTGCACCTCGCCGCCCACGGCTTCCAGACCGGCGTCCAGAGCGGCCCGCGCCAGCAGATTGGTGGCCGTCAGCGTGCCCTGGCCGCCCACGCCGACAAAATAGATGCGCAGCCGCGCTTCGCGTGCTTCCGTTTTCATTGG
>CAZNXQ010000221.1:0-2263 GCA_964576895.1 uncultured Desulfovibrio sp.
GGGCGGCGGCGCATGGCAGGCTCCATGCCCGCAACGGGCGCAAACGCAGAAGGGGGGTCCGGGAAAATCAGGCAGGGCCGCCGCGCGGTCTGCCGCCGTCCCGTCCCCAGCTCCGCAGGTGACGCGCTGCCCGCTTTTCCCGGAATCCCCTTCCCCATGAGGAACGTATGAATCAGGACATTTTTCAGCCCACACGGGTCACGGCGCAGGTGGGCGGCAAGGACGTGATCCTCGAATGCGGCCGCCTGGCCAATCAGGCGGACGGCGCCGTCTGGGTGCAGTGCGGCGGCACGGTGGTGCTCGTCACCGTGTGTTCGCAGCCGCTGGAGTTCGACAAGGGCTTCTTCCCCCTCACCGTTGAGTATTCCGAAAAGATGTACGCGGCCGGGCGCATCCCCGGCAGCTTCTTCAGGCGCGAGATCGGCCGCCCCTCCGAGCGCGAGACCCTGGTCTCCCGCCTCATCGACCGGCCCATCCGTCCGCTCTTTCCCAAGGGGCTCAACGAGGACGTGCAGGTGCTCGCCAGCGTCATCTCCGCGGATCAGGAGAACGATTCCGACGTGCTCTCCATCACCGGGGCCTCGGCGGCGCTCATGGTCTCGCGCCTGCCCTTCGCCGGCCCCGTGGCCGGCGGCCGCATCTGCCGCGTCAACGGACAGTTCGTGCTCAACCCCACCTTTGCCGAACAGGCGCAGAGCGACATCAACCTCGTCTTTGCCGCCTCGCGCGACGCGCTGACCATGGTCGAGGGCGAGGCGCACTTCGTGCCCGAGGATGACATCATCGAGGCCCTGGAATGGGGCCGCAAGGAGATCCAGCCGCTCATCGACGCCCAGTTCAGGCTGACGGAACTCTGCGGCAAGCCCAAGATGGCGTTCACCCCGCATGAGGACGATCCGGTGCTGGCCGCCCGCGTGGAGGAGCTCGCCCTGAAGGCCGGGCTGGACGCCGCCATGCGCGTGCCGGAAAAGCTCGCCCGCAAGGACGCGCGCAAGGCCGTGAAAACGGCCGTGCTGGAGGCCCTTGCCGCCGATCCGGCCTGGGCGGAGAACGAGACCGCGCTCAAGGCCGTGCCGGACATGATCGGCGATCTGGAAAAACGCCTGGTGCGCGGCCGCATCGTCAATGAAGGCACGCGCATCGACGGCCGCGACGTCAAGAGCGTGCGGCCCATCCAGATCCAGACCGGCGTCCTGCCGCGCGCCCACGGCTCGGCGCTGTTCCGGCGCGGCGAGACCAAGTCCCTGGTGGTGACCACGCTCGGTTCCTCCACGGACGAGCAGCGCATGGACTCCCTCACCGGCGATGTGACCAAGCGCTTCATGCTCCATTACAATTTCCCGCCCTACTGCGTGGGCGAGGTCAAGCCCGTGCGCCTCTCGCGCCGCGAGATCGGGCACGGCGCCCTGGCGGAAAAGTCGCTGCGGCCCATCCTGCCCGCTGATACGGACTTCCCCTTCACCCTGCGCGTGGTGGCCGAGACCATGGAATCCAACGGCTCCTCGTCCATGGCCGCGGTCTGCGGAGGCTCGCTGGCCCTCATGGACGCGGGCGTGCCCGTCTCCGCGCCGGTGGCCGGCGTTGCCATGGGGCTCATCAAGGAGGGCGACCGCTTCATCGTGCTCACCGACATCCTGGGCGATGAAGACGCCCTGGGCGACATGGACTTCAAGATCGCGGGCACGGCCGAAGGCGTCACCGGCGTCCAGATGGACATCAAGATCACCGGCCTCACCACGGACATCATGCGCGCGGCCATGCGCCAGGCGCGCGAGGGCAGGCTCCACATCCTCGGCGAAATGGCCAAGGCCATCGCCGAACCGCGCAAGGAGCTTTCGCGCTACGCGCCCCAGCATGCCGAGATCTTTGTCAATCCGGACATCATCCGGCTCATCATCGGCCCCGGCGGCAAGAACATCAAGGCCATCACCACGGCCACCGGCGCCTCGGTGGACATCGAGGATTCCGGCCGCGTCTCCATCTTCGCGCCCACGGCGGAAGCCCTGGAAAAGGCGCGGGAAATGGTCTCCTACTATGACCAGCGCCCGGACCTGGGCAAGAACTACCTCGCCAAGGTCCGCAAGGTCATGGATATCGGCGCCATCGTGGAAGTGCTGCCCAATGTGGAAGCCCTGGTCCATGTGTCGCAGCTGGACATCAACCGCGTGGAGCAGCCCGGCGATGTGGCGCGCCTTGGCGAGGACATGCTCGTCAAGGTCATCGAGATCAACGGCGACCGCATCCGCGCCAGCCGCAAGGCCGT
>CAZNXQ010000222.1:0-2249 GCA_964576895.1 uncultured Desulfovibrio sp.
CCGTCAGGTCCTGCGCCGGAACATCCACACGGCCACGCTTACGGCGGCCACGCTGATGAGGCCGATCTTGCCCAGATTGACCAGGGCCGAGGCCAGGGTGATGTCCTTGAGAAAAACCCCCTGGCAAAGGGTGGTGAAATGGCGCAGGGGATTGAGCTGGCTCGCGTGCTGGAGAAAGACCGGCATGTTCATGACCGGCGTGACCGCGCCGGAAATGAGGATGCAGGGCACGCCCACGGTGAAGGCCCCCAGAAAGGCCTGCTGCTGGGTGGAGGAAAGGGAGGAAACCATGAGGCCCACGCCGCCCGCCGCCAGGGAAAAAACCAGCATGGCCGCATAGAGCAGCGCCACCGAGCCGTTGAAGGGAACGCCAAAGCCGAAAACCGTGATCACAAGAAAGATGGTGCCATGCGCGAGCCCCACCAGACAACCGGGCACCAGCTTGGCAAGAGCGATCTCCGTGGGCGTTGCCGGCGAGACGAGCAACTGGTCAAAGGTGCCCACCTCCCGCTCGCGCGCCACGGAAAGTCCGGTGACGACCAGGCCGAGCATGAGACTCAGCATGCCGATGAGATTGGGCAGAAAGAACCACTGAAATTCCAGGTTCGGATTGAACCAGCAGCGCACGCGCACATCCAGGCGGGGAACGCCGGTCGCGGCGCCCTCGCGCGGAGCCTGTGCCGCCTGCCCCGCCGGGGTGGCGCGGGCCACATCCTCCAGGATCTGATTGAGATAGGAAACCGCGATCTGCGCCGCGTTGGAACGGCGCCCGTCCAGAATGACCTGCATTTCCGCGGGCCGCGCCCGCTCCACATTGCGGGAAAATTCCTCGTCAAACACCAGCACGAACAGCGCCTTCTGGGCGTCCAGCACGGGCCGGATCGCCGCGTCGCCTTCCAGATGAACAACACTGCGGAAGGTGGGCGCCCCCTCCAGCCGGTGCAGGATCTCCCGGCTCCAGAGGCCGCTGTCACGGGAAAGCACGGCCACATCCACATTGCGCACTTCCATGGTGGCGGCCCAGCCGAAGACCACTATCTGGAGCAGCGGCGGCACGATGATGAGGAACCGCGAGGTGCGGTTGCTCAGCAGCACCAGCAGCTCCTTGCGCACGATGGTGAGCATGCGCCGAAGATCGAGCGGCGGCGGCAGAAGGCTCATGCGCGCGTGTCCAGGCGTTTGGTGAGGTTCCTGTACACCAGGCCGAGCAGCGCGGCGGCCAACAGCCCCATGAAGAGCAGACTCGGCCCGAAGATGCTCCAGACATCGCCGGTGAGGAAGATGGTCCGCAGACAGGTATTGAAATAGCTTGCCGGCAAAAGTTTTGTCAGCGCCTGAAGCGCCGCGGGCATGCTGTTGATGTCGAACACAAAGCCGGAGAGCATGAGCGCGGGCAGAAAGCCGGAGAACAGGCCGGCCTCCGCCGCCACAAGCTGCCCCCGCAGACAGACGGAAATGAGCAGCCCCTGCCCCAGCGCGCTGAGCATGAACACCGTGGAGAGCAACAGCAGCACCCAGAGCGAGCCGCGAAACGGCACCTCGAAAAGCGTCACCGCCGCAAGGGCGCACAGGGCCATGCTGAACATGCCCATGCAGAAATAGGGGATCAGCTTGCCAAGCAGAAGCTGCATCCGCGTCACGGGAGTGGCGATCATGGCTTCCATGGTGCCCCGCTCCCACTCGCGCGCGAACACCAGCGAGGTGAGCAGCGTCCCGATGAGGGTCATGATGACCGTGATGGCGCCGGGCACGAGAAAGCGCTCGCTCTTGGCGGTGGGATTGTACCAGTAGCGCGTCGCAAGCTCCACGGGCGCCTTGCCCGCGCGGCCTCCGGGCAGGGCCGTGGCCTGCCAGACGGCAATGAGGCCCTGGCTGTAATTGCGGATATATTGCGCTGTATTGGGCTCCGTCCCGTCCACGAGGATCTGGAGCTCTCCCGTGCCGCCCGCGGCCAGCTCCTGGTCAAAATCTCCCCGGATGACAAGCACGCCCTGCACTTCGGAATCACGCATCCCGCGTTCCGCCGCCTCCATGTCGCCCACATGGACGGTCTCGAACCAGGGGGAATGGGCGAAGTCCGCCGCAAGGGAAAGCGCATGGCTGCCGCCGCTCCGGTCAAGGACGGCCAGACGCAGGATGCCCGCGTCAAGGGTGATGCCGTAGCCGAACAGCAGGAGGAAACTCAGCGGCAGGACGCCCGCCACCAGATAGGAGGACGGATCGCGCACGATCTCCTGAAACTCCTTGAC
>CAZNXQ010000223.1:0-2239 GCA_964576895.1 uncultured Desulfovibrio sp.
CGAACCAACTGATTAAGAGTCAGCTGCTCTACCAATTGAGCTAATGACCCGCAACAGGTAGAGTTGTATTCAACCGCCGCATGTTTGTCAAATGTTTTTTCGTCATCCTGAAAAAAAACGCCCAGTGCCGGCAGAAAATATTTTTTCGCGCATGCCGTACGCCCTTGTTCTTGTGCTGAGCCTCCTTGGCTGGATCGTTCAGGCCGGGACGCCTCCCGCATGGGGGGCGGACGTGACTGCCACGCTTGATTTTGCCCGATATGGTGACACCGCGGTTGCCGCCATGCGCTGCCGGATACCGGAAGGCTACCATGCCTATGCCCACGACGCGGCGGAAACCGGGCGTCCGACCAGTCTTGAGTTCATGCTGGAAGGCGCGGGCGCCATGCCGGTGCTCTATCCGGCGGGAGCGATGCAGCGCGATCAGTATGACCCGGAAAGCACCGTCTCGACCTATGCGGGAGAGGTCACGCTTGTGGCGCTCCTTCCGGAAGATGCCGGAGGGCGCATCTACGCGGCGGAATTGAGCATGCTCCTCTGTTCGGACAGGCACTGTCTGCCGGTCAGCCGAAGGTTCACCGGCACCGTGCCTCCGCTGCTTCCCGCGCTGTCCGGGTGTGACTGGCGCGAACCGGCGCTGGCGCTTTTGCAGAATGCCGGTTTGGCGACCCTCCCCGGCACTTCCGGGGGGGCGGCGGAGGCGATTTCGGTGGAGGAGGGGGCGCCACCGCCGCCGCGATCTTCCGAAACTTCCTCCGGCGCCGTTCACTCCGGGGGAGAGGCCGCTCCCGGCCAGCTCCCGCCGGACGGTGCACTGCTGCCGCCGCCGGAGGATTTCGACCTCCAGCTGGAACCGCGCTATGCCGATGCGGAACTGGAGATCTTCGGACTCGGCAAGGCGCTCTTTCTTGGCCTTCTGGCGGGGCTCATCCTCAATGCCATGCCGTGCGTGCTTCCCGTGCTGACCTTCAAGATCAGCGGGCTGCTTCTCATGGGAGGAGGGGCCGCGCAACTGCGGCTTTTCCGGGAGCATAATCTCTGTTTCGCCGCCGGCATCCTGACGCTTTTCACTGTTCTGGCCCTTCTGCTCGGTCTGGCGGATCTCATGTGGGGGCAGCTTTATCAGAATCAGGCGATCCTGCTTGTCATGCTCCTGCTGGTTTTTCTGCTGGGCCTTTCCATGCTCGGCGTCTTTTCGTTGCCGAGCTTTGACCTCAAACCTGGTGCCACTGTCCGCAATCCGCGATTGCAGTCCTACCTGACCGGCCTTGTCTCCACGTTTCTCGCCACGCCGTGCAGCGGGCCGCTGCTTGGCGGCGTGCTGGGCTGGGCCTTCACCCAGCCGCTCTATATCCTTGTTGTGGTCTTCTGGTCCGTGGGGCTGGGCATGGCGCTCCCGTATCTTCTTTTCTGCATCTGGCCCGCCATGGCGCGCATCCTGCCGCGTCCCGGTCCCTGGATGCATGTTTTCGAGCATCTGCTGGGTTTTCTGCTGCTTGGCACCGCGCTGTACCTGCTCTCCATCCTGCCGGTGGAAAAGCACATGCAGGTTTTGAGCGTCCTGCTTGTGGTCGCCCTGTGCGCGTGGCTGTGGGGCCGCTTCTGTTCGCTCTCGGCGCCGCCCCTGCGCCGTCGGCTCCTGGGCACGGCGGGGTGCGTTCTCTTGTGCATTGCTGTCGTCTGGGTGCTGCGCCCCGTGACGCCGTTGCCGCAATGGCGCGAGTTCGCGCCGGAATATTTCACCGCCAGCCTCGGAGAAAAGCCGCTTCTGCTCGAATTTACCGCCGACTGGTGCCCGAACTGCAAGTTTCTTGAGGCCACGGTGCTCACGGGCGAGCATTTGCGTGACTGGAAGGCGCGATATGGGATGGAGCTCATCCGCGTGGATCTGACCCGGCCCAATGCCTACGCGGTGCGCCTGCTGGAAATGCTGGGCAGCAAGAGCATTCCGCTCACCGCGCTTTTCCCCGCCGGGGATCTTGCGGCGCAACCACTGGTATTGCGGGACATCTATGGAGTGGAAGATCTGGAGCGGGCGCTTGACCAGGCATTCGCCGGGCGGCCTCTTCCGGGACCCGCACCATGAGATTGTTTTTCCCCAGCCCTAGTGAACTTTACGCTTCGGACGATAAGGCATAGTGTGACCACGCGCATGCGGCACAAGGGGGCGACTGTTGTCACCGTGCGTGCCGACCGCCTTTTGCGGGTGTTTGTGGAACGCCAGTGAGACGAGGGAGCG
>CAZNXQ010000224.1:0-2231 GCA_964576895.1 uncultured Desulfovibrio sp.
TCCACATGGCCGAGGAAATCCCGCGCCCATTCCACGCTCTCGCGCGGGGCCAGGGCCCGCAGGGCTTCAACGCAGAAGCGCAGCCCGTCCCGCGCGCGTGCCTGGAGTTCCTCAAAGGCATCCTTGCCCTGTCCGCGCAGGAGGCTGTCAATATCCTCGCCTTCGGGCATGAGGACGACCCGGCATGCGAGCCCGCGCGTGAGCAGCATCTCGCAGGAGCGCAGGGCCGCCTTGCGGCCCGCGCGGTCGCCGTCAAAGAGCAGGAGCAGCCGCGAGGCGAACCCGGAAAGGCGTTTGACCTGCTCCGGCGTGAGCGCCGTGCCCAGCACGCCCACGGCATTGGCATAGCCGAACTGATGCAGGGTGAGCACATCCATATAGCCCTCGGTGAGCAGGGCCTCTCCCGATGCGGCGATGGCGCGCCGGGCCTGGGCAAGGCCGTACAGATGCTCGCCTTTTTTGTAGATGGGCGTGTCCGCGCTGTTGATGTATTTGGCTTCATCCTCCCCCGCGATGATACGGCCGCCAAAGGCAATGATCTGGTTGGAGAGGCTGCGGATGGGAAAGATCAGTCTGCCCCGGAAGCGATCATACGCCCTGCCGGAACCGGAAGTGCCCAAAAGCCCGGCCTGGGCCGCCTGAGCAACGTCAAAACCGGCCCGGCGCAGAGTATCGGCGAGGGATTGCCATTGGCGCCCGGCCCAGCCCAGGCCGAAGCGTTCCACGATCTCCCCGCTCAGGCCCCGCCGGGCAATATAGTCGCGGCATTCGGCGCCCTCAGGCGCGCGCAGCGCGGCCGCGAAATGGGCCGCCGCCAGTTCGTGCATCCGCAGCATGGCCTGCCGTTCCGAATGGCGCTGCCGTTGCCGCGCCTCGCCCGCGGACGGCCTGCCGCCGCGGTCGATTTCAATGCCGAGTTCCGCCGCGAGCTGTTCCAGGGTATCCCGGAAATCCAGCCCATTGATGCGGCCGTAAAAGTCGAAGAGGTCACCGGAGGCCTGACAGCCGAAGCAGTAGAACAGCCCCTTTTCCTCATTGACGGAGAAGGAGGGTTTGGTTTCCTGGTGGAAGGGACAGGGCGCCACCCAGCGGGGCCCGTTGCGCTTCAGCTCCACATAGCGGCGCACAACGTCCACGATGTTCAGTCGTTCCTTGATGACGCGGATGGCATCCCTGGAATGCATGCCTGCCTCGGCGCGCGTTGCAACGCAAAAAACGGAGCGGCAGCCCGTGCTACCGCAGGACAACGATGGTCATGCCGTCACCGCCGCGATCCTCAGGGGCGAGGGTCGCGCTGGCCACAGCCGGATGGGCGCGCAGAAAGTCCTGCAACTCGCGGCGCAGGGCTCCGGTGCCGCGTCCGTGAACGATCTCCAGCTCGGAAAAGCCCGCGCGCAACGCCTTGTCCAGAAAGCGTTCCGTCGCCGCGAGAGCCTCCGGTGCGCGCTGGCCGCGCACATCCAGGCGCAGGCTTGCCGGTCCTTCCTGCCCCCCGGCAGTCGCCGCGCGGGAAGCGGAGGGGGCACCCGCCGCCGATGGCGCGCGCCCAGAGGCTGCCCCCCCTGCGCCGGGGGCCGCGGCTTCCCGCAGGTCACGCCGCTCCGCCCACAGGCTCACGCCGTTCATGTCCAGGCGGACGCGCCCGCGCCGTTCGTCCACATCCGTGACGATGCCGCGCTTGTTGAATACCGTGTGGAACACTTCCTGCCCTGCGACGAGCGCCCGCGCCTCCGGGAGGACGGACGCGGCGGTCGTGTCCTTCGCGGGCGCCAGCGAAGCGCGCAGGCGCGACATCTCCCTGAGGGCCTGCCTGGCGGTGGCGCGCCCTTCCTTCCAGGCGCGCATGAGCTCGGCGGCATGGCGGCGTGTCTCGTCATGCAGGCGCGCGCGTTCCTTTTCCAGCCGTTCTTTGGCCTGAAGGGCGGCATTCTTCGCCGTTTCACGCTCCTTCTGCAAGGCGGCCAGCTCCTCCTCGCGCCGGGCCGCGAGGGCGTTGAGACGCCCCAGAAGCGCTGTTGTGTCCTGCCCGTCCTGCAAAAGATAATGTTCGGCACGTCGCAGGATCTCTTCAGGCAGGCCGTGTTCCCGCGCGGCGTCCAGCGCCTGGCTCGCGCCCACCTGGTCATAGGCCAGGGCATAGAGCGGCCTGCGCGTGGCCGGGTCAAAGAGCATGGATGCGGCGCGCACGCCCTCCCGCGTCAGCGCGTAGGACTTGAGCGCCGGAAAATGCG
>CAZNXQ010000225.1:0-2185 GCA_964576895.1 uncultured Desulfovibrio sp.
ATTTTTTAGGATTCTTCCGGCACCAGCACCCGTCTGTCGCTCCGCTCCAGACGGAACATGGAATCTTCATCACCCGCAATGGATACCATAATCTTGCCGTTTCCGGGGATTTTCCATGGGGCCCCAGTATAGGGCAGACGCGGGGCGGGCGCAATCAGCGGGCGGCGGAGGCGGAGCGGTCCGCGCCCATGCCGCGCAGAAAGCTCACCAGGTCCCGCACCCTGTTGGCCCGGCAGGAAAGGTAGGCGGCGGTATATTCCTGATGGGTGAGGCTTGTCCCGAAGACCGGGTAGCGGCGTCCTTTTGTCGCAAAGGGCAGGCCGAGCAGGGGGCCAAGCGCCGGGTGCAGCGGCAGCCAGAAATCTTCCTGCGGATGGACATAGGCGCGGCGCACGCTTGCGGGGAGCGGGCCCAGACCGAGGAGGCGCAGCAGTTGTTCCGCCACATGGAAGAGCAGGACGCGGCCCGGATGGTTGACGGTGATGAAGAGCTGCTCCCCGCGCCAGCGCTCGCGCAGGAGGGCGGCGCACTGGATGGGATCGTCCGCCTCTTTGGTTTGCTCGCGGGCGAGGGATGCCTCGGCCACGGCCGCCACATCGCCCATCAGGGCCGGGTCGCCGCGCAGGTAGAGGCGGAGCGCGTCTGCCGGAGCAAGGCCGCGCCCCAGCAGGTCTTCCAGCAGGCTGTCCGCGAAATCGATGCCCTGAAAGGTATTGGTCCAGAACGGCCAGTACCCCTTGAAAAAGAGATTGGGCAGGATGATGGTCCGGCAGGCGGAAGAAAGGCGCGGCAAAAGCCGCTCCGTGGAGAGCTCGCCCCAGCGCGGGGCCAGGCGCTGATGCAGGAAGAGGCCGCAGGCCGCGAGATCCCGTTCCGCCACTTCCTCGCGCGTGTAATTGCACAACTGGCGGATGCGGAACAGCCGGGCAAAGGCGGGCGTGTTCTCCAAAAGCGGGCGCAGGGCGTCACCCTGGCAGTTGGCGTGCAGGAGGCAGAGTGTTTTTGCCATGGCCGTGCCGCGTTGGGGCGCCCGTCAGGCGCCGGAGAGCCTGTCGCGGCCCCCTACATTTCCAGATAGGTGGCGCTCTGGCTGTTGCGCTCGCTCACGCGCACGCTCACAAGGCGCACGTTCCCGGCCTGGGGATCGGGGCTGGCGGCCAGGCGCGCCGCCACATCCCGGAAGATATGCCGCGCGAGGTTCTCCGATGAGGGATTGCGGACGTCAAAGGGCGGCGTCTCGTTGAGCATGCGATGGTCCAGCTCGGCCAGGGATGCGCGGAGCGCCCCCTTGAGCGTGGCGAAATCCAGCAGGAGCTCCGTGTCCGGCGCGAGCGTGTTCCCCTCCACGCACAGCTCCACCGCGAAATTGTGGCCGTGGGGATTTTCGCATTTGCCGCGGTAGTGCCGCAGGGCGTGCGCGGCGGCAAATTCGTCGCGCACCGTGAGCCGCCAGAGACCGGTGCCGCTCATGCCACGATCCACCACATGACGAACGCCGAGAGAATGGTCACGACAATGGCCGTGACGATGCGCGTATTCTGGTTCCACTCGAAGGGCGAGTGGTGCGGCTCAAGCTCCAGTGTTCCCTCGGCCTCATGTTCCGCGGGTGGCGTGGGCACGAAGAGGCGTTCCAGCCAGCTGAGAAATGACATGCTTTCTCCTTGCAAGTGGGTGAGGTCGGCGGGGGCGCTCCGGTTTTGCGGCCCGGCGGCGCGCCCTTGGTGGAACGCGCCGCCTGCCTCGCGCTTTGCCCTTCTTCCGGGTGCAGCGCGTTACTTCCCGCCGCTCATGGCCTTGAGCGGCTCGCCGTAGTAGGCCTTGCGGTAGAGCTCCCGAAGTTCGGAAATGAGCGGATAGCGCGGGTTGGACACCGTGCACTGGTCATCGAACGCCTGTTCGGACATCTCATCCAGCCTGCGCAGGAAGTCGGCCTCCGCGATGCCCGCATCGCGCAGGGACGCCGGGATATTGAGGTCGCGCTTGAGCGCCTCGATGGCCCGCACCAGGCGCGCGGTTTTTTCGGCCCTGGCATCGGGGCCGTCGCCCTCCACGTCATCGGCCAGATGGAGCATGTCCGCTATGCGGGCATAACGCCCCTTGACCCAGGGATACTTGTACTGCGGCAGCATTCCCTGCTTGGTGGGCGTATCCGTGGCATTGTATTCGATGACGTAGGACAGCATGA
>CAZNXQ010000226.1:0-2179 GCA_964576895.1 uncultured Desulfovibrio sp.
ACCGGATTGCGGCCTTCCTCCCGCGCGCGGCGGACTTCCCGCGCGTAGAGGTCAAGGGTCCTGGGCGAAAGGGTCTCCAGTTCGCAGCGCAGATAGCGGCGGAAGATGCCGGAGCCGTTGCGCCGGATGCGGTCCGGGCGGATGCGCGCCGCCTCTTCCATGAACGTGTTCTCCGCATCGGCGATTTCGTCCAGAAGCGGGCTGTCGGAAAGCGGGGGCAGCCTGTCGTCCATGCGCGCGTATTTTTCCAGCATGAAGTTGCGGCCGCTGGCCTTGGCGGCGCGCAGATCCTCAAGGTAGGAGCGCAGGGTTTCGTCATCGTGCGTCACATGGGCCATGCGCCGCATGACACGGAAGGTTTCCGGCCGCTGCTGGCAGGCGGCAACGCCGCCCTCATTGGGCGTTTCCAGAAACATGGCAAGTTCGCGGTCGATGATCTCGTCCAGGAGCGCGTCGCGCTCAGCAGTCGTGTTCATGGGAATCTCCTGTGGTTTCCGCGGTCTCCGCAAGCAGGGCGCGGCGGCAGACGGCCAGATTGTCCGCATAGCCCCGCGCTTCGGGGCCGTTCCCCTTGCCGAGAGCGGCATAGAGTTCCAGGGCTTCCTCCAGCGCCGCGCATGCCTCGCGCCATTGGCCGTCCTGCGCCAGCGCAACGCCGAGATTGCCGAGAGAAAAGGCCAGATCCTCCCGGTCGGGCAGCGCGCGGCGAAAGGCCACCGCCTGCCGGTGGAACGCGATGCCCGCCGCCATGTCGCCGCGTTCCTCATGGATGCGGCCGAGATTGTTCAGGCAGGTGCCCACCTCCTGCGGCGTGGGGCCGGGCTGCGCCTCCCATATGGCCCTGGCGCGCCGGATGAGCGCCTCGGCGGCGTCAAGGTCGTGCCCGCGGTAGGGGGCGGCCGAAAGCCGCAGCAGCGCGCCCGCGAGTTCGGGCGACAGGGGGCCGAAAAGGGCCTCGGCAAGCCGGGCCGCCTCCTCGCCCACGGCCGCGCTTTCCGCCACGGCGCCGGTCTCGGCCAGAGCAAAGCACAGGTTCTGGAGCGCCCGGCAGCGGAGCGGCATGAGCGATGTCGGGCCGGTTTCGCCCGCGGGAGATGCCGCCGCGCCGGGGGCATCGGCGCCGGTGGCGGCCGTCAGCGCGTCCACGGCCGCGCGCAGGGCCGCGAGGCCGCCTTCCCGGTTGCCCAGGGCAAAGCGCGTCCGTCCCAGGCTGTCCAGCACCTGGGCGCGCAGGCGCGCGGCTTCGGGGTCGCGTGCCCATGGCGCGCCGGCCAGGGCCGCAAGCTCCCGCTCCGCCTCGGCCGTGCGGCCGCTTCCCAGCAGGTCGAGCGCATGGCGGACGGCGGCGCGCAGTCCCGGCATTTCCATTTCGTTCATGGCTGTTCTTCCAGAAGGTTGCGGCGCCGGAGCTCGTCATTTTCCACATGGGCCATGATGCGCGGCCCGTGGGCCCACAGCCAGGCGTCCGGCTCGTCGCTGAGGCCGGTGGCGCGCAGATGCGCCGCCACGGCGGCGCAAAAGTCCTCCACGGGTCCCGCCACGTCCAGATCTTCCGGCCCGCGCAGGGGATGCGCCGCCAGAAAGTCCAGAAGGCGGCCGAGGGAGGCGCCCAGAAGGGGCAGCTGGCGGCCGAGGCGCGGCGCCCATTTGTAGAACGGCATATAGCGGCGGTTGAGCAAAAAGGTCAGGGCCAGCGCCGATTCCGCAAAGCGCGCCGCGGCCAGCATGGCCGAGGCCGCGTCCCCCCGGCGCAGGGCGCGCGGCAGGTTGTACTGCCCGGCCTGGGCCGTGAGCATGGCCTTGCCCGCCAGCTTTTTCAGCCAGACATCGCGGGGGTAATAGGCGAGCAGGGCCTCGCGCCAGGCGCTGAACCGGCCGTCCGCGTCTTCAAACACCTCGCCGCTGGTGGCGGCGGCCAGGCGGTGCTCCGGAATGGCGAGCCACTGCCGCCAGTCCTCCGGGGGCGCGGCAAGGCCGGTGAAAAAGGCGTAAAAACCCTCCAGCGGCACAGGGCCCACCCGTCCCTGGCGCGCCTGCGGCGCGAGGCGGGAGGGCAGGCCGTGAAATTCCGCGGGCAGCGTCGCGAACACGTCTTCGATGCGCCCGGCCTCGGCCCGCAAGAGGTCTTGCGGCAGCCAGAGGCAGAAGGCCGCGCCGAAATCGTGGTCGCGCGAGGTGG
>CAZNXQ010000227.1:0-2170 GCA_964576895.1 uncultured Desulfovibrio sp.
CGATTTTTGGAGGGAGTGTACTCAGGTACATGACCGACAAAAATCGCCCAGTGACGCGACCGAAGGCGGCGCGAAGCGCCGTGCCCGTTCGAGCGCAGCGAGGTACGGGCATCGTCCGCAACGCGTCAGGCCAGCGCAAAAAGGGCTGTTTTTGACGGATGATTGTGGCATTGCACAAGCTGCCACATCCCAAACCAGCAGCCATATTAATAGGTCCAGACCCTAGTCCGCGCAGCGCGCCGCGCGCGTCCGGCAGGGCGGAGATCCACGGGGAAATGCCCCGTGTTTCCCGCGCCCTGAAAGGGAAATTTCCCTCGTTCCGCCCGGAGTCTCCGGGCGGTTCCGTTTTTCCGCAACGGCTGTTTTTGCGTGTCCGCCGTCAGGCAGCCCCGTCAGGCCGCGGGCCCGCGTTCGATGCGCGCGAAGGCGTTGTGGTTGTGGATGGATTCCATGCTTTCCACCTCCACGGTGAACCAGGCCACGCGCGGGTGGCACTCCAGTTCCCGCGCTGCCGCGCGCACCACGTCCTCCACAAAGGCGGGGCGCGAAAAGGCCTGCTCGGTGACGAATTTTTCATCTTCCCGCTTGAGCAGGGTATAAACGGCGGAGGAGCCCGCCGCCTCGGCCAGCTCGATGAATTCCTCCAGCCAGACGAATCCGGTGATGCGCGCGCGGATATGCACCAGGGCGCGCTGGCTGTGCGCGCCCTCCCGGCTGATGGCCTTGGAGCAGGGGCAAACGGTCATGACCGGCACGGCCAGTTCCAGAAGAAAGGTCTGGCCGTTGTCGTCCAGCTCGCTCGTCACGCGACAGTCGTAGGCAAGCGGCGCGGCATCGCCGCGCGCGGGGGCATTCTTGCGCACGAAATAGGGGAAGCTGAAGCGCGCCCACGCGCGCCGCGCATCCAGCCGCTGGCGCACGCTCTCAAGCAGGCGCAGCACGGACTGGCGGTCCAGCCCCTCGTCCCAGTCGTCCAGGGCCTGAACAAGACGGCTCATGTGCGTTCCCTTGCGCGCGGAGGGCAGATCCACGCCCAGGTCCGCGCTGGCCACAGTGTTCTGGCTGCCCCCGGCGCGGTCCCGCACCCGCAGGGGCAGGCGCAGGCCGCGCACGCCCACGCGGTCAATATCCAGAGGAACTTCAGGCGTCCTGTTCTGCACGTCTTCCATGAAACCGTTCCTTCCTGCCAGTGGTGCGCCGCGCGGATGCTCAGGCCAGCTCCGGGCCCAGCGGCGCCGGGGTAAAGACGCCGTGGCGCACGCCCCGGCAGGAGACGAGCCTGTCCGCCATGGCCTGCACGCGCCCGGCCTCGCCCCGGAGCACCAGTACTTCCAGGCAGTTGTCGTGATCGAGGTGCACATGGGTGGCGGCCACGATGACATCGTGGTCCTCATGCTGGAGGTGCATGAGCCGCCGCGCGAGGTCGTGCTTGTGATGGTCGTAGACCAGGGTCAGGGTCCCCGCGGCCTGGCCGTCGGGCGTGCGCCATTCCTCCTCGCCCAGGGCGCGCCGGATGAGGTCCCTGAGGGCCTCGGAGCGGTTGCTGTAGCTCTTGCGGGCGCAGAGGGCATCAAAGGCGGCCAGCAGATCCTCATCCAGCGAAACGCCGAAGCGTGTAAGCTTGCCCATGGTTTCACTCCCTCAAACCGGCGGTCGCTTCAGGGCCGCGTCAGCTCCCAGATGCCGATGGTCGGTGTGCCCTGGCCGTCCGGGGACGCCACCGTGGCCGTATGGACGCGGCGCCCCGTCCAGCCTTCCCGCGCCAGCGCATGGCGGAACGCCTCATAGACCGAGCGCCCCGGCTCCGCCACCCAGACCGCGCCGCCCGGCGCCAGGGCATGGGCGAGCAGGCGCAGCACCGGCGCCACAAAGCGTTTCTCATACATGATGTCGCCGCCCCAGATGCGCGCGAAGGCACGCGCCGCGAGCGCGGGGCGCCGCCAGTCCATGAGCACCCACAGGGGCTGCGGGACCGCATTGCCGTCAGCATTGCGCCGGGCGAATCCGAGCGCGGCTTCCTCATAGTCCAGCGCCAGAACGCGGGCGCCGAGCCACTGGCCCACCAGCGCCGTCAGGCCGAGGCCGCAGCCAAGATCCAGACAGCGGCGTCCGGCAATGTCCGCGCGGCGCAGGGCGAGCCATTCCGCAAGCACCAGGCTGGAAGGCCAGA
>CAZNXQ010000228.1:0-2150 GCA_964576895.1 uncultured Desulfovibrio sp.
CCCTGCTTGGTGGGCGTATCCGTGGCATTGTATTCGATGACGTAGGACAGCATGATGGCATTGGCAAGCCCGTGGGGCAGATGGAAGTACGAGCCCAGGGTGTGCGCCAGCGAATGGCAGACGCCCAGGAAGGCGTTGGCAAAGGCCATGCCCGCCATGGTGGCCGCGTAGTGGATCTTTTCGCGCGGCACCAGGCGGTCCTCGCCGCCCGCATAGGAACGGCGCAGGTACTTGAAGACCAGGCGCACGGCCTCCATGGCCTGGCCGTCGGCGAAATTGGTGGCCAGGGTGGAGGTATAGGCCTCGATGGCGTGGGTCAGCACATCCAGCCCGGCGTTGGCGATGAGCGAGGGCGGCAGGTCCATGACGAATTCCGGGTCCACGATGGCCATGTCCGGGGTCAGGGCATAGTCGGCCACCGGGTATTTGACGCCGGTCCTGTTGTCCGTGATGACCGCGAAGGGCGTCACTTCCGAGCCCGTGCCCGAGGTGGTGGGGATGGCCGCCATGAGCGCCTTCTTGCCCAGTTCGGGGAAGGAGACCACCCGCTTTCTGATGTCCATGAAGCGCAGGGCGATATCCTCGAAGCGGATGTCCGGCTTCTCGTAGAGCAGCCAGATGATCTTGGCCGCGTCCATGGGCGAGCCGCCGCCAAGCGCGATGAAGAGGTCCGGCTGGAAGGCATTGACCATGTCCAGGGCCTTGCGCGCGGTGTCGATGTCCGGATCGGGCAGCACGCCGGAGAAAACGCGCACCTCCATGCCCATGCGTTCCAGCACTTCCTCCACCTTGCGGGCGTGGCCGAGCTTGACCATGGTCTCGTCGGTGATGATGCAGGCGCGGCGGCGGTCGGTGAATTCCTCCAGCGCGGGCCTGAGCGCCCCCAGCTTGAAGTAGATTTTGGAAGGCACGCGGAACCAGAGCATGTTCTCGCGGCGCGAGGCCACGGTCTTGACATTCATGAGGTGCTTCACCCCGATGTTTTCGCTCACGGAATTGCCGCCCCAGCTGCCGCAGCCCAGCGTGAGCGAGGGCGCCACGCGGAAGTTGTAGACATCGCCGATGGCGCCCTGCGACGCGGGCATGTTGATGAGCACGCGGCCCGTGGTCATGGTGTCTTCAAAGGCCCGGATGTGGTCCGCGTTGCTTTCGCGGGTATAGAGCACCGACGTGTGCCCGGCGCCGCCCAGTTCCACCAGGCGCTGGGCCGTGGTCACGCAGGCCGCGAAATCCGGCGCGCGGTAGAAGCCGAGCACCGGCGAGAGCTTTTCATGGGCAAAGGGGTCGTCGGGCCGCACTTCGGGCCGCTCGGCCATGAGCACCTTGGTGCCGGGCGGCACCGCGATGCCCGCCATTTTGGCGATACGCTCCGCGGACTGGCCCACGATGGCGCTGTTCAGGCTGCCGTTGACAAAGATGGTCTTCGCCAGGGCCTCGGCCTGCTGTTCATCGGCAAACCAGGCGCCGCGCCGGAGAAATTCCTCGCGCACGGCATCGGCCACCGGGGCCTCGGCCACAACGGTCTGCTCCGAGGCGCAGATCATGCCGTTGTCAAAGGTCTTGCTGAGCAGGATGGAATTGACCGCCATCTTGATGTCGGCCGTGGCGTCCACCACCACCGGGGTATTGCCCGCGCCCACGCCGATGGCCGGAGTGCCGGAACTGTACGCCGCGCGCACCATGCCGGGGCCGCCCGTGGCCAGGATGAGGTTGATGTGGCGGTGGCTCATGAGCGCCTGCGTGAGTTCGGGCGTGGGGTCCTCGATGCAGTCGATGATGCCTTCGGGGGCGCCGGCTTCCACGGCGGCGCGGAGGATGGTCATGGCCGCGGCGCGGGTGCTCTTTTTCGCCCTGGGGTGCGGCGAAAAGATGATGCCGTTGCGCGTCTTGAGGCAGAGCAGCGCCTTGAAGATGGCCGTGGAGGTGGGGTTGGTGGTGGGCACGATGCCTGCCACCAGGCCCAGCGGCGCGGCGATCTCGCGGTAGCCGGAGACCGGGTCGTCCTCGATGATGCCGCAGGTCTTGCTGTCCTTGTATTTGTTGTAGATATATTCCGAGGCGAAGTGGTTCTTGATGACCTTGTCTTCCACAATGCCCATGCCGGTCTCGGCCACGGCCATCTTGGCGAGCTCGATGCGCTTCGATGTGGC
>CAZNXQ010000229.1:0-2134 GCA_964576895.1 uncultured Desulfovibrio sp.
CCGGGTATGATCCCGTCTATGGCGCGCGGCCGCTCAAGCGCTACCTCCAGCATGCCGTGGAAACCCCGCTGGCGCGTGAACTCGTCAGCGGCAAGATCCACGACGGCGAGGAAGTGCATATCGAGGTCAAGGATGAAAACCTGGTGTTTGAAGCCAGACCGGCCAAGGCCTGAACAGAACAGGAGCGGCGGTGCCGCATGACATGAACAGAAAAGACCCCGGTTTTGCCGGGGTCTTTTTGTGGTGCGGACATAGCCCTCGCCGGTCGGGAGGGATCAGGCGCGGCCGCGCCGTCCTCAGAACTGGCAGAGGCGCTGTGCCGGAATGATGGTGAAATTGTGGCGGTTGAGCAGGTCCACCGCCTCATCCACCTTGTCAAAGCGGAAAATCATGACGGCGCGGCCCAGTTCCCGCTGCACAAAGGCATACATGTATTCCACATTGATGCCGTTGCTGGAAACGAGTTGCAGCACGCTGTCCAGCCCACCGGGCTCATCCGGCACCTCCACGGCGACAACACTCGTGCGCCCAAGGGTGAAGCCTTTCTCCTTGAGCACGTCTTTCGCTTTTTCATGATCGCAAACGATCATCCGCAGGATGCCGAAATCGGACGTATCCGCCAGCGAAAGCGCGCGGATATTGATACCGGCCTCGGCCAGAGTGTGGATCACCTCGGCAAGACGCCCGGCGCGGTTTTCCAGAAAAACGGACAGTTGTTCTGCCTTCATGGCACGATCCTTTTGAGGTATCACAGGGTTAAGCCTTGTGGGTATCGTCATGGCCCGCGGGGGTTTTCTTTTCCTGTGCCGTGATGTCGATTTCATCCGGCTCGGACGAGGCGCGACGGAAATTCCTGATGGCCCGGCCCAGTCCGCCGCCGATTTCCGGCAATTTCTTTGCGCCGAAGATCAGCAGGACAATGAGCAGGATGAGCAGGATCTGGTTGGGGCCGATACTGAACATGCGGATGCCTCCGACAGGGTTTGCTGAACGGACACTGCCTTTGCCTCCAAACATACGGCGTCACCGCCCTGAGGTCAAGGTACTCCTTTCTGATGCACGACTTTTCGCATGGCGCGCACGGGCGGCCGGGGCATGGCGGGTGGCGTTTATGGACGCCTGCACCTTTTTGGGGGCATTGGGCTGACGGAAGCCGGCCTCAAGCAGCCTGCGTGCGGCGGCATCCCGCCGTTCACGGCTTGAGGCGCCAAGCACCACGGCCAGGAGTTTCGTCGTGCCCCGTGTGGCCGTGACGACAAGATTGTAGCCGGAGGCGACCGTCCAGCCGGTTTTCAACCCGTTGACCCCCGCCATGGTTCCCAGCAGGGCATTGGTGTTCCGCATGGGCATGCCCCGGTGCAGAAAATAGCGCATACCATGAAACCGCATGGCCCGCGGATGGGCCTTGAGATAGGCCTGGCAGAGTCGCATCATGTCGCGGGCGCTGGTCTTCTGTCCGGGCGCCGGAAGGCCGGTGGGATTTTTGAATGTTGTGCGGCTGAGCCCCAGACGCCGCGCCTTGCCGTTCATCTGACGCACAAAGGCGCGCGTGTCGCCCCCCACTTTGGCGGCCACGGCCATGGCCGCGTCGTTGCCTGAGACAACCGCCATACCCGCGAGCAGGCGCACCAGAGGGACCCTGTCCCCGGCGCGCAGGTGCATGGAGGAGCCCCCCACGGCAGCGGCCCCGGAGCGGACGGGAATCTTCGTGTCCAGCCGCAGGCGTTGCGCCTGCACCGCGTCCAGCGCCAGATACATGGTCATGATTTTGGTCAGCGAGGCCGGTGGGATGGCGGCATCGGCATTTTTTTCATAGAGGATGCGTCCGGTGCCGAGATTGACCAGGATGGCGGAGCGCGTCGGCAGCCCGGAGGCCATCGCCGTTGCGGGAAGCAATGCCAGGCACAAAAGGGGCGGCAGCCACCCGAAGCATCCGGCAAAAAAACGGCGGAGTTTCCGACACATGGTCTCTTTAGAGCATTTTGCTGATGAAAATATCTGTACGACAGATATTTGCATCAGGTTTCGCTGCCGCCATTTCCCCGCAGAGCGGGACAAGCGGCGGAAAAGCGTGGTTTTCCGCCTTATTCCGGCGCGGGCGTCTGCTCCCGCAGCCGCCAGAGCGTTTACGCAA
>CAZNXQ010000230.1:0-2115 GCA_964576895.1 uncultured Desulfovibrio sp.
GCCTCCGCTTCTACCTGACATGGATCCTGCCGTGCCTCATCCTCATCCTCTTTGCGGCCGGCTACGCCGACAGATTTTTGAAATAACCCGGAACCCAACCAAGGAGACCCTCATGCGTATCGTCCTGCTGGAGAATCTCGGCTGTTCCCCCGAACTCGTGGAAGAAAACGCCGCGCGGCTGCGTGCCCTGGGGCATGAGTTCACGGCCTGCCAGCGGACAACGGACATGGCGCGGCTCATGGCCGAGAGCCGGGATGCGGATGTCCTCATGCTCGCCAATATGCCCCTGCCCGCCGAAGTCCTGGCCCAGGCCCCGGACGTGAAGTTCATCGACGTGGCCTTCACGGGTGTGGACCATATCCCGGTTGCGGACGCGCGCTCGCGCGGCATCGCCATTTCCAATGCCTCAGGCTATGCCGACGAATCCGTGGCCGAGCTGTGCATAAGCTTCATGATCCAGTTGCTGCGCCACCTGCCCGAAGCGGAGCGGCGCTGCCGCGAAGGCGGCACTAAGGCGGGGCTTGGCGCCAACCTGCTCCAGGGCAAGACCGTGGGCCTGGTGGGCGCCGGCGCCATCGGCAAGCGCCTGGCCGCGCTCTGCAAGGCGTTCGGCTGCACGGTGCTGGCGCACAACCGCCGCCCGGTGAGCGACCCGGCCATTGATGAAAACGTGAGCCTGGACGAGCTGCTGCGCCGTTCGGACATCGTTTCCCTTCACTGCCCGCTCACGCCGGAAACCAGGGGCATGATCGGCGCGCCCGAACTGGCGAAGATGAAAAAGAGCGCCTTTCTCATCAATACCGCGCGCGGCCCGGTGGTGGACAACGCGGCCCTGGCCGCCGCGCTGGACGCGGGCGAGATCGCGGGCGCGGCCTGTGACGTGTTTGACATGGAGCCGCCGCTTCCGGCCGACTCTCCGCTCCTGCGCTGCAAAAACGCCATCGTCACGCCGCATCTCGCCTTCTACTCCCAGGAATCGCTGGAAGAACGCGCCAGGATCGCCTTCGCCAACCTCTTCGCCTGGCTGGAGGGCAGGCAGATCAACAGGATAGAGTAGCCACTTTCGCACGCACCGATTTCCAACTTCCGCGCATGGCCGGGAGCCCCCTCCCGGCCATGCCGCTGAACATCGTCCCCATCATATGGAGACAGCCCCCATGCGCCGCATCCTCGCGCTCCTGCTCCTCATGGTTGCCCTGTGGCCGCCCGCGCGCCTGCTGGCGGACATTTCCGCCCTTGTGTACCGCCATGTGGCGGCGTCCGGGGGGGCCGAATCTGGGGGCACCGAGTCCGCAAGCCGGCCGGATCGCATTCCATAAAAATTTCACAAATCATTTTTTCCTGTTTTTTAAATATGTTGTGAAAAAATACGCCCCGGCGCACCTCATAAAGCCCTGAAAGGCTACTGACAAAACTCTTGCCTCTTGCTATGCTTGGGAAGAAATGCGCTTTCATGCAGAATTCGCCATTCCGGAATGGTTGTCTGCGCACCATGGGCATGTCCCAAACGCAGTGATGGAGGTATGGGGAAGATGAGTATTGGCAGGCGTCTCTATGATTTCCTTCTTGCAAGCAGTGAAGCATATGCAAGATGGGATTTTGAAGTTTCCACATCCATATTGAAAAATCGTAAGAAGCTTCTGATCATTCTCGGTCTGGCAACGCCTATTTTTATATGTTGTCTTGCTGAAGCCTATACACAGCATGAAATCCTTGGCGGGCACGCGGCCTATGCGCCCGCTTTCTATACCGTTCCCATCTTTCTGGCGGCCATCGGCGTTGGCGTCGCCGCAGGGCTCATCACCGGCTGTATCGGCGCGGGCGGCGGCTTCATCATCACGCCCGCGCTCATGGCCGTGGGGGTCAAGGGCATTCTGGCGGTCGGCACCGACCTTTTCCATATTTTCGCCAAGGCCATCATGGGCACCACCATCCACAAGAAGCTCGGCAACGTTTCCGTGCGCCTGGCGACCTTCTTCCTGGTCGGTTCCATTGTGGGCACCTTTATCGGGGGCGCCATCAACAAGGGCCTTTACGACGCCAATCCGCTGCTTTCCGAGCTGTTCATCAGCTCGGTCTATGCCCTGCTGCTCGGCTTTCTCGGCTTTTATGCGC
>CAZNXQ010000231.1:0-2113 GCA_964576895.1 uncultured Desulfovibrio sp.
GCCAGCAGCGGAGAGGCTGTTTTTGAAGGATAATTCCGGCATCAAGTGTGCAGTGGACCATATGCACACTATCGTTTTTTCACGGGTCCGGGTGCATGATGGAACAGTTTCGGGAATTTCTGCAGGCGTGGCCCGCTGAACGGCGCGCCGAACTGGTGGCCCGCGCCACGCCGGACGCTGTGGCGGCGGTGCTGGACAAGCTGGAGCGTCACTGGCTTTCGCCGGAGGATTTTCTTGTCCTCCTTTCGCCGGCGGCGGAAGGGCATCTGGAGGCCATGGCGCAAAAGGCCCATGCCCTGACCCTGCGCTATTTCGGCCGGGCCGTGAGCATTTTCACGCCGCTCTACATCTCCGATGTCTGCACGAACCAGTGCCGCTATTGCGGCTTCAATGCCAGAAACAAGCAGCCGCGTCGCCATCTGAGCGTGGATGAGGCCGCCGCCGAAGCCTTTGCCATTGCGGATCTGGGCTTTCAGCATATCCTCCTGCTCACGGGCGACGCGCCCAGGGTCTCCACGCCGGAGTATATCGCCGAGGTGGTGCGCCGCATCAAGCCGCGTTTCGCCTCGGTGGGCATCGAGGTCTATTCCCAGACCGAGGAGAACTACCGCCTGCTTGTGGACGCGGGCGTGGACTCCATGACCATGTTTCAGGAAACCTACAATCCCGAACTCTATGCCTGGCTGCACCCGGCGGGCCCCAAGCGCGATTACGGCTTCCGGCTTTCCGCGCCGGAACGGGCCGCGCGCGCGGGCATGCGTTCCCTGGGCGTGGGCGCGCTCCTCGGCCTGGAATCCTTCGAGCAGGATGCCTTTGCCACGGGCCTGCACGCCTGGTGGCTCCAGCGTCGTTTCCCCGGCGTGGAGCTGAGCGTTTCCATCCCGCGCATCTGCCCGCACGAGGGGGAATTCGAGGTGACGCACGGCGTGGATGACCGGCATCTGGTGCAATATGTGACGGCCCTGCGCTGTTTCCTGCCGCGCGCGGGCATCACCTGCTCCAGCCGCGAGAGCGCCTTCATGCGCGACCATCTCGTGCCGGTCGGCGTCACGCGCGTCTCGGCGGGCGTGTCCACCGCCGTGGGCGGCCGCGCCACCGAGGATCTGCACAATCCCGGCCAGTTCGAGATCACCGACCACCGCAGCCTTGAGCAGATGATGGCCGCGCTCGCGGCCAACGGCTACCAGCCTGTGCTCAAGGACTGGGAAGACCCGGCGGCATGAGCGGCGCCGGCGCGCCCGCCTGCCCGTCCGGCGCCGGGGACGCCCTGCGCCAGGGCCTGCGCCGCCACTTCACGCCGGAACAGCTCGCCCGGCTCGGCCGGGCGCGGGTGGGCATTGCCGGGGCCGGGGGCCTGGGCTCCAATGCGGCGCTCATGCTCGCGCGTTCCGGGGTGGAGGACTTCCTGCTCATCGACCATGACGTGGTGGAGCCGTCCAACCTCAACCGCCAGCAGTTCTGGCCCCGGCATGTGGGGCGCCTCAAGGTGGAGGCCCTGGCGGAACTGCTGCGCGAGCTCAATCCCCATATCCGTCTGGAACTGGCGCCCCTGCGCCTGGATGAAGCCACGCTGCCGGGCCTGCTCCCCTCCTGCCCCATCTGGGTGGAGGCCGTGGACGCGCCGGAAACCAAGACCCTGCTGGTTGAGCGCGCCCTCCTGGCGGGCCTGCGGGTGGCGTCGGCTTCGGGCATGGCGGGCGTGGGCGGGCCGCCCATGGGGCGCCGGCGTCTGGGCAATCTGACGCTGGTGGGGGATTTTCAGTCGGATGTGGCAAACGCCCCGCCCCTGGCCCCGCGCGTGACCCAGGCGGCGGCCCTGCTGGCCGATGCGGCTCTGGAATTCATTCTTGCCTGAGTCTGGTGTCAGGCCCGATCCATGCGCCAGTGATCGGGATGTGGCGGATTGTGAATGCCGCAAGTATCCGTCAAAGCAGTCCTCCGAAACAGTTTTTTTGCGCTGAGGCCATTGTGGGGGCCCCGGAAAGGAGCAATATGTTTGACCCTGGTCTGTCTGCCGGTGAAATACTGTCAAATCGTCAATTGATGTCCGTCTTCCATTGCGCGTGTGAAGGCGGGATCCGGTATTCTTCAAAGACTGCGACAATAGTGATTG
>CAZNXQ010000232.1:0-2111 GCA_964576895.1 uncultured Desulfovibrio sp.
TCTGGGGCGAAAGATGGGACTTGAACCCACGGCCACCTGGGCCACAACCAGGTGCTCTACCAACTGAGCTACTTCCGCCGCAAGACATTCTTCATACACAGGGGCGGTGTTTTTGGCAAGCGATTTTTCCCGGCGTCGGCGGCCGTGGGCCGCATGCCGGCGCGGCGCCCCGTTCCCGGCGGCGTCGCCGCGCTCTCCCCTGACTCTGGATTTTTTTTAGAAAATTTTCTACACTCGGCCTTTCTTTCCCGCGGGCGGCAGGCCCGCGCAGCAGGCGGGAGGCCTATGGACAAGCTCGTCATCCGGGGCGGCGTTCCGCTCGCGGGCGCCATCAGCGTCAGCGGCTCCAAGAACGCGGCCCTGCCCATCCTTTTCGCGTCCATCCTTGTGGACGGCACGGCAACGTTCCGCAATGTGCCGCGCCTGCGCGACATCGACACCACCCTGGACCTGCTCGGCCGCCTCGGCTGCGCGTGCCGCCGCGAGGACGACCATGTTTCGGTCACGCCCGGAACGCTGCTGCCGGAAGCGCCCTATGAGCTCGTGCGCACCATGCGCGCCTCGGTGCTCTGTCTGGGGCCGCTGCTGGCGCGCATCGGCCGGGCGCGCGTGGCCCTGCCGGGCGGCTGCGCCATCGGCGCGCGCCCGGTGGACCAGCATCTCAAGGCGCTGGAGCTCATGGGCGCCTCCTTTGAGCTGGAGGAAGGATATATCGTCGGTCACTGCCATCGACTCGCCGGGGCGCGCATCACGTTTGACATGCCCACGGTGGGGGGGACGGAAAACCTGCTCATGGCGGCCAGCCTCGCCCATGGCGAGACCATTCTGGAAAATGCCGCGCGTGAGCCGGAAGTGGTGGATCTGGCCAATTTCCTCATGGCCTGCGGCGCGCAGATCTCCGGGCAGGGCACGGGCGTCATCCGCATCCAGGGGGTGCCGTCGCTGCACGGCGCGGACTACACCATCATGCCCGACCGCATCGAGGCGGGGACGTTTCTTGCCGCCGCGGGCATCACCGGCGGCGATCTTCTGGTGCGCGGCTGCCCCTTTGATGAGCTGGAGGCGGTCATCCTCAAGCTCCGCGACATGGGCATGGAGATCGAGGCGGAGCCCGACGGCGTGCGCGCCCGCTGCCATGCGCCCCTGCGCTGCGTGGATGTGAAGACGCAGCCCTATCCCGGCTTTCCCACGGACATGCAGGCGCAGATCATGGCCCTCATGTGCGTGGCCCAGGGCGCGGGCGTGGTGGAGGAAAGCATTTTCGAGAACCGGTTCATGCATGTCCAGGAACTCACGCGCATGGGGGCGCGGATCAGGGTTTCCGGGCATACGGCCATGGTGCGCGGCGGTCAGGAACTTACGGGCGCCCCGGTCATGGCCTCGGACCTGCGGGCAAGCGCTTCGCTGGTGCTGGCGGGGCTGGCCGCGCGCGGCGTGACTGAAGTGCGGCGCATCTACCATCTGGATCGCGGCTATGAGCGCATCGAGGACAAGCTCGGTGCGGTGGGCGCGCGTATCCGCCGCGAGGCGGAGTAACCCCTGCGGAGCAGTGTCATGTCCCGGATTGCACGTTTCGGATCAGTGCGCGGCGCGGTTCTCGCGGCCCTGCTGTGTGCCGCCGCGCTGCTTCAGGGCTGCGCCTACAGCGCCTACGGCCTGTATGACGACCAGCGCCTCATGGATACCATCACTGACGACAAGGCCATGGCCACGAGCATCAAGACCGCGCTCATGAAGGAGCATTTCACCGACGGCTGGGCCGTGGCCGTCTACTGCTATTACGGCAATGTCTTCCTGGTGGGCGAAGTGCCGAAAAACATGCAGGCAAAGGCCGTGAGCATCGCGCGGAGCTACAGGCCAAGATCCGTCACGCCGCACTGGTTCAGCCCGGCCGGCAGCGAGACCTCCAACCTTGCCCTGGCCACCTCCCTGCGCGCGGATCTCATCAGCACCAAGGGGCTTTCGTCCACGCGCATCGATACGGAGGTCAACGCGGGCCGGGTGGTGCTGCTGGGCGTGGTCAGGGATGACGCGGAAAAGCGGCTGGCCATCAGTGTGGCGCGCAAGCTCAAGGGCGTGACCTCGGTGACGAGCTATCTCATGCTGCCGCA
>CAZNXQ010000233.1:0-2108 GCA_964576895.1 uncultured Desulfovibrio sp.
CTGGGCGCGCCGGGCGCGCACCTTGGCCTTGCGCGCGCCCACGATGCCGAAGATGCCGCTCTTGGCATCCTGCACGATCTCGATTTCCAGACGTTCCCGCGGCGCGTCGAAATAGCCGCAGGCTTCCGCTATGGCGCTGTCCAGGTCCTTGCCCTGGAATTCCTTGAATCCGTCCATGTCAAGCCTCGCTGGAACGGCCTTGCGCCGTGCCACTTCGCTATTTTGCGGCGGGCGTGCCCTGGGAGGCCCTGCCGCCGGTTTTGGTTTTCCGCATCATGAGCCACTGCTGGAAGATGGAGAGGATATTGTTCACCAGCCAGTAGAGCACGAGGCCCGACGGGAAGTTGAGGAAGAGCACCGTGAAGATCAGCGGCAGGAAGAGCATGATCTTCTGCTGCATGGGATCTGCCGGGGGCGGGCTCATGCGCTGCTGGAGGAACATGGTCACGCCCATGATGATGGGGGTGATGTAGAGCGGGTCCTTGGCCGAGAGGTCGGCGAGCCAGAGGATGTCCGTGCCCGGCAGATAGGTGATGAAGGAGGCGTGCCTGAGCGCGATGGAGGTCAGCAGGGCCTGGTAGAGGCCGAAGAAGACCGGCAGCTGGATGAGGATGGGCACACAGCCGCTGGCGGGATTGACGCCATAGGTCTTGTAGAGCGCCATGACCTCCTTGTTCATCTCTTCCTTGTTGTTCTTGTACTTTTCGCGGATGGCCAGCATCATGGGCTGGAGCTGCTTCATCTTTTCCATGGAGGCGTAGCTCTTGGCCGTGAGCGGCCAGAACACGGCCTTGATGAGCAGGGTGAGGAAGATGATGGCCACGCCCCAGTTGTGGACAAAGCCGTGGAAGAATTCCAGCAGCCAGAGCAGGCCCTTGGCAATGATGCTGAAAAAGCCGAGCTGGATGCTGAGGGCGAGCTGGTCGGAAACGGCGGTCAGTTCGGAGCGCACCTTGGGGCCGAACCAGTAGGAGACGGAGAGTTCCCGCTCCTCGCCGGGGTTGAGCAGACATTCCGGCGCTTCCACGGCGGCGCGGTAGACCGTGTTCTGCATGAGCCCCTTGACCGTGACGCCGTCCGGGCTGCCGGGCAGCACGGCGGCGAGGAAATAGGTGCTCATGGGGCCCGCCCAGTAGATCTTGCCGCTGGCCTGGACGCCGGTGGTGCCCAGGGTCTTGCTGGAGGATTCCTCGTCCACGCTGCCGTCGTCATCCCAGGCGACGCGCATGGAATCGTACTGGCTGCCCGACGCATTGCTGGCGTCCAGGGCGGCGGTGGCCGCCACGCGCACGCTGCGGGCCTGGTCGCCGGTATTGATGAGCCGGATTTTTTCCCTGATGAGATAGGAATCCGCGCTGAACGTCAGTTCGCGGGTCACGCGCAGGTTGTCCACCATGCCCGTGAGGCGCAGGGTCCCCTCCTGTCCGGCGTCGAGTTTCAGGCCGTCGGCGCCTTCCAGCGCCCACTGGCCGGTGCTCCAGGAGGGCTGGCTGTTGATGACGAGGCCCAGGGGCGCCACGGCGGCCGTGCGCTCGTCCACCAGGTTGACCAGCGGCGAATCCGGCGCAAGCCCGGCCTGATATTTCTTGAGCTGGAAGGAGCGCAAGGCGCCCCCGCCGGTGTAGAGCACCGCCTCATAGAGCGGCGACGCCACGGTGATGTCGCGCCCCGCCGAGGGGGTGAAGGTCGGCAGCGTGGCGGTGCGCGCCGCTTCCGCCTTGCGCGCCTCGGTCTTTTCGGCCTCCTTGCGGGCTGCCTCCTCCCGCTGCGCCATCTGGGCCGGATCGGGCTTGGGCGCCCACCCCATGTATTCGGCCACATGGCCCCAGCCGAAAAGGATGATGAGGCAAAGAACGATTGCCAGAATGAGATTCTTGTTGTCCTGCATGGAAAAGCCTACTCCTCGGACGAAGGCGGGTCGCCAGGGCGACGTCTGGGGGGCGGCACCGGGTCATACCCCGAACCGCCCCAGGGGTGGCAGCGCGCAAGTCGCCGCAGGGCCAGCCAGCTGCCGCGCACGATGCCGTGGCGCAAAATGGCCTCAGCGGCATAGGCGGAGCAGGTGGGAGTGAAGCGGCAGGCCGGCGGCAAGAGTGGCGAAATGCAGC
>CAZNXQ010000234.1:0-2075 GCA_964576895.1 uncultured Desulfovibrio sp.
GGCAGGTCCGCGCTGTCCGGCGGCGGGATCATGGGATCGCCGGGCATATTGTTCATGCGCGGGGCGCGGTCGGGAGTGCCGCCCATGCCGCCCCCCATGCCGTCGGGCCGCATGCCCGCCGCATGGCCCTGCATGAAGGTGGCCCATTCGGCGCGTTCGATGCCGCCATCCCCGTTGCTGTCGATGACAACGAAGGCGCGTTCGGACATGCCGGGATAGGCGGCGCGGAATTCCTCCAGCACCACCCGGCCGTCCCCGTCCTTGTCCATGGCGGCAAAGCGGTCGTCGGCCGTGGCGTGACGCGGCGCGTGGCCGGGCGCGGCGGCCCGGTGATCCGGCATGTGGGCGCCGGGGGCGGCCAGCCCTTCTCCGGAATGGAAGAACAGCAGAAAACCGGCCAGGATGCCGAGAACGGTCAGCCGGAACAGACCGCCCGGCGCGCGGGAGTGGTGCCGCGCGGGCGGCATGGTGCAGGGTATATGTGTGCGAAGCATGGGAATCTCCTTGTCTTGGGCCGCGTCCGGGACGGCGCGGCGCAGATGGGCGTGGGGCTTTGACATGGCGCCCCGCGCCATGCTCCGACTATGCGGCAAATCGCCGCCGCTGTCCAGCGCGCGCCGGAGAGGGCTTGAGGGCGCCGGGGCTTTGCGCTAGCATCTTCTGGAACAGCATCCGGGAGCCGAATCCCTTTTTCTGTCGGAGGCCGTCGCGGGCATGGGGTCCGGGCGTTTTCCGGCGTGGAGGCGGCATGTATGTGATCACCGGCGGCGCCGGTTTCCTGGGGAGCGCGCTCCTCTGGCAACTGAACGCGCAGGGCCTGGACGACATCGTGGTGGTGGACAATCTCGCCACCGGTCCCAAGTGGCGCAATCTCGTCAAGCGCAGCTATGCGGACTATCTGCACAGGGATGTCTTTCTCGACCTTGTGCGCCGGGATGCCCTGCCCTGGAAGCTGGACGCCCTGATCCACCTTGGGGCCTGTTCCTCCACCACCGAGCGGAACGCGGACTTCCTGATGGAAAACAACTTCCATTACAGCCGCGATGTCTGCCGTCATGCGCTCGACAAGGGCGCGCGCGTCATCAACGCCAGTTCCGCCGCCACCTATGGCGACGGTTCGCTGGGGTTCAGCGACGATCCGGCCCTTGTTCCGCGCCTCCGGCCCCTGAACATGTATGGCTATTCCAAGCAGCTCCTTGACCTCTGGCTCCAGCGCGAGCGTCTGGAGGACGCGGTGGCGAGCCTGAAGTTTTTCAATGTGTACGGGCCCAACGAGTACCACAAGGGCGACATGGCGAGCGTCGTCTTCAAGGCCCACGGCCGCATCCGCGAGAGCGGACGCATGGCGCTCTTCCGTTCGGAGGACCCGGCAATGCCCGACGGCGAACAGAAGCGCGATTTCGTCTATGTGAAGGACTGCGTCCGGCTCATGGCGTGGCTGCTGGAGCATCCGCACGTCAACGGCATCCGCAACGTGGGCACGGGCGAGGCGCGCAGCTTCAACGAGCTTGTGCGGGCCGTGTTTGCGGCCCTGGGGCGCGAGCCCGCCATCGACTATGTGGACATGCCCGCCACCCTGCGGGGCAAATATCAGGCCTTCACCAGGGCGGACATGGGCTGGCTGGCCCGCGCGGGCTGCCCGCTGCGCTTCACGCCGCTGGAGGCGGGCGTGGAGGACTATGTGCGCGGCTATCTGGAACGGGACGACAGATTTTTGTGACGCACGGGCCGGTCATGGCGCGCGAGCCTAATCTTTTGCGTGCCATGGCCGATAGAGCAGGCAATGGAGCCCGGCGGGCGGTGTTCTTATGGCAGGTCTGCCGGGGCAGACCCGGCAGCGCCGCGCGGGAACTGGCAGGAACGCTGCCCGATTGCCGGGGCGGCAGGAAATGAAGGCATGGGAGGCTGGTAATGAGTATAGGCAAGAAAATCGGCGGGGGATTTTGTGCCGTAATCTTTTTGACGATGGTCCTGGGCTTTGTGGCCATCCGCGGCATGAGCGAGGGCACCGAGGTTTCGGAAAACATCGCGACCGACCGCATGCCCCGGCTCGTCAACTGGATGGATCTCCAGAA
>CAZNXQ010000235.1:0-2065 GCA_964576895.1 uncultured Desulfovibrio sp.
TCCGGCAGGGCGCTGGCCGCATCCCGGCGCAGCTTGAGCGCCAGGGCCACTTCCGGCGCAAGCAGCAGGACACTCCGCCCCCTTGCCAGAACCCGTTCGGCAAGCTCCAGATATACCGCCGTCTTGCCGCTGCCGGTCACGCCGTAGAGCAGGCGGTTTTGCGCGCTGTCCGCCTCCAGGGCGGCCGTGAGGTCATCCAGAGCCGCGCGCTGATCCGCGTTGAGCCGCACGCGCGCCGGGGCCGGCGCCAGGAGCGCCGATCCCGGCTCATCCGCTTCGCCGGTGTCGTGAACAAGCGCCACATGGCCCGCCCGCACAAGGGCGGCAAGCGCCGGGGCGGCATCGCCCACCTCACGGAGCAAATGGCGGCGGCTGACCGGCCCGTGGGTGTGGAGAAATTCCAGCACCGCAATCTGTCGCGTGGCCGAAGGCCGCACCGGCCAGGGCGCATCCGCACGCAAATGGCAGTATTCCTCACTGGCGGCATCCACGCTTCGGGGCAAGAGGCGCGCCGCGCCGGAGCACAGTTCCCGCGCGAGCTCGGCGCGCTCGTCCGCTGCCGCCTGCCGGAGACTGCGCAGGCTCCGCGTTTCGGCGCGTCCCCCAAGACGGCGCAGACGCACGCCGGTGCTCCGCAGGCCCTGCGGCAGCACATGGCCGAGCACATGCCCCGGTTCCACCCCCTGGCGCAACGCCAGATCCCGCATGAGGTCAAGCAGCCCCGGCGGCAGGAGCGGCGCCGTCTCCAGCGGCCAGAACACCGCCTTGCAAACCACGCCCGGCGGCACATCGGCCCCGGCGCAGACATCCAGCAGAACGGCCGCCCTGAGGGCCGCGTCCTTCCCCCTGCCGAGCGGCACGGCGACGCGCAGCCCCGGACGCCAAAGCTCCTCACCGAAATATTCCGGCAGGCTGTACGTCAGCGTGGCATAGGGAGGACTCAGAAGAGCAACGTGGGCGTAGGGCATCGGCAAGGAGGGCACAACAGGAATGAAGACCGGGGGCCGTCCCGAACGTTTCCCGGTGCGCCTATAGGCCGCCCCCTCCGGACGCGCGGCGCCCCGGCATGCCCGGACACAAAACCGGAATCACGCGGGGGGCGATGTCGCCCCCGCGTGCCCCGGTGCAGTGCCTGACACAATGGCGCGTCAGGGAACGGCCGGCCTACTGGAACTGGACGAAATTCTTCAGCAGCCCCAGGAGCTCGTAGCGCAGCTCCTCGTCCTGCAGGGCAAAGTAGATGTTGGCGGTGAGAAATTCCGCCCAGTCGCCCGCGTCAAAGCGCATGCCCGCCATCCGCACGGCCATCATGCCCCGTTCCTTGGCCATGGACTGCAGGGCGTCCGTAAGCTGGATCTCGCCGCCCTGGCCCGGCTCCACCTTTTCGAGGTAGTCGAAAATGTCGGGCGTGAGCACATACCGGCCCACGATGGCGAGCCGGGAAGGCGCGTCCTCGCGTTTGGGCTTTTCCACCATGTCCCGCACGCGGAAGACGCCGGGGGCCACTTCCTCGCCGTCGATGATGCCGTATTTGCTCACCTTCTCCCACGGCACTTCCATAACGCCCACCACGGGCATCTTCTCGGCCATGGCGACTTCGATGAGCTGGCCGATGCCCGGCACGCCGCCGAACATGAGGTCATCGCCCACCATGATGGCAAAGGGATCGCCGCGCACGAGTTCCCGCGCGCAGAGCACGGCATGCCCCAGGCCAAGCTGCTTTTTCTGGCGCACGGACATGATGTTGACCATTTCGGCCACTTCGCGGACGGCCTCAAGCTTGTCCAGCTTGCCGGCGCGCTCAAGCACCCCCTCCAGCTGGAGGTTGTAGTCGAAATGATCCTCAATGACGCTCTTGTCCCGGTTGGTCACGAAGATGACGTCCCGGATCTTGGCGCGGATGGCTTCCTCCACCACATACTGGATGACGGGCTTGTTGTAGATGGGGAGCATTTCCTTGGGGATGTTCTTGGTTGCTGGCAGTGAACGGGTGCCCCAGCCGGCCACGGGAATGATCACCTTGCGAATGTCTTTCATGCCTGTCTCCCTCTCTCCGGAATGACGA
>CAZNXQ010000236.1:0-2065 GCA_964576895.1 uncultured Desulfovibrio sp.
GATACTGGAGCAGGCGCACGCCCGCGTCCAGCAGGGCGCGGGCCACTTCGGCCACAGGGCGCCCCAGGGAAAGGCGCGCGTCGGTAAGGGCGTAAATATCCGTCTGTCCGGGAAGTATGGCTGGCATGATGACTCCTTCAACGAACGTCCGCTGTGGAAACCCCGAACGTCACTTTGCGCCGGAGCGTTTACGCGATTTCATTGCGAAAACGCCCTAGAGCATTTTGCTGATGAAAATATCTGCCTTACAGATATTTTCATCAGGTTTCGCCGCCTTCATTTCGGCGGAAAAGCGTGGTTTTCCGCCTTATTACGGCGCGGGCGTCTGCTTCCGCATCCGCCGGAGCGTTTGCGCGATTTCATTGCGCAAACGCTCTAGTGCCCCGAAAACTCCAGAACATTGTTCAGCGGCGCCGCGCCGGAAGTGATGCGGCCGTTTGCGAAAACATGCCGCTCCAGACGCCAGGCCTCCAGATCAAGCACATCGAGCTTGCCCGTCTGTTCCGGCCGAAGCCGCGCCTGCACGGCGGCCAGCGTCTCCTCCACCGGGAAATACAGACCCTCGAACGCGATGCGGAGCAGATCGCCCTCCAAGCTGACCGCCTCCTCTCCGGCGGGCATGCGCGCCTCGCAGGCGGCGGCCACGGCCGCGCGAAGATCGGCATCCGCCGGATGCAGATTGCCGTAGACCTTGAGCAGAACGGGCTGGCTCATGGCGCGCTCTCCGCGGGCAACGCGGAGCGGCAGTGCCCGCGCCGCCGGGCCACGGCCAGGCCTTCGCAGTCGCCCAGACCGCAGGCCGCCAGAAAATCCGCGCACATGCCCTCCTCATTGTGGCGCAGCATGCGCACCGCCCCCCGCGCGCGCAGACGCCGCGCCAGTTCCTCCCCCTGGGGAGCGCTCTCGGAGCGGGGCGCCCGCAGGGAAGCGTCCAGATCGGCCTCGGCCAGAGCCGGCTGCCCCAGACGCCAGTGGCCCAGGGCACGCACATAGCGGGCCCTGCCCGCCAGCCGCGCCGTTGCCGGATGCGCCGCCGTGTCCAGAGCCAGGAGCCGCAGGGCCTCACCGGAAGACGCCACGGCCGCCTGCGGCAAATCGCGCTGTATCTGCGCCTCGGCCAGAAGCAGCCACACCGCCGCGTTTTCCCGCGCGCCCGCGGCGGCCCGCTCCAGCGCGGGCAGGGCCTCCGGCGCGCAGGACCAGCCGCCCGGCTCGGCGCGGACGGCCCCCAGGGCCTGCCAGAGCGCATCCAGCCGCAGGGACGCCGCCTCAAGCTCGACGGGCCGTTGCCGCGCTTCCGCCAACGATGACGGCCAGCGGCGGCGCACCGCCACCAGCGCCTGTTCCAGATCCTTGATGAGCGCCCGCTGCACGGCAAGCAGATCCGCCTCGCGCACGGCGCTGGCCATGGCCGTGGCCGCGTCCGGCGTGGGCACAAGGCGCACGGCCACCACCAGGTCCGGCGAATCCTCAGGGGTAAGGTGATCCAGCGTGTAGAGCCGGGCGCAGAGCGCGAGCAGCCCGGCGCGGTCGTCAAGTCCGGAAGCGGCAAGCCCGATCCTGGCTCCTGCGGGCAGAGCGGCGCGCGCCGACCCCAGGGCGGTCAGCCACGCCGCCGCCCTGGCCCACCGGTACTCCAGCGGCACAATGAGCGGAAAGGGCCGGCGCACAAGTTCCGTCACGTCGGACAGGGCAGGCGCGGCGACCACTTCCCGAAGTTCCCCGGCGCCATGGCAGATGCCGGCGCCGGGGGGCGTCCCCGCCAGCAGGCACAGAAGCGCGCCAAGAACAAGGCCCGCCCCCGGCAGCCTGAAACGGCGCCGGGAAACAGGGGCACGGGTCCCGCGCGCGGGATCAGACCGCATCGAACCCTATTGCTTCCTGGTGTCGATGGTCTGCACGATCTTCTGGGCCATGGGCTTGACAAGATCGCGCAGGGTATCGAGCAGCAGGTCTTCCGCCGTGGAACCGGAGGGCAGGCCGCTCCGGCTCTGGCTCGCGTTGCACGATTCGCTCCAGAGGCGTCCCTTGCGGTTGGCGAGCGTGCACTTGACGCGCATCTGGG
>CAZNXQ010000237.1:0-2063 GCA_964576895.1 uncultured Desulfovibrio sp.
TCCTTGCCGACCTTTTCGATCTGCTTCTGCGACTCGTTGCGGCGCGTGGTGAGGAACATGGGATAGCGGGCGCGTGCCTCCAGGATGAAGTCGCGCGCGAACTTGCCGCTCTGGATGTCCTTGAGCACGGCCTTCATTTCCTTTTTCACGCTGTCGTTGATGAGGCGCGGGCCGGAGACGTAATCGCCGTATTCGGCGGTATTGCTGATGGAATAGCGCATGCGCGAGAGGCCGCCCTCGTAGATGAGGTCCACGATGAGCTTCATTTCGTGCAGGCATTCAAAGTAGGCCATTTCCGGCTGGTAGCCGGCTTCCACCAGGGTCTCGAAACCGGCCTCGATGAGCGCGGAAAGGCCGCCGCAGAGCACGGCCTGCTCGCCGAAGAGGTCGGTTTCCGTCTCTTCGCGGAAGGTCGTCTCGATGACGCCGGAGCGCGTGCCGCCGATGCCCTTGGCATAGGCCAGGGCCGTCTTGAGGGCGCTGCCCGTGGCGTCCTGCTCAATGGCCACCAGGCAGGGCACGCCGCCGCCCTCGGTGAAGGTGCGGCGCACGAGATGGCCCGGCCCCTTGGGCGCGATGAGGAAGACATCCACATCCTTGGGCGGCTGGATCTGACTGAAATGGATGTTGAAGCCGTGAGCGAAGAGCAGGGCCTTGCCCTTGGTGAGATGGGGCTTGATGTCCTGCTCGTAGACCTGGGCCTGCACTTCGTCAGGCAGGAGAACCATGATCAGGTCGGCCTGGGCCGCGGCTTCTGCGGCGGAGACAGGCGTAAAGCCGTGCTCCTTGGCAAGCTCGTAGTTGGCGCTGCCCGGACGCTGGCCCACCACCACCTTGACGCCGGAGTCGCGCAGGTTCTGCGCGTGGGCGTGGCCCTGGCTGCCGTAACCGATGATGGCCACGGTCTTGCCCTTGAGAACGTTGAGATCCGCATCCTGATCGTAGTACACTTTCATGGTTCTGTCCTTTGCTGCATTGACTGCGCGGTACCGCCGCGACGGACTTCCTTTTTTGCCCCGGCGCGGCCTTTTGTCAAGCCTGCCGGCCGCCGCCCCCACGGCGCGGCGGGCGTGGGGAGAACGGCGCCGCCCGGCTTTTTGCTTGAACGGGCCCGCGCAGTGGGCTATGGTGGCGGGAACGGCGGTTTCCACCGCGTATCCGCGCATATCCCACGCCGAGGAGAGCATCATGCCTGAAGCACCGGAACGAAACCTGGCCCTGGACATCGTCCGCATCACCGAGGCTGCCGCCCTCGCCTCCGCGCGCTGGCTCGGACGCGGCAACAAGGAGGCCGGCGACGGCGCGGCGGTGGACGCCATGCGCGTCAGTTTCGCAAGCCTGCACATTGACGGCACCGTCATCATCGGCGAAGGCGAGAAAGATCACGCCCCCATGCTCTATAACGGCGAAAAGGTGGGCGAGGGCGCGGGCCCGCGCCTGGATGTGGCGGTGGACCCCGTGGAGGGCACCAACCTTCTGGCGTATGGCCGCCCCAACGCCATCTCGGTGGTGGCCGTGGCGCCGGAAGGCAGCATGTTCAACCCCGGGCCCAGCTATTACATGCAGAAGCTCGTGGTGCCCGGCGAAGCCCGTGATGTGGTGGATCTGGACGCGCCCGTGCGCGACAACTGCAACAATGTGGCGCGCGCGCTCGGCAAGAGCGTCCAGGATCTCGTCATCTTCGTGCTCGACAAGCCCCGCCACCAGCGGCTCATCGAGGAGGTCCGCGCGGCCGGGGCGCGCATCCAGCTCCAGACCGACGGCGATGTGGCCGGCGCCCTCATGGCTGTGGACCCGCGTTCCGAGGTGGACATGATGATGGGCACCGGCGGCACTCCGGAAGGCGTGCTCTCCGCCTGCGCCATCAAGGCCATGGGCGGTCAGATCCTCGCCCGGCTGGACCCGCAGTCCTATGTGGAAAAAGAGGCCATCAACGATGCGGGCATCGATCTGCGCGAGGTGCTCACGGTCAATGACCTTGTGCGCAGCGATGACTGCTTTTTCGCGGCCACGGGCATTTCCGGCGGCGACTTTCTCCATGGCGTGCGCTACAGCGCCCGGCA
>CAZNXQ010000238.1:0-2048 GCA_964576895.1 uncultured Desulfovibrio sp.
TGCGGTCAAGGCTTTCCAGCGCCGTGTGCGCCAGCAGCGCGGCGATGATCTGCAACAGGTGGAGCTCGTCCTCCAGCGTGGCCGCATCCGCGGGCAGATGATCCACCGAAAGCGCGCCCACCACCTGGTCATGCAGCCGGATGGGGACGCAGAGAAACGAGACCCGTTCACGCTTCAGGTCGCGCGAACGGGTCTTGTTGAGAAAAAGCGGCTCCGCGCCGGCATCGCAGACGCACATGGCGCGGCCGCTGGCAATGACGCGCCCGGTGACGCCCTCCCCCTGCAGATAGTGCCCGCGCCGCCGCTCCGCCGGATTGAGCCCAAACGCGGCATTGATGCGGATCTCGCCACTGCGCGGGTCCACAAGCGTTACCGTGCTGTGGATGAGGGGCAAGTGCGCGGCCATGAGCGCAAGCGCCTGTTCCAGGCGTTCCGCCACATCGCCGTCCGCGTTCACCAGTTCCACAAGCTCGCGCAGGAGCGCCAGCTGGGAGGCGGGCGCGAAGGCCGCCAGGGCGGCAGCGGTCGGAACGGGGTGGCTCATGGGCATGCCGCAGGCTACCGCAGGCGCGGGCGACAGGCAAGAATGCGGGCGAAAGGGAAGCACCCCGGAAAAACGCGCGCCACACCGCCTGCCGCCAATGACCATGGTAAAGCATGGGGCCGCTGCGCCCGGCGTTTCCGCCGGTGCCTCGCGCACATGGACCGTCCTTGGAGCCTCATGCAGGCCGCCCACCTCAGCCATTGCCAAAAAGCAAAGCCCCGCTTGGCTTTTTGGGCTTCGCGGGACTTTGTGGGATGCTAGGTTGGTGGGTCGTGCGGGGATCGAACCTGCGACTCTCTGCTTAAAAGGCAGATACTCTACCTACTGAGTTAACGACCCATTCAAATATGGTAAAATTCTTCGATTGCCCTGTCAAGCGCGTGCCACGCCACGCGCAGGCGGCAGACAGGCACGGATGCCGCGCCCCACTATTCCCAGGGGCGCTCTCCCCGGCGCAGGCGCCCGGCGATGTTCTCCACCAGTTCCGGCAGATCCGCCACAGAGGAGATCACATGGTGCGCCCCCGCCTCCCGAAAGCTGCGGGCCAGGACTTCTTCGCGCCGGGCAAGTTCCTGGGGAGGCATGGCCGCGGCCTCTTCCGCCGTGAGGCCAAGCGCGTTGCTCGTGCGCGTGACGGCAACGCTCCAGTGTCCGGCGTTGAGGCCCTCCTCGATGTCGGCCACGGTGTCGCCCACCTTGATGACAGCTTCCTGCGGATGAACGCCCAGACGCATGCAGTTGATCTGGCACATCCACGGCCAGGGACGCCCCGCGGGCACCTCGTCGGCCGGGACAACGCAATCGGGCGCATATCCCGCGGCGGCGGCGCGCGGCAGCAGGTTTTCCATCATGGAGCGGCTGTAGCCCGTGCAGGAGCCGATCTTCACCCCCATTTCGCGCAAACGGGCCATGGCCTCCACGCAGCCGGGCACCGGCTCGGCATAGTCGGCGAGGGTGCCGGGCATGAGCTCGTTCACGGCCGCGAACACCGCGTCCACATCGGCATCGTCGGGCGCGTGCCCGCTCCGTTCGCGCCAAAGGGCGGCAAGGCGCGGCATAGCCAGCATGGTCGCCACATGCTCGCGCTTTTCCCGCCCCATGGGAGCGCGCACCTCGGCGGTTTCCGGATTCAGGCCAAAGCGCTCGAAGGCGCGCGTGAACACCGCCACGGGCCCGCGGCAGCCATGATCCACCGCCGTTCCGGCCCAGTCAAGGATGACGGCCTGCACAGGCCCGGTATACGGACGGCCACGACGCACAAAGGGTTTGCTTTCCATCTGCGGGCTCCTCGAATGCAGGAAGTGCAGGAAAAATGAAAGAGGCGCGCCAACCCGCAGGCGGCCCGCCTCTTCCTGCGGCGGGGCGCCGCCGAAGCGGCGCCCCCCGTGTTCAAGGTCTGTTCCCTATTTGGGGAAGTACTTCTTGTCCAGCTTTTCGTACTTGGGCAGGTAGCGGGTGGGCAGCGCCAGGGCGTCGCGACGGAAGGGCGGCGCAAGGCGGGTGC
>CAZNXQ010000239.1:0-2043 GCA_964576895.1 uncultured Desulfovibrio sp.
GAAAACCACTTGGGGTTCACGCCCCACGGGGGTTCAAATCCCTCTCCCTCCGCCAGATTTCAATCCATCTTGGTTCGGTACAGTTCAAAAAGTCATTCCTGGCAAGAATAAGGAAGCGCGAGAATTGGCACTGTTTTGCAAATAACTTGGCACGAATTGGCATCACAAAAAATCGCCGGGCTTGGGTAAAGTCAGGCGATTTTTTGTGGGCTGTCGTCAAGGCGTGGCCGTCCTTGTCTTATCCGCGCGACGCCAACGCCTCCTCCAGCCGCTCCCGGCTGATCTCGAAATACTCCGGCGATAGCTCGCAGCCGATGTAGCCACGCCCCGTGGCGAGGCATGCCTCGCCGACAGAGCCGCCGCCCATGAAGGGATCAAGCACGGTATCAGCAGCCGTCACGGCCAGCAAATCGGTAATGAGCGCCACAGGCTTGCTGGTCAGGTGGACCTTGTGCGCCGGGTTGACGGGATAGGAGTAAACGCCCGGCAGACAGGCCCGCGAGGGCGCGGCAAAGCGGCCTCTGGAGGCGAAGATCACATACTCGCACTGCTGCCGGAACCTGCCCAGCTGCGGCCGCGCGGAACGCTTGTCCCACGCCACAATGGCCCGCCACAACCAGCCCGCCCCCTGGACGGCATCGGTCAGGGCCGGGAGCTGCCGCCAGTCGGTAAACACCATGAGCGGCGCGCCCTCACGGGCGATGCGCCAGCACTCGGAAAGCCAGAGGGTGCACCACATCGTCCAGCTGCGCTGATCCTTGGCATCGCCGAGCATGGGCGGGTAGCCCTGCCGCATGGCCTTTTTGATGTCGTTGACCAGAAATTCCGCAACTTCCCCGCGAGTCTTCCCCGCCTCTTTCACCGGCAGATTGCGGAGCTTTTTCCGGGCGATCTCTATCTGTTCCATTGTATAGCGTCGAGCCGTTGCCATAAGCATCACCTTCCTTGTCAAAAATTCCTTTTCTTTCCCCATACCACGGTGAAAACTTCATTGACAACTTTTCTTACCGAATAAATGCGTACCAAACTGGATAGATACGGACGCTATTCCACAAATACGGACAATTCCTTTTTTGCTCTTTTTCATCTTCTAATCCCATTGCCGCCGGAACGTATTGTTCAAGGAAAAACAATACCGTCCTTTTGTCTTTTTCTCTGGCCTTCAAGCGCATTTTTCATCTATGCTTGCGCCAAAAGAGGAAGCATGGCGCAACTGATGCGCCAGCCGAAGCGTGAAGGTAGTGTTCCAGAGACTGAGGAGCGTTCTTCCTTACAGGATGGTAGCTGTCTGAAACAGCTGGCATCCTGCCAAAGGCTTCGCTTCTCACGCTCGCAAAAAGGCAGGAAAGGCGGATGGAAAAGCGGAAGACGACAACCAGATTTCAGAAGAGACGGACGCTCCGGCTTACCGTCGAGGAAGATGAAAGAATAGCCCAACAAGCCGTGACTGCCGGAATCTCCGTTTCCGAGTACATGCGGCGGTTGTTCTTTGGCGGCAGGCCCATCATCGCCAGAACGGACGCTCAGACCATCCGGGAATTGCGGCGGCTTGGGGGCCTGCTCAAGCATCATTTTGACGTGGTGAAGCGGACGGGCAACGCGGCCACTCTCGCGGAATTGGACGCCGCCTTGCGGCAAATCCGGGTGTCATTGAAGCCCTGAGCGAAAAACAATGATCGTCAAAAAGCTCAAGCGTACCAGCTTCAAAAAGTCCAAATCCACCATGATTGGCGGTCTGGTGGACTATATCCTTGCCGAACACGACGACAACGGGAAAGAGAAACTTGCTTTCGCCGGAAGCAGAAATTTCCTGACCACGACCGTCGCCGCACAGAAAAGGGAAATGATTTCTCTTGCCGAGGAATCCATCCAGAGCAAAATGCCGGTCACGCACTGAATTCTGTCATGGCAGGAAAACGAACAGCCTACCCGCGAACAGGTGGATGAGGCGGTCAACCTTTTTCTCCGGGGAATGGGCTTGGCCGGGTATCAGGCGCCAGCGAAAACGGAGGAATTTCGTATGTTCATCATCAGATGCACTGA
>CAZNXQ010000240.1:0-2031 GCA_964576895.1 uncultured Desulfovibrio sp.
GCGGCGCGCACGCCCTCCCGCGTCAGCGCGTAGGACTTGAGCGCCGGAAAATGCGTGGCGGAAAGGGCAAAGCACTGCTTGTCCAGCAGCCCGTCCAGAACCGCCTGGGCGAGCGCCGCGCCCTGGGCCGGATCGGTTCCGGCGCCAAATTCGTCGAGCAGGACAAGACCCTGCGTGTCCAGATGTTTCCAGGCCTTGGCGAGATGGTCGATCTGGGCCGTGAAGGTGGACACGTTGCCGTCAAGGCTCTGTTCATCGCCGATGAAGGCGTCCATGCGCGAGAACCAGGGGAGATGCGAGCCGCTGCGCACCGGGGCGGGCAGCCCGCTCATGGTCATGGCCGCCACCAGGCCGAGCGTCTTCAGGCAGACGGTCTTGCCGCCCGCATTGGCGCCCGTGATGACCAGAACTCGCTCGCCCGGCCGCAGGATGATGTCCAGCGGCCGCACCGGCTGTTCCGTCGCGGAAAGACCGGCGGGACGGGAAGAAGCGCCCTGCGTCTCCTGCCCGTGGCGGGCGAGTACCAGGAGGGGATGCCGCGCGCCCGTGAGCGCGATGCCTTCGTTCGCGGGCGTCAGGGGAACGCATCGGGCATCAAGCGCCTCGGCCAGGCGGCGCTTGGCCTGGAGGAGGTCCAGACGCGCGAGGAGCTCAAGGGCGCCGCGCGCGCCCGGCAGTTCCGCTGCCAGCAGATCGCCGAGGTAGGCAAGGATCTTGCGTTCCTCTTCATGCTCCTCGTGTTTGAGTTCCTGAAGGCGGTTGTTGACCTCCACGAGGAAGAGGGGCTCGAAATAACAGGTTTCACCCGTTTGCGACCAGTCGTGGATGATGCCCTGCACGCGGCCCTTGAAATTGGCCTTGAGCGGCAGGACGTACCTGTCCGACGAAAGGGTCATGAATTCGTCCTGCAGATAGGGGAGCAGATTATACTGCTTTGCAAAGTCCCTGACTTTCCGCAGGCAACCCTGATGGAGGCGGCGGACTTCGTTCCGCAGGCGATAGAGTTCGGGAGAGCTTTCATCCCTGAGCAGGGCATCGTCCGAAATGCAGCGGTTGAGCGCGGCCGTGAGCTGGACGGGCAGGGGCGTTTCCTGCGCCGTTTCCAGCAGGAGCGGCCAGTGCCGCGCCGCATCGGGAACCGCGATGGACGCATGGGCCCTGGCCGCCAGGCGCAACAGTTCCCGAAGCGCCCAGAAAGCTTCGGCATCGGGAACCGCGTGCCGCCGGGCGGGCACCGGGGCAGATTCCGCGTCCGCCTCGATGGACTGGAACAAGCCGGAGATATCCGGGAATGCCACGAGGGCAAAGGGTTTTCCCGTCCCCGGTTCGGGCGTGGCGCTCCAGAGCGCCGCTTCTCCATAAAGACGCAAGGCCCGGTGGGCGGCATCGGCGTCGGCCAGGGGTTTGAGGGCCTGCGCCAGAGCCGTGCCTGCGCCTGAAATGCAGCGGGCGGCCAGCGCGGCGACGATCTTGTCAAATTCAAGTGCCTGGAGCGTGCGGGGATGTATCATGATCCTGCATCACAAGCTGAGGTGGTGATGCCGCACAAGATAAGGCCTGCGGCAATTCTGGCAATGGTCGCGCGCGGGGAAGGGCGCGGAGGAGGCCGCTGCGCTGCGGCCCCTGGCGCGCAGACGATGCAGGCGCCTCAGGAAAGCCGCCGCTTTACGGCGGCCGCCACCTCCTTGCCGTCCGCGCGCCCCTTGCAGGCGCCCATGACGGCGGAAATCACCCGGCCCATGTCCCGCGGCCCCGTGGCGCCAAGCTCTGTCACCGCGGCGTCAATGGCGGCGGCAAGTTCTTCCGGGGACAGCGCCTTGGGAAGGTATTCCCGCAGGATCGCCAGTTCGTCCGCCTCCCTGGCGGCAAGATCGGGACGTCCGGCGGTGGTGTACTGCTCAATGGAATCCTGACGCTGCTTGGCTTCCTTAATGAAGACATCCAGCATTTCGCCGTCTTCGAGCACGCCGCCGGGGCGGCGCAGCTCCACAAGGCGATTTTTCGCGGCGGTTTTGACCATGCGCAGGACGC
>CAZNXQ010000241.1:0-2002 GCA_964576895.1 uncultured Desulfovibrio sp.
AGCTGTCGCAGGCTGGAGGTCACCGCTTCAAGGGTGGTCGTGCGGATGTCGAGGCCAATGTCGCGCATGCGGGCCGCCGTGGCCGCCAGTTCTCCCTGGTAGCGCATGGCCGCGGGGAAGATGATGGTCCTTGCCATGCGGATGACCAGATTGGCCTCGGTGCGCACGGTCTTGCAATACTGCTCAAGATAGATCTCCTGCCGGGCGCGGAGTTCATCGCGCGTGAGCACGCCCTCCCGTTCATAGATCTGCACCACTTGCGGGGTGGTGATTTCGGGGATGGCGTCCGGCGTGGTGCGCAGATCGGGCAGGCCGCGCCGGCGCGCCTCCTGATGCCAGACTTCGGAATAGCCGTCGCCGTTGAAGATGACGGCGCTGTGCTCTTCCATCACATGGGTGATGAAGGATTCCACGGCGGCGTTGAAATCCGCCCCGGCAGCGGTTTCGCGTTCCAGCCAGTCGGCGGCGAAACCGAGGGAATCCGCCATCATGACGTTGAGCGCCGTGATGGAGCCCGCGGCGGACTGCCCGGAGCCCACGGCCCGGAATTCAAAGCGGTTGCCGGTGAAGGCCACGGGGCTCGTGCGGTTGCGGTCGCCGGGGTCCGTGGGCAGGGGGGGCAGGGTATCCACGCCCACATTCATGATGCGGCGCTTGCGGCCGTTGGCCGCGTCCTCGGCCCGTCCCGCGCGGAAGGCCTCGAAAACCTCGGTGAGCTGGTCCCCCAGGAAGATGGACATGATGGCCGGCGGCGCCTCGTGCGCGCCCAGGCGGTGATCGTTGCTGGCGCTGGCCACCGTGGCCCGCAAAAGGCCGCCGAACTTGTGCACGGCGCGGATCATGGCCGCGCAGAACACCAGAAACTTGGCATTGGCGTGCGGCGTTTCCCCCGGATCGAACAGGCTGCCGAGCTCGCTGTTGCCAAGGGAATAGTTGACATGCTTGCCCGATCCGTTGACGCCGCTGAAGGGTTTTTCGTGAAGCAGGCACTTGAGCCCGTACCGCTTGGCAACGTTGCGCAGGGTGGACATGATGATGTGGTTGTGATCCACGGCAAGGTTGCTCGGCTCGTAAAGCGGCGCGATCTCGTACTGGCTGGGGGCCGCCTCGTTGTGGCGGGTGCGCACGGGCACGCCCAGCTTGTAAAGCTCCCGCTCCACCTCCATCATGCAGGAAAGGACGCGCTGGGGGATAACGCCGAAATACTGGTCGCTGAATTCCTGTCCCTTGGCGGGCCGCGCGCCGAACAGGGAGCGCCCGGCGATCTGGATGTCCGGCCGGGCAAAGTTGAAATTGTGGTCGATCAGAAAATATTCCTGCTCCAGCCCCGCATAGGAAAGCACGGGCAGGGCCGTGTGCACGCCGAAGAGCGCGAGCAGACGCTGCGCCTCGCGGTTGACGGCCTGATTGGAGCGCAGGAGCGGCGTCTTCTTGTCCAGCGCGACACCCGTCCAGGAAAGGAACATGGTGGGGATGCACAGAAAGGTGCCGTTGGGGTTTTCCATGATATAGGCCGGGCTCGTCACGTCCCAGGCCGTGTAGCCGCGCGCCTCGAAGGTGGAGCGCAGGCCTCCGGAGGGAAAGGAGGAGGCGTCCGGCTCGCCCCTGATGAGCATGGAGCCGGAAAATTCGGCGATGACGCCGCCGGAGCCGTCCGGCATGAGGAAGCTGTCATGCTTTTCGGCGGTCTGGCCCGTGAGCGGGTAGAAGATGTGGGTGAAGTGCGTGGCGCCCTTTTCAATGGCCCAGTCCTTCATGACCGCGGCCACCGTGTCCGCAATGGAGGGGTCCATGCGTTCGCCGAAGGCGATGGTCTTGTGGAGCGAGCGGTAGACTTCCTTGGGCAGGCGCTCGCGCATGACCCGGTCATTGAACACATTGCAGCCGAAAATATCCGTGGGCCGCGTGTCCGCAAAGTTCAGGGGCGCCACGTCCGGCTTGTAGGTGGTGATGGCCTGGATGGCGCTGTGGCGCCCGGTATTGCTGCTCATGGGCTTTCCGT
>CAZNXQ010000242.1:0-1995 GCA_964576895.1 uncultured Desulfovibrio sp.
GGCTCCCGGCTGACATGGACACCCCCATCAGCCTCTGGCTGGGCATGGTGGGCGAGGGCGAAGGCGTGCTTCTGGAAAGCGCCGAGGTGGACGGCCGCTGGGGCCGGTACAGCGTTCTCGGCTGTGATATGGCCCTGCTCGTCGCCTGCCGGGAGGGGCGCCTGGCGCTGGAGGCGCGCGATGCGCGCTTCGCCCCGCTGCGCGATCTGGACGGCGCGCCCTTTGTGGAGGGCCTGCGCGCCCTGCTGGGGCGCGTGCGTCTGCTCCCGCCGGAGGGGGAGGAAAGCCTTCCGCCCATCACGCGCGCCCTGTACGGCTATTTTGGTTTCGGCATGGCCGGGCTCTTCCAGCCGGGGCTCTCCCGGAGCCTGCCCCCGGAGGAGGCGGAATGCGCGCTGGCCCTGCCGGGCACGGTGCTGCTCTTCGATCATCTCTACCATCGGCTGTGCCAGATCAGCCTGGGCGAACACCGCGAACCCCGTTCCGCCAGGGAAGCGCCCCGCGCGGAAGCCGCCGCGGCAAAGGACGGCCCGCGGGCCGCAACGGCCGACACCGCCGGGGCTGACGAATACAGGGCCATGGTGACGCGCATCAGGGAGCTCCTGCGCCAGGGCGAGGCCATTCAGGTGGTGCCCTCGCGGCGCTTTTCCACGCCCTTCGCCGGGGACGCCTTTGCCTGTTACCGGCGGCTGCGCGGGCTCAACGCCTCGCCCTACATGTTCTGCATGCGTTTTCCGGGCCTGATGCTGTTCGGCTCCTCGCCGGAGGTCATGGTGCGCTGCGAGGGCGGGCGGCTCACGCTGGCGCCCATTGCGGGCACGCGGCGGCGCGGCCGCACGGACGCCGAGGACGAGGCGCTGGCCGCCGAACTGCTCGCCGACCCCAAGGAACGCGCCGAGCATGTCATGCTCGTGGATCTGGGCCGCAATGACCTCGGCCGCGTGGCGCGGCCCGGAAGCGTGCGCCTGGAGCGGTTCATGGAGGTGGAACGCTTCTCCCACGTCATGCACCTCACCAGCCGCATCAGCGCCACCCTCGGCGGCCCCGTCGGCGCTCCTGTTGCCGGCATGTCGCCGGATGCCTCCCATGCCCCGGATGCCCCCCATGCCGCGGATGCCCCCCATGCCCCGGACGCGGTGGACGTGCTCGCCGCCGCCTTTCCGGCGGGCACGGTCTCCGGCGCGCCCAAACGCCGCGCCATGGAGATCATCCGCGAGCTGGAGGGCGTCCCGCGCGGGCCCTATGCGGGCTGCGTCGGCTGGATCGGCCTTGCCGGGGCGCACCCCGCCGGGGAGGACGCCGCCGCGCCGGAAACGGGGGAACAGGCGGCGCCCGCGGTCGATCTCGACATGGGCATCGCCATCCGCTGCATGTGGCAGCGGGACGGACGCCTGTTCTGGCAGGCCGGGGGCGGCATCGTCCACGATTCCGACCCGGACCTCGAATGGAAGGAAGTGCTCAACAAGTCCGCTGTCATGCGCGCCGCGCTCACCGCCGGGGAGGAAGACCATGTTCCTGCTCATCGATAACCACGATTCCTTTACCTACAATCTCGTGCAGGCGTTTTACGGCCTCGGACGCGAGCCGGTGGTGCTGACCAATGACGATCCCGCCCTGCCGGGCATGGCGGAAGACCCCGCCCTGACCATGGTCTGCATCTCGCCGGGGCCGGGGCGGCCGGAAAACGCCGGACTCTGCCCGGAGTTCCTCCGGCGGCTGGAGGCGCGCGCGCCGTCCGTGCCGGTGCTCGGCGTCTGCCTTGGGCACCAGTTGCTCGGCCTGCATGCCGGGGCCGACATCGTGCTTGCGCCCGATGTCATGCACGGCAAGCAGTCGGACATCGTCCATGACGGCAAGGGCCTGTTCGAGGGGCTGCCCAATCCCCTGGCCGCCGGGCGTTACCACTCGCTGGTGGTGCGCCTGACCGAAGCGGCGGCCGCGCGCGTGGAAGTGACGGCGCGCGGACCGGAGGGCGAGGTCATGGCCCTGCGCTAC
>CAZNXQ010000243.1:0-1960 GCA_964576895.1 uncultured Desulfovibrio sp.
AGCCCCCGCCCTTCGCTCCGCTTCGGGCGGCCAGCGGAAAAACCTCTTTTCCTCGACGGAAAACGCTTGTCCCGCTCTGCGGGAAAATGACGGCAGCGGAACCTGAGGAAAATCTCTGTCGTGCAGATATGATGCTCTAGCGTTCCACGGCAAAAATATTGCGGTACAGCAGGCCTGGATCCCGGACTTCCAGAATGACCTGGGCGTTGACGAGGCTGTACTGTTCAGGCACGCGGGAAATCATGACCGCGCGCTTGAAGCGGCTGATGCGGAAATTGCCCACGTCCTCCGGATCGAAGACCAGCGGGTACTTCTGGCCGGAAGCCGTGATCAGCGTGGCGGAAACCGTTCCCGCGAGGAGTTTCTGGCTCTCCGGATTGCGCAGATCCAGACCGATGCGCAACGAATTGCCCCTGAGCGCGCGCGCCTGCACATTGGCCACCTTGACGCGGCCCGTGTCCACAACGGGAAACTCCTCATGCCCCGGCCCCTCGGCCATGGGCGTGCCCGCGGGAGGCGCGCTCCGGGCCGTTTCCGCCGCAGCCGCGGCGGGCGCCCCCTCCGGGGCCTGGGTCTCGCCGCCGGCGCGCGCCAGACGGCGCAACAGGAGCTCCCGCCCCTGAACGCCTTCCTCACGCAGCAGTTCCTCAAAGTTTTCCAGCCGCTCGGCGGTGGCCTGCGCTGTCTGGCAATCCGTTTCAAACCGCTGCATGTTGACGCGCAGGGTGACGTTTTCCTCCCACAGCAGCCAGCACTGCCAGGCAAGCAGGGCGCAGAGCACCGGCATGCTCGCGAAAAAGACGATGAGGGCGAAAAAACGGCTCCGGCGCAGACGGAAACTGCGGCGCGGGCCATTGTCGCGCATGAGGATGATGCTCAGCTGTTCCCGGTATCGCACGCGCTACCTCGCCGGAGCCTCGGGCACCCAGTCCTCGCGCTGGATGCGCCAGTCCGAGCCGTCGTAGCGCAGCAGAAGGGTCTTGACGCCACGGTCGCTCCGGCCCGCGCTGTCCGCATATGCCTGGGTCATGTCCGCACGGATGCCCCGCCTGTCCATGGCCAGGCGCAGGCCCGAAAGATTGACCAGGGTGGGCCGCACCCGCTGCCAGAGCTCTTCCTTCTGGCGGCGGATGGCGCGGTTGCCCGCGCGTCCCCCCTGGATGGCGTCCCGCGTGTAGCAGGCCATGTAGTCGTCCAGACGGGCGCCTTCCCAGGCCCTGCGCCACGCTTCAACGGCACGACTCACCTCGCCGCTGACCATTTCAAGGTAGTCGGCGGCCAGCCCGTACTCGCCGGGCGTGAACTCCGAACCCACAATGCGGAACTCGCCGTCGGCATCCTTGCGCCACCAGAGGGTACGCAGCCCCTGCACCGCGCCCTCAGGGCCAACCACCATCTGCTCGCAACGGCTCACGGCCACCGGCCAGTGAAATTCCAGCTCCGGCGCCCGCTGCACCACCCGCAGCCAGGGCTGCCGGAATTCGCGTTCAAGGGCGCGCATGGCGCTGTCATAGGAACGGCCACGCGGCACGCCAAGCGAAAGCGGCAGGCGGTTGTATTCCCTGCGGTCATAGAAATCGGCGATATCCTGCGAACGGCCGGCAAAGGCCGCGTTCCAGGCGCGCACGTCACGGGCGAGGGCGGCCCTGTCTTCCGCGCTGAAGTCAGCCGCGCTTTCCGCCGCAGCGGCGGGAGCCGGTGCCCCGGCGGCGGGGGTGGGTGCCGGAGAGGCTTCCGGCGTGGCATTCTCCGCAGGGGATGCTGGGGCCGAGGCTTCGGGGGCGGCGCTTCCGGGGGATGCGGAACCTCCCGCGGGAGCGGCTGGCGCCGGGGCCGAAGGCGCGGGATCCTGACGCGCATCCATGCTCCTGCCGCTTCCCCAGGTGATCTCCGCGGGAGGCGCCACGGGCGTTCTGCGGGGCACCAGCGGGTCGCTGATGGCAAGCAGCCGCTCGGCCAC
>CAZNXQ010000244.1:0-1954 GCA_964576895.1 uncultured Desulfovibrio sp.
GAGCGGGAAGTTGCCCGAAGTATTTCCAGACATGGCTGATGGTGATGATGGGGGCATTTTCGCTGGCTTCCGTGGTGCTGCTCATGGGGCGATCCGGGTGAGAGTGTGGGGGCCGCGCCCGTACCGTCGGGCCGCAGGTTTTCGAGGCTAGTGTCTACTTGCAAAAGTAGACACTACAAAACCCGTAAGGGGTTTGCGGCGGCATAGCCGGGTTCGTTCGCGAAAAACCACGCTTTTTCGCGAACGATCCTGCAAAAATTCTTCGCAGAATTTTTGCAATCAGACACTAGAGGAATGCGCCATTTTCGTCAAGAAAGGAGGGGCGGCCGGAGATGTCCATGCCCGGACATGATTTGCAAAAAAAAGACAAATGACGTATAATAGACTGTTATGGAGATGACGGTTTTTTCCGTGCAGGGACGCCGTTCCTCTTCCATATGCCCGGTGACGCGCCGGAGGCGGCATCCGCCGTTCCGGAGCTTTTGCATATACGAGGAGTACCCATGTTCGGTTTTCTTTTCAAAAAAATTTTTGGCAGCAAGAATGAACGCTATCTGCGGCGTCTGCGGCCTCTGGTGCAGAAGATCAACGCGCTGGAACCGGAGATGCAGGCTCTGGCCGACGAAGAGTTTGCCGCGCGCATAGCCCGATACAAGGTCGAGGTGCAGGAGAACGGCAAGAGCCTGGATGCCCTCCTGCCCGAAGTGTTTGCCCTGGTGCGCGAGGCTTCGCGCCGTGTGCTCGGCATGCGACACTATGATGTCCAGCTTGTGGGCGGCATCGTGCTCCACAAGGGCAAGATCGCCGAAATGAAGACCGGCGAGGGCAAGACCCTGGTGGCCACTCTGGCCGTGGTGCTCAATGCGCTGTCCGGCAAGGGCGTGCATGTGGTTACGGTCAATGATTACCTCGCCACGCGCGACGCCGAATGGATGGGCAGGCTCTACGGCTTCCTTGGCCTCTCCACGGGCGTCATCGTCCACGGTCTTGAGGATGAGGAACGCAAGACCGCCTATAACGCGGACATCACCTACGGCACCAACAACGAGTTCGGCTTCGACTACCTGCGCGACAACATGAAGTTCTATGCCAGCCAGCTTGTCCAGCGGGGGCATAATTTCGCCATCGTGGACGAGGTGGACTCCATCCTCATTGACGAGGCGCGCACGCCGCTCATCATCTCCGGGGCTTCGGAAGAGTCCGTGGGATTTTACCGCACCGTGGATGACATCGTGCGGCAGCTGGGTCCCGAGCACTATACCATCGACGAAAAGGCCAAAACGGCCATGCTCACCGACGAGGGCGTGGCCCGTTGCGAAGAACTGCTCGGGCTGGACAATCTTTTTGACCCCGCCAATATCACCGCCCAGCATCATGTGCTCCAGTCGCTCAAGGCGCACCAGGTCTTCAAGCGCGATGTGGACTATATCGTCCAGGACGATCAGGTGGTCATCGTGGACGAATTCACCGGGCGCCTCATGGCCGGGCGCCGCTATTCCGATGGTCTTCACCAGGCGCTGGAGGCCAAGGAGCATGTGACCATTGCCGCCGAAAACCAGACCCTCGCCTCCATCACCTTCCAGAACTATTTCCGGCTGTATGACAAGCTTTCGGGCATGACCGGCACCGCCGATACCGAGGCCGTGGAATTCCAGCAGATCTACAATCTGGAAGTCATCAGCATCCCGCCCAACAAGCCCATGATCCGCAAGGACATGCCGGATCTCATCTATCGCAGCCGCAAGGAGAAGTTCGACGCCATCGTGGCGGCCATTGCCGAGCTGCATGAGCGGCAGCAGCCCGTCCTGGTGGGCACCATCTCCATCGAGACGTCGGAGATGCTTTCCAGGCGGCTGACGCGGCTCGGCATCCCCCACAACGTGCTCAATGCCAAGCAGCACGCCAAGGAAGCGGAAATCGTGGCCCAGGCCGGCCAGAAGGGCAAGGTGACCAT
>CAZNXQ010000245.1:0-1912 GCA_964576895.1 uncultured Desulfovibrio sp.
TCCTCCACCAGCGGCTCAAGGCCGATGCGCTCCTTCGCGGAGATGAAGAAGATGCGGCGCTCCTCCCGCGCGGCGCGGGCCATGAGCGCCTGAAGCCGCTCCTCGGAAACCAGGTCGATCTTGTTGATGACCTCGATCTGGCGCCGCTCGGCCAGTTCCGGATCAAAGCGGCGCAGCTCCTCGTTGACGAGCTCGAAACCGGCCCAGGGGTCCGCATCGTCCACATCATCAATGCTCAGCATGTGGACAAGGAAGCGCGTCCGCTCCACATGCTTGAGGAAACGGTGCCCCAGGCCCAGACCCGCGTGCGCGCCTTCGATGAGGCCGGGGATATCCGCGATGATCATGCGCTTTTCCGGGTCGACCTCGTCGATCATCACGCCGAGGTTGGGCGTAATGGTGGTGAAGGGATAATCCGCGATCTTGGGACGCGCGGCGGAAACACGGGAAATAAAGGTGGACTTGCCCGCATTGGGCAGCCCGATGAGCCCCACATCCGCGAGGATCTTCAGCTCCAGACGCAGGGTCACCTCCTCGCCCGGTTCTCCGGGCTGGGCAAAGCGCGGCGCGCGCATGGTGGAAGATTTGAAATGCTCGTTCCCCTTGCCGCCTCGCCCGCCCCGCGCCACCAGAACAAGGCTTTCCGGTTCGCTGAGGTCCGCCAGCAGGCGCTCGCCGCCCCCGGTTTCCCCAGGCGTGGCGCCCTCCTCTCCTGCCGCCGGTTCCTCCGCAGGCACCCCCTCGGCAAAGACGAGCGTCCCCACGGGCAGGCCGAGCACAAGATCCGCGCCCTTTTTGCCGTCGCACTGGCCGCCGCGGCCGGGCTGGCCGTTCTGCGCCTCATAGACACGCTTGAGCCGGAAGTCATAGAGGGAAAGGAGACGGCTGTCCGCCCGGAGATAGACCGAACCGCCGTTGCCGCCGTCGCCGCCGTCCGGGCCGCCCTTGGGCACAAACTTCTCGCGCCGGAAGGACATGCAGCCCCGGCCGCCCTTGCCGGCCTTGACGAGGATCCTGGCTTCATCCACAAAACGCATGGCACGCCTCACAGTGGGGAAGCGCGCGGCACACCATCCATCCCGCGGGCGCTTCCCGCAACATGCCGTCACTATGCCCGTAAAAACGACAAAAGGGAAGGGCCGCCACAGGGCGGCGCCTTCCCGGAAGAAACCGCGTCGCGAAATGGCGGCGGCTGCCGCCACAGCGCGGTGCTAGGCCGTGGGATAGTCCACATGCACGCGCGTCAGGACGCGGCGCTTGCGGACGAACTTTTCAAAACGGACCACGCCGTCCACCTTGGCGAACAGCGTATAATCGCGCCCCATGCCCACATTGAGGCCGGGATACACGACCGTGCCCAGCTGGCGGACAATGATATTGCCCGCAAGCACATGCTGGCCGCCGAAACGTTTGACGCCCCGGCGCTGCCCCGGACTGTCGCGGCCGTTGCGTGACGAGCCGCCCGCTTTCTTGTGAGCCATGGTGCCTCCTCGGCCGCTTTACCGGCGCTGCCACTTCCGCCGCGCAGGCACGGCGGGAAGGAGCGCCGGAATGCCCGGCCTAGCTGTTGATGCTGGTAATGCGAAGGGCGGTGCAGTCCTGCCGGTGCCCGTGCAGGCACTTGGAATCCTTGCGCCGGCGGCGCTTGAACACCAGCACCTTGGGGCCGCGCCCCTGGGCCACGACTTCCGCCTTGACGGTGGCGCCGGCAAGGTAGGGAGCGCCCACCTTGCAGCCCTCGCCGCCGATCATGAGAACCTTGTCCAGAACGATCTCGGCGCCCGGTTCCACGGCGAGCTTTTCCACCACGATACGGGAACCCTGCTCGACCTGGTACTGCTTTCCGCCGGTTTCGACAATCGCGTACATCTGCAACCTCCAAAAAGGGAAACGCATACTTGCCCCAAGCCGC
>CAZNXQ010000246.1:0-1907 GCA_964576895.1 uncultured Desulfovibrio sp.
AGCCGTGCAGCTCGCACAGCGGTTCCATGAAGGCATTCATGCAGTAGAGCGCGCTGCCCTGAAGCATGAAATTGCAGCCCAGGGTAAGAACGCTCAGTTTCCAGCCGTAAAACATGGTCCTGTCGTCTCCGGAAGCCGGGGAGGCCGCCGCGTTGCCCCCGCAGGCTTCAGATGTCGCCGTAGACAATTTCGTTCTCCACAATGGTGGCGGTTATGGCGATGTCCCGCAGGTGCTCCGGCGCGACCGTCAGCGGATTTTCCTCCAGCACCACCATGTCGGCCCGTTTTCCGGGCTCCAGACTGCCGCGCTGGTGTTCTTCATGGAACTGCCACGCGCCCCAGCATGTCACGCTGCGCAGGGCGTCCACCACGGAAATGCGCTGCTCCGGTCCGAGAACTTCGCCCGATGAGGTCAGGCGGTTGACCGCCGACCAGACCGAGAGCAGCGGGTCTATGGGCGTCACCGAGGTGTCGTTGTGATTGGTGAAGCGGATGTGGCGGTCCAGCGCGCTGCGTAGCGGCGAAATGCGCCGGGCCCTGTCCGTGCCAAGGAAGATGTCGCGGTGGCGGTCGCCCCAGAAATAGGTGTGCACCACAAAGAAGGAGGGCAGCACCCCCAGGCGCCGGATGCGGTCCAGCTGGTCCTCGCGCGCCGTCTGGCAATGGATGATGATGTGCCGCCGGTCGACATCGGTGAATGCCTTCTGCGCTTCCTCATAGGCTTCCAGAACGTCATCGATGGCGGCATCACCGTTGGCGTGGACCGCCACCTGCCAGCCTTTTTTGTGGTATTCGGCAATGAGCGCCACCAGGGCGCTGCGGCTGCGGATGGCGTAGCCGCGCCAGGCGGGCGGCAGGTTTTTGTCAAGCAGTTCGTGGTAGGGATTGGTCAGATAGCCGGTATACCCCTGGATGCTGCCATCCTGAAAGAGCTTGACAGCGCCCAGGCAGAGTTTGCCGTCCGGCGTCAGGGGCCGGCCCGGCGTGGGGTCGCCGCTGACCAGACTGAAGTCGAAATGCCCGTGCTTGGGCAGCAGATGGACGCGATTTCTGATGATGCCGGCCGCATGCGCCCTGAAGTAATTGTGCCACATGTCCGTGGTCACGCCGCCGTCATGGGCGGTGGTCACGCCCCTGGCCACATAGTCGTCGCAGGCGCGTCGGGCGGCGACCATCCAGAGTTCGGGGGTCATGGGCGGCGAGGCCGCCAGCACCGCATCCATGGCGGCCGGTTCTTCCACATGCCCGGTCAGGCGTCCGTCCGGGCCGCGGCGGAACATGCCGCCTTCGGGGTCCGGGGTGTCCGGGCCGATGCCCGCGGCGGCCAGGGCCAGACTGTTGCAGATCGCCAGATGCCCGCAAATATGCCGGATAAAGAGCGGATGGCGCGGGGCGATGGCGTCCACTTCTTCAAGGGTGAAGTGACGGCGTTCGCGCATGGCCGTGTCATCATAGCCGGAGCAGAGGATCCACTCCCCGGCGGGCGTTCTGGCGCAGCTTTCGCGGATGCGGTCGGCCAGTTCGTCCAGGCTGTGCAGATCGCCGAGAGGCGCGGCAAAGGCGTTCAGATACAGGGCGTTGTACATGCCGGCCCGCATGTAGTGACTGTGGCAGTCGTAGAAGCCGGGCAGCATGGTGCGGCCCCGAAGATCGAGCATCCTGGTCCCGCTGTCACGCCAGGGGGCCATGTCCTCCGGCGTGCCCACGGCCACGATGCGCGGCCCGCAGGTGGCCATGCAGGAAAAGGTCGAGCAGCGCGAGTCCATGCTGAGGATGGTGCCGTTGTGATAGATGTGCGTGGCTTTGGACATGGGCGACTCCGTGGGGTGCTCAGGCTGCCCGCGCCGTCCCAGCGCGGCGTGCCAGGAGCTGCTTGCGGAGCATGTTGAGGAGGATGAAGGCGCTGA
>CAZNXQ010000247.1:0-1899 GCA_964576895.1 uncultured Desulfovibrio sp.
TCGCGCAGCATCTTGACCGCGCAGAACTTGCCGCACATGGCGCAGACCTCTTCGCCCTTGTGCGGCTCGCGCCGTTTGGCGAGCTGGTCGGGGTCAAGGGCCGCCCGCGCCATGCCGTCCCAGTCCAGCGCCTTGCGCGCCGCGTTCATGGCCGCCTCGCGCGCCAGGGCCTGGGGGCGCCCCAGCGCCACCTCGCCCACCTGGGCGGCCACGCGCGACGCCATGACCCCGGCGGCCACATCCTCGGCATCGGGCAGGGTGAGATGCTCGGCCGGCGTGAGGTAGCAGAGAAAATCCACCCCGGCCTCCACGCCGAGCGCGCCGCCGATGGCCCCGGCAATGTGGTCATAGCCGGGCGCGCTGTCGCAGCAGAGCGGTCCGAGCACATAGAGCGGCGCCCCGTGCGTCAGGCGCTTGATGCCCTGGATCTGCGTGCGCACCTCATTGAGCGGCACATGGCCCGGCCCCTCGATCATGCACTGCACGCCGCGTTCCAGCGCGCGCCGCGCCAGCACGCCAAGATTGATGACCTCCTCCCACTGCGCCGCGTCGCCCGCGTCCGCGCCCGCGCCGGGGCGCAGGCCGTCGCCCAGGGACAGGACGAGATTGTGCCTGACGCTGATGTCCAGCAGGCGGTCAAACTCCTCAAGCAGCGGATTTTCACGGTCATTTTCCAGCATCCAGCGCGCGAGCATGGAGCCGCCGCGCGAGACGATGCCCATCTGGCGGCCGCCGTTCACGGCCAGCTCGGCCCCGCGCCGCGAAAGGCCGCAATGCACGGTGACGAAATCCACGCCCTGCCGGGCCTGCTTCTCGATTTCCGCAAAGAGGTCGTCCGGCCGCATGGAGGCGATGTCCTGCCCGGAGTCCAGCAGGCGCTGGCCCACGGCATACATGGGCACCGTGCCCAGGGGGAGCTGCCAGGCGGCGAGCATTTCGCGGCGGATGGCGTCCAGATCGCCCGCAATGGAAAGATCCATGATGGTGTCGGCCCCGGCCCTGGCGGCGGCCGCGATCTTGCGGCGCTCGGTCTCCATGCAGGAGCTCAGGGGCGATGTGCCCAGATTGGCGTTGACCTTGACGCGCGAGGGCTGCCCCACCAGCAGCGGGCGCAGCCCCGGATGGGCGGGATTGCCCAGCAGCGCCATGGTGCCCGCGTCCAGCGCGGCCAGAATGACGGCCTCGTCCAGTGCCTCCTGGCGGGCAAGCTCCGCGAGATGCCGCTCGCACAGCCCGGCCAGCGCCGTGTTTTTGGAACAGAGCGAATGAGCCATGAATGCCTCCGGCAGGTACGACGCAGGGCACAAAAAAGACCGGAACCTGGGGGAATCCGGTCGCGCTTCCCTCCGGCAGTGCGAACTGCGTCAGGTTCACAGGGTCTGGGGCGCATCCCCACTCTCAGCCGCCTTGCCCGCACCTGCGGCGCGGGCCTGTCCGGCTCCCCTAGCTGTCGTGGTTATAGCGGTTCCGCCCTGAGCTGTAAAGACACGCGCTGTGGCGCATGTGCGTTGAAAAAATCCGGGGAAAGCCCTACGCGCCGGTTCCGTCCGGCGGCAGGGCCCACCACGGAAGTTCCCGCCACGCGCGGGAAAGACCCCGCTCCAGCATGGCCCAGTCGGGCGAGAGCCGCGCCAGTTCGGCGCGGTAGGCGGCGGAATGGTCCATCCGCCGCAGGTGGCAGAGCTCGTGACGGCACAGATGGTCCAGAAGCGGACGCTCAAGGAGCAGCGCCCGCCAGTTCAGCTGAATGCGCCCCGGCCGGTCGTCGGCCACGGCCCCCGCGCCCGCCGGCCGCGAGCAGCTGCCCCAGCGGGAGCGCTGGTCGCGCACGGAAACCTGTGGCAGCAAAAAGCCATGCGCCAGCGCCAGTTCCCGCACATGCGGCGGCAGAAGCCGCGC
>CAZNXQ010000248.1:0-1889 GCA_964576895.1 uncultured Desulfovibrio sp.
GAGCTGGGCGCCCTTGTCTGCCGCAAGGCCCCGCGTTGCGGCCTCTGCCCGTGGAACGGTTTTTGCCGGGCGCGGCACCTGGGCGTGGCCGACCGGCGGCCGGTAAAGGACGACACGCGGGGCGTGACGGCCCTGCAAACGGTGGCGGGACTGCTTGAAGCGGCGGGGCGCGTCCTTGTCCACCGGCGCCCGGCGGGCGGCGTGTGGGACGGCCTCTGGGAATTTCCCGGCGGCGACGTGCGCCCGGAAGAAACGCCGCAGGCGGCCCTGCTCCGCGTCATCAGGGATGAGACCGGCATTGCCGCGCGCCTTCGGGAAGGCGGCGGCAGCATCGTCCACACGCGCACGCGCTACAGGATCACCCTGCACTGGCGCAGGCTCAGCGCGCCGGAAGCCCCCGCGGACAGGGGCGCCCCCCCGCCGTTGCCGCCGGGGCATTCCTGGCGCTGGGCGACGCCGGAAGAACTGGCGCGCCTGCCCATGCCCGCGCCGCACCGCAGGCTCGCGGCCCTGGCCTTCGGCGGCTGAACCGAAACGACGTCAGGGGGCCGTGCCTTTCACGGAACGCCGCCTGCCGTGCGCGCCCCCCTGCCGCAAACGGTGCCACCGCGCTCAGGGACGCGGCTCCCCGCCCGTCCCGCCGTCAGCCACGGCCTGCCGGATGCGGCACACGCCGCACAGCTCCCCGGACGAGGTGGGAGAGCCGCACCGGGCGCAGGGCGCCAGCGGGGCGCCGCACTCGGTCTCGCGCCGGGCGAAGGCGGCCTTGCCCCGCGCGAGAAAGCCCTGATAAAAATCCAGCTTGCGGCCGGGCATGGCCGCTTCCAGCCGTTGCAGCACCCCCTTGAGCGTGGTGAAACTGGCGCCGGGGCTGTAGGGGCAGGGCGCGTGATGGTGCTCGATGCCCATGAGGAAGGCGTAATTGGCGGTCTCAAACTCGGTCAGCCGCCAGAGCGGCTTGACCTTGCGGGCAAATCCCGGCTCCGCCGGGAGCAGCGGCCCCTGATCCGACAGGTAGGCCGTGTCCCAGCGCAGGGTATTGCTGAACAGCCGCGCCACCTCGTCGTCCAGATTATGCCCCGTGGCGAGGGCGTCAAAGCCGCCATCCAGAGCGGCGCGGTTGAAAATATGGCGCTTGATCTTGCCGCAGACCGAACAGACCGGGCGCCGCAACCGTTCCCGCACGCGCGGGATGGCCAGCCCCTCGGCGGCGAGGTCCGCCACGCGCAGGGAAAGGCCGTGGGCCGCGCAAAAGCGTTCCACCACGGCGCGGGCCACCTCCGAAGAGCCAGGGATGGCGAGGTCCACAAAAAGCCCGGTCACGTCATGCTCCTGCCGGGAAAGCTCCAGCATGAGCGCCAGGGAATCCTTGCCCCCGGAAAGTGCGACGAGGATGCGCTCCCCCTTGCGGAACAGCGGTTCGCCGTGCGTTCCGTCCGGCCCCGGCGCGCCCCTGATGCCGCGTTCCACCTGACGGGCGAAGAATTCCCTGTAGCAGTCGGCGCAGAAGGCCGCATTATGGCTTTTGAGGGCCACGACCGCTGTGGCCTTGCAGATCTTGCACTTCATGGTTTTTCCCGGCTCGGCCCCGGTTGGGGGCGGTTTCTGATGGCTGCGCATCATTCCGCAGGAGCGGTTTTTTTTCAAGAGCCGGCTCCCTTGACAGACGGCGCGCCGGACGGCTACTTCAGTACAAGAACGGCAGCGGCCCGCGCCGCCTCCGGCATGTGCCGGAGCGTCCCGCGCGGCCCGCGATGCCCGTAGACATACATCGACGGAGACATCCATGAGTACGCTTATCGTCATTGTCTATCCCGACGAACTCAAGGCCGAACAGGTGCGGCTCGATTTTCTCAAAATGCAGAAGGAATACCTTGTCAGCCTGGAAG
>CAZNXQ010000249.1:0-1821 GCA_964576895.1 uncultured Desulfovibrio sp.
GCAGGCCGCTGCCTTCGGCCACCAGACCCACCACCTTGTTCACCTTGCCGAACAGGCGGAGGGGATTGGCGTCATGGAGGAGACGGCGGCAGGCGCGGGGGTCGAGTTTCATGGCGGGCTTGTCCTGAAGCGGAATTTCGTTGCCTGTGCGCGACGTGCGCGCGTTGCGCTGCCGGCGCGGGCGTCTGCTCCCGCATCCGCCGGAGCGTTTGCGCGATTCCATTGCGAGAACGCTCTAGGCTCCGGGGAGAAAGCCCCCGTGGGCGAGCACCTCGTCCCGCGCGTCCGTTTCCTGTGCGCTTTCCGGAGCTGCGGGCGGCGGCGCATCCGGCGCGTCGAGCGGGAAGAGTTCCTCTTCCAGTTCCGCAATGCTGGGGTTGGCCTTTTCGGCCGTTGCCCGCGCCGAAGGGGGCGCAGACGGCCCGTGGGGAGCGCCCGGCGGCACGGGCCCCGCCTCTCCTCCGTTGCCAAGGGGCGGCAGCCAGGCCAGCCCGTCAGGGTCCGTGTCCGTGGCGGCGGAAGTGGCGGCGGCCGGAGGCGTCGCCGCTGTTTCGCCGGGCGCCGTATCGGGCGTTGCGCCGGTCGCCGCGTCGCCGGAGAACGCGGGGGCGGCGTCGGGGGCGCCCATGTCGATGTCGTCCGGGGGCAGGCGGGAAAGGTCGATTTCCTCATCCGCGGGCGCGGGGCCGTCCGGCGCGGGAGGCGCCGCCGGGGGGGGCTCAGGCGCTTCCGGCGCGGTTTCCGGGGTGATTTCCGGAGCGGCGGCTTCCGGAGCATGGGCCGGTGCGGGCGCTGCCGGGGCGGCGTTCTCCTCCGCTGGGAGCGCCTGGGCGGTGGCGTCGGAAACGGTTTCGGAGGCCTCCCCGGTGGCCGCCGGAGCAGGGGCCGCCTGCGGCGCGGGTTCCGGCGGTGGCGCCATTTCGGTCAGGCGCGCGGTTTCCCGTTCCACCAGCGTGTCCACGGCGGCGTCCGCTCCGGCCTCTTCCTCGCGTTCGGGCAGGGCCAGATGGCAGAGGATGGAGTCCACCATTTCCCGGAAATGTTCCCGGCGGCAGTCCACGCTGCTGCTGCCGCTCTCGGCCACCAGACCGCCCGGTTCCATGCGCTCGTCGCCATTGACGATCCACTGGACGAGCTCCGGCGCGTGCTCGCGCGCGGCGGCGAACATGTCGCTCACCGCGGCCTCGTCCGCGGGATTGACGCGCACCGTGATGGTGGCGCGGTCCTCCAGCAGGCCCACGGCCCGGAAGACGAGGGCCCTGAGCAGTTCCGCATGCTCCTCGCGGAGCACATGGCCCGTGCCGGCGGCCACGGCCTCCTGGGTGAGCTCCGCCAGTTCCTCGCGCCAGGTGGCGGCAAGCGCCGTGCGCTGGGCGGCCACGGCCCGCAGGAGCGCGCCCAGGGACTGGCCCAGTTCGGCCCGGAACTCGCGCAGCTCTTCCCCGGCCTGATCCATGCCGGTCTGGAAGCCTTCGCCGTGGGCGGCCTCACGCACGCGCACGGCGGCCTCGCGTTCGGCCTGGGCGCGGGCCAGTTCGGCGGCGGCTTCCTTGCGCAGGGCCTCGGCCTCGGCCTTGAGCGCCGCGCATTGGGCGGCGGTTTCGCGCTGGCTGGCCGCGCGTTCCGCCCTGGCCTCCTCAAGCACTTTCAGGCGCTCGGCATAGGCCTCGCCGAGGATCTCCTTGGCGCGTTCGGCGGCCCTGGCGCGCACACGCTCCATGTAGTCGGCTTCCTGCTCCTGCTTGAGCTTTTCGCGGCGCATGGGCTCCTGCATGGCGTCGAGCTGCTCCACCGTGGCTTCGCGCTCGCCCATGAAGATGG
>CAZNXQ010000250.1:0-1810 GCA_964576895.1 uncultured Desulfovibrio sp.
GCGGCCGACGGGCGGCTCAAAAGCCGGGGCTGGCTTGCGGACACGGGCCTGACGGTGGCCGAGGTCCTTCCCCGGCTGGAAGATGCCGGGGCGGCCTTCATCATCTATACGGATATCGAACGCGACGGCATGCGCAGCGGCATCAATCTTGAGGCGTTGCGCCGCCTCGTCCTCGCCTCCCGCGTGCCGGTCATCGCGGCGGGCGGCGTGGCGACGCTGGAGGATGTGCGCCGGCTCTATCCCCTGAGCCGTGAAGGACGCCTTGAAGGCGTCATCAGCGGGCGCGCCCTCTATGAAGGCACGCTCGATCTGGCCAAGGCCATGCAGTGGCTCGCGGAACAGCGGGCCGACACACCGCCTGCCGTCTAGAGCGTTTTCGCAATGAAATTGCGTAAACGCTCTGGCGGCTGCGGGAGCAGACGCCCGCGCCGTAATAAGGCGGAAAACCACGCTTTTCCGCCGAAATGAAGGCGGCGAAACCTGATGAAAATATCTGTAAGACAGATATTTTCATCAGCAAAATGTTCTAGAACCGGAGAGAGCAGAAACCTCACCAACCGAAACACGCGCGAAATGGAACAGACCAGACCCTACCACTGGTATTGCCTGCTTGGCGCCATCGTCCTGGAAGCCGGGGGCACGACCCTGATGAAGCTCTCCCAGGGCTGGACATTTGCGCACGCCGCCCTTCTGGGGCTGGTGCTCATGTGGGCCGCCATCTGCCTTTCCTATTATCTGCTGGCGCTTTCCACCACGGGGCTGCCCGTGGGTGTGGCCTTTGCCTGCTGGGAGGGGCTCGGCCTGACGCTCATAACGCTCTCCAGCGTCTTCGTCCTTGATGAGGCCCTGAGCCTGAAGCGCCTGTTGGGGCTTTTCTGCGTGCTCACGGGCGCGCTGCTTGTCCACCGGGGCACAGGCCACGGCGAGGAGACGGGAACAGCGCGTCGCGCCGGCGGCGGCCAGCCCCCGCGCGGGAAGCCATGATGGAAACGTTCGCGGCCTTTTTCAGCATTTCCACTGTCCTCGTCCTGCTGGCGGCCCTGCTGGACATTCTCGCCAACCTGCTCCTGGCGCGCTCCCGCGGCTTCCGCCGCAAGCTGGTCAGCCTGACGGCCCTGGGGCTTGTGGGTGCGGCCTTCTACTGCCTTTCGCTGGCCGTGCGGCACATGGATCTGGCCGTGGCCTATGCCCTCTGGGGCAGCTTCGGCATCCTCGGCACCTCGCTCGGCGGCTGGCTCTTCTTCCGGCAACGGCTCAGGCCCGTGGCCTTTCTCGGCATGGCGGTCCTGATCACGGGCATGCTGCTTCTGCGCTTCGGGTAAAGCGTTTTCGCAATGTCTGGCGGATGCGGGAGCAGACGCCCGCGCAAAAAAGCCGCGCCCCACAAAAACGCGGAGCGCGGCTGAAACATTGCCTGGAACGGCGCGGGCTTACTGCGCGGCCCGGTTTTCCCCGGCGGCGCCATCGCCGGCATGCGCGCGCAGGGAGGCCCAGAGCGGCTGCGCCGTCGCCCTGCCGGAAAAGATCTCTTCCGGCGTGGCGGCAAGCGCCTGCGGCAGCACCTCGTCCACATGCTCCACAAAGACCAGCTCCAGATCGCGAAGCACCTCATCCGGCACTTCCTTGAGATCCTTCTCGTTGTCCGCCGGCATGATGACCTTTCTGATGCCGCTGCGCCGCGCGGCCAGCAGCTTTTCCCGCAGGCCGCCAATGGGCAGGACCCGGCCGCGCAACGAGATCTCGCCGGTCATGGCCACATCGTTGCGCACGGGAATGCCGAGCAGGGCCGAAGTGATGGACGTGGCCAGCG
>CAZNXQ010000251.1:0-1779 GCA_964576895.1 uncultured Desulfovibrio sp.
GCGATTTTTGGAGGGAGTGTACTCAAGTACATGACCGACAAAAATCGCCCAGTGAGGCCGCCAGCGCAAAAGCCACCCGGAGGGCGCGCCGCAGGCGCGTTTGCGTTGCCGCGCGAAGCGCGGCTTACGCAAATGGACAGCAACGCAAGGCTGTTTTTGACGGATGATTGTGGCATTGCACAAGCTGCCACATCCCAAGCCAGCGGTCACATAGGTCCAGATCCCAGGGACGGCTCCCGCTGAGCCGGCACGCCGCCGCCGCGCGGCCGGGGCCGTGACGGGCGCCGGGCCTAGCGCGCCGGCTCAATGACCTCCACTCCATCCATGTAGGGCACAAGCGCCCTGGGCAGGACCACGCTGCCGTCTTTCCGCTGGCCGTTTTCCAGCAGGGCGGCCATGGTGCGGCCCGTGGGCAGGCCGGAGCCGTTGAGCGTGTGCACCCAGGCGGCCTTGCCGCCCCTGGGCTTGAAGCGGATATTGGCGCGCCGGGCCTGGAAGTCCGTGCAGTTGGAGCAGGAGGAGATCTCGCGATAGGTCTTCTGCGCCGGCAGCCAGACTTCCACATCATAGGTCTTGGCCGCGCTGAAGCCCAGGTCGCCCGTGCAGAGGGTGATGACGCGGTAGGGCAGTTCCAGCAGCTCCAGCAGATGGCGCGCGTGGCCGGTCATGCGTTCAAGCTGGTTGAAGCTGTCGTCCGGGTGGGCAAAGCGCACCATCTCCACCTTGGTGAACTGGTGCATGCGGATGAGGCCGCGCGTGTCCTTGCCGGCGCTGCCCGCTTCGGAACGGAAGCAGGGCGTGGCTGCGCAGTAGGCCAGGGGCAGCTGCGCCTCATCAAGCGTCTCGCCCGCGTGCAGGTTGGTGAGCGGCACCTCGGCGGTGGGGATGAGGTAGTAGTCCGCCTCGCGCAGCTTGAACAGGTCCTCCTCGAACTTGGGGAGCTGGCCCGTGCCGGTCATGGTGACGCGGTTGACCATGTAGGGCGGCAGCACCTCCACATAGCCCTCGTGCTTTGTGTGCTGGTCAAGGAAAAAGTTGACCAGCGCCCGTTCCAGGCGCGCGGCCCAGCCCAGCTCCACCACGAAACGGCTGCCGGTGAGCCTGGCGGCGCGGGCGAAATCCAGGCCGCCGAGGCGCGTGCCCAGGTCGCCGTGTTCCACGGGGGGAAAGTCAAAGGCGCGGGGCTCGCCCCAGCGCGCCACTTCGGGATTTTCCGTCTCGTCGGCGCCCACGGGCACCGAGGCGTCCGGCAGGTTGGGCACGGACAAGAGCCAGGATTCCTCCGCGGCCCTGACCTCCGCCACCTGGGCGTCCAGTGCCCTGATGCGCTCCGAGAGTTCGCCCAGGGCGGCAAAGCGGGCGCTGGCATCGCCCCCGGCGCGCTTGATGGCCGCCACTTCGTCCGAGGCCGTATTGCGCTGGCTCTTGAGCGCCTCCACCTCGGCGAGAAGGGCGCGCCGCCGTTCGTCCAGAGCGCGGAATTCCCGCATATCGAGCCTGGAATGCCGCTCGGCAAGCGCCTTTTCCACAATTTCCGGCTGCCGCTGCGCCAGCTTGAGATCGATCATCGCTTCCCCCGCATCTGCCCGGAGCTGGTTTGCGCGCGCCGCACCGGGCCTGCGGCGCCGCACGGGATGTAGCATGCGCGCCCCCGCCTTGCAAGCGAGGGCGTTTGTGTGTATTTCTGGAGAAATTCTAGAGCGTTTTCGCAATGGAATTGCGTAAACGCTCTGGCGGCTGCGGGAGCAGACGCCCGCGCCGGAATAAGGCGGAAAACCA
>CAZNXQ010000252.1:0-1760 GCA_964576895.1 uncultured Desulfovibrio sp.
CGGCCACCCAGTCGTAGCCCGCGCGGGCCATGAGTTCCGCCACATCCGGCGAAGGAAGCTGAAGCCAGGTGCCCACCGTGGGCCTGTCGTCCGCGAGCAGGGCGCGGATACCGTCAATATCCATATATGCCGCCTCTTAGAGCATTTTGCTGAGGAAAATATCTGTAAGACAGATATTTTCCTCAGGTTTCGCTGCCTCCATTTCGACGGAAAAGCGTGGTTTTCCGCCTTATTACGGCGCGGGCGTCTGCTCCCGCAGCCGCCGGAGCGTTTACGCAATTTCATTGCGAAAACGCTTCAGGGTTTCACGGCGAACGCGGATGTCGCCGCCGGAAAGCATAGCGCGAGGCGAAGTGCCGCGCAACTGCCGCGCCCGCGGGGGAGACGGCGCGACGAATCCCCGGAACGCTCCGGACGTGATGGCAGTTCATTTCACACGCCGCCAGCGCGGGTTCAGCGCGCCGTGGCTCCGCCCCGCGCCAGCATCCGCTGGCCCCACACGGCCTGCCCCAGCGCAAGACCGCCGTCGCCGGGGGGCACCTGGGCATGGCTGAGCGGCACAAGCCCCCCGGCCGCCAGCTCCGCCGGCAGCCACGCCGCCAGAAGCAGATTCAGGAAGGAGCCGCCCGAAAGCCCCACCGTGCGCAGCCCAAGACGGAGCGCCGCCCGGCGGCTCATGGCCGCGAAGCCGCGCGCAAGGCTCGCGTGAAAACGGGCTGCCACCTCGCCAACGGCCATGCCCGCGCGCCGGGCGCGGAGAACGGCGACGAACAGGGCCGCGCTGTCCAGTTCCAGCAGGCCGCCGTCCGCTTCCCGCAGGGGCACGTCCCAGGCTGGGGGCATGGCGCCCTCCCCTGTGGCGAGCCACGCGGCTGCCGCGCTCTCCAGCCGGATGGCCGCCTGCCCCTCGTAGGTGATGGCGCGGCACAGGCCAAGCGCGGCGCTCACCGCGTCAAAAAGGCGCCCACAGCTTGAGGTGAGCGGGCAGTTGAGCTTCCTCGCAAGCATGGCATCCACGGCGGCCGTGGCCTGTGCCGGGAGCGCGGCCTCCCCGTCGGGGCCGGGCCCCGGCGCCCACGTCATGCCCGTGGCGCGCGCAAGGCCGCGGGCGATGCGCCACGGCTCGCGGATGGCGGCCTCGCCGCCCGGCAGGGCAAACGGCGCAAGGCGCCCCAGCCGCCGCCATTCCGGAGCGCGCAGATCCATGAACAGCAGTTCGCCGCCCCAGATGGTGCCGTCCGTGCCAAGGCCGGTGCCGTCAAGGCAGAGCGCCAGCGCCGGTCCCCCGTGCCCGTGCTCGGCCAGCACCGCCGCCGCGTGCGCCGCGTGGTGCTGGAGCCGGAAGAGCGGCACTCCCTCGCGCCGCGCCCGTTCCCCGGCGCGACGGCTGGAGGGGAAATCCGGATGCAGGTCGCAAACGAACGCCCTGGGGCGCACTTCCAGCAGGGCTTCGAGGCGCTCGGCGGCTTCGTCATAAAAATCGAGCGTGGCCGGGCTTTCCAGATCGCCGATGTGCTGGCCCATGAAGGCTTCATGCCCGCGCGTGAGGCAAAAGGCCGCCTTGAGGCCGGCCCCGGCGCCGAAGACGCAGGGCAGTTCCCGCGCAAGGTCCCCTCCCGTGACGCCCGGAAATTCCGGCAGGGGCACCGGGCGCGGCACATAGCCCCTGGCGCGGCGCACGGGGATGGGGGCGCTCCCGGTTTCGGGCACAAGCACCACGCTGTCGTCCACGCGCACGAGGATGTCGCGGTCATGGAGCA
>CAZNXQ010000253.1:0-1755 GCA_964576895.1 uncultured Desulfovibrio sp.
GCCCCGAAGGAGTTGTTTTTGACGGAGAATTTCGGCAGTGCCCACACGGCACAGGCGCGTCACCAACCAAAAAGTATAATACAGCCTTTCCGTTTTCCGCGCTGGCGGGATCAGTTCTTCAGGCTGTGGATGGGCGCCGGGATACGGCCGCCCAGGCCGATGAAGCGCGCGGCGTCGCCGCCCGGCACGGCCATGATGGCCGCCTTGCCGAGCAGGCCGCCGAACGAGACTTCCTCGCCCACGCCCTTGCCCGGCACGGGGATGACGCGCACGGCCGTGGTTTTGTGATTGATGACGCCAATGGCCATTTCATCGGCAATGATGGCCGCCAGCGTGGACGCGGGCGTGTCGCCGGGAATGGCGATCATGTCCAGCCCCACCGAACAGACGCTGGTCATGGCCTCCAGTTTTTCGATGCTCAGGCGCCCGGCCCGCGCGGCGGCCTCGATGCTCGAATCCTCGGAAACGGGAATAAAGGCGCCGGAAAGACCGCCCACCGAGGAGGACGCAAAGCCGCCGCCCTTCTTGACCGCGTCATTGAGCATGGCAAGCACGGCGGTGCTGCCCGGCGCGCCGATGCTGGAGAGGCCGAGGCTCTCGAAGATCTCGCCCACCGAATCGCCCACCGCGGGCGTGGGCGCCAGGGAGAGATCCGCCACGCCAAAGGGGATGCCAAGCCGGCTCGCCACTTCGGAGCCGATGATCTCGCCCACGCGCGTCACCTTGTAGGCCGTGGCCTTGATGACCTCGGCCATGTCGAGCAGGGTCAGGGGCCGCCCCTGGGCGTTGCAGCCCCGTTCCAGAGCGCGGTCAATGGCCTTTTTCACCACACCGGGCCCGGAAACGCCCACATTGATGACCACATCCGGCTCGCCCACGCCCAGATAGGCGCCGGCCATGAAGGGCACATCCTGGGGAATATTGGCAAAGACCACCAGCTTGGCGCAGCCGATGCCCCCGCGCTCCGCCGTGGCCTGGGCCACGCGCAGGATCTGTTCGCCCATGAGGGCCACGGCATCCATGTTGATGCCGCTGCGCGAGGAAGCCACATTGATGGAGGCGCAGACGCGCTCTGTCCGGGCGAGCGCTTCGGGCAGGGCCTCGATGAGGGCGCGGTCGCCCTTGGCGAAGCCCTTTTCCACCAGGGCGGAAAAGCCGCCGAGAAAGTCCACCCCGGCGTCCGTGGCGGCCTCATCCAGGGCCTCGCAGACGCGAAGCATGCCATCCGGCCCGAAGGGCGCCCCCACCACGGCCACGGGGCTCACGCTGATGCGCTTGTTGACCACCGGGATGCCGTACCTGTCCCCCACCTCGTCGCAGACGGCCACAAGCTGCGCCGCATGCCGGCGGATCTTGGCGCGCACGTTGGCGACAAAAAGTTCAAGGTCATGGCTCACGCAGTCAAAAAGGCTCACGCCCAGGGTGACGGTGCGGACATCAAGATGCTCGTTGCGGAGCATGTTCAGGGTGCTGGTGACTTCACGTTCGGAAAGCATACTGATCCTGCTGGTTTGCGGCCTGATGGCCGGTCTGCGGCCGCGCCGCCGTGAATACGTGAAAACCCCGTTTTTTCGCGAACGATCCTGCAGAGATCCCGCGCGGAAGCATGCGCGGAAGTTCCGCAACCGGCCGCTAGAGCATTTTGCTGATGAAAATATCTGCACGACAGATATTTTCATCAGGTTTCGCTGCCTGCATTGCGGCGGAAAAGCGTGGTTTTCCGCCTTATTCCGGCGCGGGCGTCTGCTCTCGCAG
>CAZNXQ010000254.1:0-1729 GCA_964576895.1 uncultured Desulfovibrio sp.
GAAGGCGTTCATCGCCTATCCCGAAGACTGCATGACCTGTTTCCTCTGCGAGCGGGCCTGCCCCTCCGGGTCCGTTGACGTGGACCCGCTGCGCGAAGTGTTGCCGCCCACCTTTCCCGACGTGCCCGTGGAACTTGGAGGAGGCCGCGCATGAAGACCGCCGTGAAGATCAACCGCGTTGACACCGACCTGCTCATCCTCGGCGGCGGCTCCGCCGGACTCTGGGCGGCGCACCGCTTTGCCGAGCTCATGCCGGGCCGGAAAATCTGCATCGTGGACAAGGGGCCCCAGGACTGGGGCGGCCTCATGACCATGGCCGGGGGCGATTTCGAGGCCGTCCTGCCGCCCGATACCGTGGACGGCTGGCTGGAAGACCTAGTGTACTACTTTGACGGCCTGTGCGACCAGCCGCTCATGGAGGTCCTGCTCTCGCGCTCGGCCGACCGCATGCGCGACTATGAACGCTTCGGCTGCGAATTTTTCCACACGCCGGACGGCAGGCTCAAGAGCGTTCCCCAGCGCGGCCTGCCCCATGTCAAGCTCTATCCGGCCCAGGTCAAGGGACGCGGCGGTGAACTCATGGCCAGGAGCCTGGTGGCCCGGCTCAAGGATGCCGGCGTCACGCGCCTGGGGCGCATCATGCTCACGGACTATCTTGTGCAGGATGGCCGCATCACCGGCGCCGTGGGCTTTCACAGCATCAGCGGCGAAGGCTATATTTTCAGGGCCGGCGCCGTGGTAGCCGCCACGGGCATGGGCGGCTGGAAGACCTCCTACGGCAAGAACACGCCCACCGGCGAGGGCATGCGCATGGCCTTCGAGGCGGGCGCCGAGCTGCAGGACCTGGAATTTGCGCGCGTCTGGAACATGCCGCGCCTCTTCGCCTGGGAAGGGCAGACCCATCTTTTCCCGCTGGGCGCGCGTTTCGTGAACCGCCTGGGCGAAAATTTCATGAGCCGCTACTCGCCCGTGCTTGGGGCCAATACGGACCCGCACTTCACCACCATCGGCATGGCGCTGGAGATCCGCGCCGGACGCGGGCCCATCATCTTCGACGTCAGCCCCCTGCGCGGCGAGGACATGGTCCTGCTCAAGCCCCAGACCGGCTGGCAGAAGCTCAACTATGAAAAGCTGTGCAGGCTCGGCCTGGACCTGTTCAGGGACAATACCGAATGGGTGCCGCAGATGACCGTTTCCCACGGCGGCATCCGGGCGGAGATCGACGGCGCCACCGCCGTGAAGGGCCTCTTTGCCGCGGGCACGGCGCGCAGCCTGGAACCGGGGGTCTACGCGGGCGGCTTCGCCCTCATGACCACGGCCGTCACCGGGCATATGGTCGGCGAAACCGCCGCCGCATGGCTCAAGGGCGCGGATGCCGCCCCGGCCCCGGACGAGGCGCGGGCCGAAGCCCTGCTGGAGCAGGCCTTCGCCCCCCTGCGGCCCGCGGCCGCGGACAGCCTGACGCCCAAGCAGGTCCTGACCAGGATCCAGGCGGCGGTCTTCCCCTACGATGTCTCCATCGTCAAGAACGGCCCGGCGCTGGAACGGGCGCTGGCCGAACTCCGGCGCCTGCGCGCGGAGGAATTGCCGCACATGGCCGCGGCGGACCCGCACTATCTGCTCAAGCTGCATGAAGTGGAGGCCGTGGCCTTTGTGAGCGAGCTTTTCGTGCGCGCCTCGCTGGAGCGCAAGGAGAGCCGGGCCGGGCACTTCCGCGAGGATTTCCCGC
>CAZNXQ010000255.1:0-1696 GCA_964576895.1 uncultured Desulfovibrio sp.
TACGATCCCAACGCGGTGCTGAGCCTTCTGCTCACCATCATGCGCGTGAGCATCGTCATGTTCATGCTCCCGGTCTTTTCGACCAACAATATCCCGACGCTCGTCAAGGCCGCCGTGACGCTTGTCTTTTCCCTGGCGGTCTGGCCGCATCTGGCGCTCTCCGGCTCGCTCATGCCCCAGCATCCGTTCGACCTTGCGCTCATGGCCCTGGGGGAAGTCTTCATGGGCCTGGTGCTCGGCATGGCCGTCAATTTTCTGTTCATGGGCATCCAGTCCGGCGGCGAGCTGCTCGGCTTCCAGATGGGTTTCACCATGATCAACTTCGCCGACCCGCTCACCGGCAACCAGACCGGCGCCACGGCGTTTTTTCTCTGGATGGTGGGGCTGCTCACCTTTCTTGTGCTCGACGGGCATCTCTACATGATCAAGGGCTTTGCCGCCTCCTTCGCCATCGTGCCGCCGGGCGCGCTCTTCATCGGCGAAAATCTGCTCTGGACGGTGCTTGACCTTTCAACCCAGGTTTTCGTGCTCGCGCTCAAGATCGCGGCCCCGGTCATGGTGGCGCTTTTCATGGTGGAGGTGGCGCTGGGGCTGGTGGCGCGCACGTCGCCCCAGGTGCATATCATGGAATTCGGCTTTCCCATCAAGATCGGCGTGGGCTTTTTCTTTGTGGGCCTGTTGCTGGTGGTCATGGCCAACAGGGTGGAGGAATTCATCAGCGGGCTGGATGCCCTGTTCGTCAACCTCCTGCGGGGCATGAGCACGCTGTTCCAGTAACGGCGCTTCGTCCGGGCCCTGGCGTGCCTGCCCAGCCGGACCGGGCCACACGCGGGTGTGGAGCGCGCCAGGGGGCCGAACTCCTTGAAATTTCAGCCGGGACGACGTACCTTCGATCCCGGAGGTATATCGCCATGAGACACAAGTTCCTCATTGCCTTCGTCCTCGGCATCGTCGCCACGGTCTTCGCCATCCTCTTTTTCCGCATGGTCCAGCCCTTTGTCGACGGCGCCAGTGAGATATTCTTTGCCGGCATGGGCGTTGGCCTGCTGCTCGGCATTGTCCTTTCCATCTGGATCGTGCGCAAGATCGAGGCCCCCAAAGAAACGGACACGCGGGCCTGACGTCCGGAACGACGCGCGAACGGCCCCGGCATGGCGGCGTTCGCCAGGGATAGTTCCATGTCACAAACAACCGGCGCGGCGCATTTCTCCGGCCCGGCCTGGGCCGAGGGGTTGCGTCGCGCTCTGCCCATTACCCTCGGCTATGTGCCCGTGGGCTTCGCCTTTGGCGTTCTTGCCGTGAAAAACGGCATCCCCGCCGGGCTGGCCGTGGCCATGGCCGTGCTCATGTTTTCCGGCTCCGGGCAGTTCGTGTTCGCCAGCCTCTGGGGCGGCGGCGCGGGCATCCTGTCCACGGCGGCGGCGGTGGGCATCGTCAACCTCCGCTACCTGCTCATGTCCGCGGCGGAATCGCCGTGGCTCTCCCGGCTTTCGCGCACGCGGCGCTTTCTTCTTGGGCTCGGTCTTACGGACGAAACCTTTGCCGTGCATATCACCGCCCTGCAGGAAGGCTGGCCCCTCAACGCGGCCACCATGTATGTCTGCAATTCCACCACGCATCTTTCCTGGGTGGGGGGCTGCGCCATCGGCGCCTTTTGCGGCAACCTCGTCAATGACGTGCGCCCGCTCGGCCTGGA
>CAZNXQ010000256.1:0-1673 GCA_964576895.1 uncultured Desulfovibrio sp.
TGTCATGGATGACGTGCAGATGGGCATGAGTGTGGCCGTGACCAGGGAGGCCATGGATTTTCAGGCCAGCATGAGCGCGAACCTCATCAACGGATCGCTGGAAAAGGGCGCGGAAATGCAGCAGATGCTCCGCAGCCAGGGGCTCGCCGCCGAGGGCATTGGCGGCAAACTCGATGTGGTGGCCTGAGGGCCTGCGCCCGACGGCATGAAGAGGACAGGGCCGCGCGCGGGTTTTCCCCGGCGCGGCCCTGTGGATCAGGCATTGAGTTCCGAGCGGAATTTGCGGGAAAGCCGGAAGACCAGAACCTTGCGCGGAGGCAGCGTGATGGTTTCGTCCGTCTGGGGATTGCGTCCCTTGCGCGACGCCTTTTCGTAGCACTCGAATTTGCCGAAACCGCTGATCAGGAGGGAACGATCCTTCCTGATGGCGTTTTTCATGATCTCCAGCAGTTTTTCCACCACCTGTTTCACGTCAACGCGGTTTTTGTCGGTTTCTTCGTAGATGGCCTCCACGATATCCGCTTTTGTGAGAGTTTTTTTCATGGCAGGATCTCCACATCAGGCCGCGCGTTCCGCGCCGCGTGCGCCGGGGCGGCTCCCGGAACGGCCATGCCGCTTCCCTCGTGCAGAGATTTCCTGTAGAAGTCACTTCCCGCTGCGGAGGAAATGACGTCTCTGCCGGAGGGCGTCCGGCGTGGCGCGAAGCGCGCCGGGACTATGCCAAATTCATGTTTTTTGGCAAAGGAACTCCCTGTTCCGGCCTGGGCCGGAGCAGGAAAATGCTGTACAATAGTTACGCGCAATGCCCGCGGGGGGCAAGTGCTTTCTTGCGGGCATTCCAGGCCGCCGATGCCGGCGGCGGCCTGAAAGCCGGCGGCCTCCACCTTTGCCGTGGCGTTGCGTCCGGCGGTTTCCGGCATCATTCCGGGATGCCCGCGCCATGAACTCCTCCCCCGCGTTTCGGCCCGTAGCGCCGGCACCCCGCCACAGGCCCTTCCTCCGCTTCCCGCTTTCCGTGGCCATGCCCTGGCCCGGCGCCGCGCCGCGCCGCGCCGTTGTGCCCGTCTTTCTTCCGTTTTTCGGCTGTTCCCGGCGTTGCCTGTTTTGCGCGCAGGAAGCGCAGACAGGGCGGCGGGCGCCCACCGGCGCGGATCTGGGCGCCCTGCTCGGCGCCGCGCGCGACACGCTTGAGCTGCGGGCGGCCAGGGGGCTCGCCCCGGCGGAACTCGCCTTTTACGGCGGCACATTCACCGCGCTGCCGCAGGAGGCGCTGGACCGTTGCCTGGCCTTTGCGGCGCGGGCGCGCCGCGACGGGCTTATCCCGTCGTTTCGCTGCTCCACCCGGCCCGACGCCGTTGCCATGCCCGTTCTCGACCGGCTTGCCCGCGCGGGCTGCGCCACGGTGGAGCTGGGGGTGCAGAGTTTTTCCGAAACGGCGCTTGCCCTGGCGCGCCGCGGGTACGGGCGGGCGCGGGCGCGCCGGGCCTGCGCCCTGGTGGCGGCCTCCGGCCTGGAACTGGGCGTGCAGTTGCTGCCGGGCATGCCGGGCGTGAAACCGGCGGACTTTCTCCATGACGTGGACATGGCTCTGGAATGCGGGGCGCGGGCCCTGCGTTTTTATCCGTGCCTTGTGCTGGAGCATACCGGCCTTGCCGCGCTCTGGCGCGCCGGAC
>CAZNXQ010000257.1:0-1652 GCA_964576895.1 uncultured Desulfovibrio sp.
AGCGGGGGCAGCATGTTGCGCGCCGCCTGGGGCAGGATGACGAGGCGCAGCGCCTCTCCGAGGCTGAAGCCGAGGCTCAGCGCCGCCTCCCACTGGGCGCGGGGCACGCTGAGCAGACCGGCCCGGAAGAGTTCCGCCATATACGCGCCCTCAAAGGCGCCCAGCGCAAGTACCGCCGAGCCGAACGGCCCCAGCGCCAGGAGCGGCGAAAGCAGAAAATAGACGAAAAACAGCTGGAGCAGGAGCGGCGTGTTGCGCAACAGCTCCACATAGGCCCCGGCGGCGAAACGGCAGAAGGGCCAGGGCGAGAGGCGCCCCACGGCGGCCACAAGGCCCAGCGCCGTTGACAGGCAAAAGCCCGCCACGGCGATGCCGAGGGTCATGCACAGCCCCTCAAGCAGCGGGCCGGCCACGAAACCATGCGTCGTCCAGCGGCCGAAATGGCGCCACACGCGGTTCCACTGCCATTCGTACGTCATGCCCTGGGCGGCCAGATGCCAGTAGACGGCGCCAAGCGCCGCCAGCGCGAGCAGGAGAGCGCCCCTCCGCCAGGCGTGCCGGGATCTGCGCGGGGGGCCCCCGGTGTCGTCAGCGGCGGGCGCGGGGTGATGCTGCGGCATGCGGCATTGTCTGCGGGGCGCAGCCGCTTGTCAAGGCGAGGGCGCCGGGGCGTGCCGCGCCCGGCGAAGAAATATGCGGCGAACGGTAAAAAATACTTGACGGAATCCGCGGTGGCGTCTATACCACCTCTTGCCTTGATGTAGGAGCGTAGCTCAGGTGGCTAGAGCACTTCCTTGACACGGAAGGGGTCAGCAGTTCAAGTCTGCTCGTTCCTACCACACAGCATGGAAGGGGAGCATTCCCCCAGGTATATGGCCGCCGCGCGGCGGCAGTGAAATGGGGAGCTTGCCTCCCCATTTGTTTTGGATGGTCAGCGCGCCGCCCTGTCGCCGGAGCGCATGCCCAAGGAGCTGCTATGGATGTCCTGGTGGAGGGCCGACCCGTCAGCGTCGCCTCCGGTGCCACTGTGGCCGACGCGGTGCGCGAGGCCCTGAGCGGAAAGAAATTCAAGAGCGTGGTGGCCGCGCGCATTCCGGGCGCGGCCGATGCCGGACAGGCAACCGGGAACGCGGGGCGGCTGCTGGATCTTTCCGCGCCGATCCCCGCCGGGTGCGCCGCGCTGGAGCCCGTATACGCGGATTCGCCGGAGGGGCTGCGCCTCATCCGCCATTCGGCCGCCCATGTGATGGCGGCCGCCGTGAAGAAGCTCTTCCCCGCGGCCCGCGTCACCATCGGGCCGGCCATCGACTCCGGCTTCTATTACGATTTTGACGTGGAGCGCCCGTTCTCCAGCGAGGACTTCGAGGCCATTGAGGCCGAGATGCGCCGCATTGCCGAGGCCGCGCTTCCGTTCACGCGCCGGGAGCTGCCCAGGGACGAGGCCAGGGAGTTTTTCGCTGCCCAGGGCGAGACCTACAAGGTGGAGCTTATTGACGGCATCCAAGGCGACACGGTCTCGCTCTATACCTGCGGCGATTTCACGGACCTTTGCCGGGGCCCGCATGTTCCGCATACGGGCTTTGCCCGCGCGGCCAAACTCATGTCCGTGGCGGGCGCCTACTGGCATGGCGACGAGAAGAATCCCATGCTTT
>CAZNXQ010000258.1:0-1639 GCA_964576895.1 uncultured Desulfovibrio sp.
CTGAAATATCTTATTTTTTAGGATTCTTCCGGCACCAGCATCCGTCTGTCGCTTCGCTCCAGACGGAACTTGGAATATCCAACCGCATTGTATAACAGCGCCTTTTCCTTTCCAGGGATTTTTCCCTGTATGACGGGCTGTGCGCGTTATTTCGCGCGCTCCGCTTCCGCCCTGGGGGCCTCCTGTTCGTGCCGGGATGCCGTGATCAGGCCCACGCCTTCAAAGAGTTCATAGATGCCGAAGCCGTACCAGAGCGTGTAGAGCACATAAAAGCCGAGCAGCGCGCAGACGAGCGCCACATGCTCGGACATCCTGGCGGGCAGGATGCCGTAGAAGTTGTTTCCCGGTTCAATGGCGCGGGTCACGACCCGGTCAACGATCTTCGCGTCCGCCACGCGCCGCTGCTTCTGCAGTTCCTGGATGCACGGTTCCAGCAGATACCACCAGGCTGCGGCCACCTCAAGCGGAGGAGCGCCCGCGTATTTGTCGCTCACGGCCTGCCCGTTGTTGTGGTAGAGCAGATCGGCGTCCTCCGTGGCCTGGAGCAGGATGGCGCCGAGATCGCCCTGAAAGCTGATGGTCGCGCCCCGGCTTTCCGCGCCGGTGACGCCGGCATGCTCCAGCAGGCGCGTGGCCAGCGGCGCCAGGTCGGCCTTTTGCAGCGACACGCGGAGCTGGGCCTCCTTGCCCGCCAGCGGGGCGATTTCTTCGCGCACGGCGGGGATGAAGTAGGAGGAACCCTTGGAAAGCTCGTTGAAGATCTCGTCCGCGTATTCCAGCCCTGTGAGGTGCCTGCCGTCCTCGCCCGGAAACAGCGGCGTGAGCATGAAATAGAAGAGGACGAAAAACGTGCCGATCAGACCGGCCCCTTTCAGAAAATGCGATTTGTCCCTGATGATGCCTAGCATGCGTGCCTCCGCAGTTTGCCCATGTTCAGGAAGAACTTGCTGCAGACCCAGAGGCCGAAAAACGCCACCACGCCCCAGAACACGATATTGCCCACGGTCTCGATGCCGTTCACGAGCCAGTCCGACAGGTTCAGGGCCTCAAGCTCCACGAGCTTCTTGGGCAGGGTGGCGGCCCGGTTGATGAAGCCCGCGATGATGGAGACGGCGTAAAAGCCGCGGATGTGGTTTCCCTTGACCACAGTGGTCGTCAGGGCGCCGATCTGGATGCCCAGCAGGGAGCCGAGCAGCATGCCGATGGCGAGGGTGTAGAAGACATAGCCATACACCGCATACTGGCCGATGGCCGCGAAGCCCGCCGTAAAGATGATCTGGAAGATGTCCGTGCCCACAGTGGTCATGGACGAGACGCCGAACACATAGACGAACATGGGAAAAGTGACGAACCCGCCGCCCACGCCCATGATGGCCGCGAGAAAGCCCACCAGGACGCCGCCGCTGGCGACGATCCATGCGGAGATGCGCCGGCCGCCGGGGATGACGCGCCTGTCAAAGGGGATCATGGGCGGCAGCGCGATGCTCTGGATGCGCCGGGCAAGGCCGCTGAGGTCGTTCTTGTTTTCCCCCGCGGCGGCGTTCTGCCGGATGCCGGGGCGGACGGAGCGCAGAAAATCCGCAAGCGCATAAAAGCCGAGAAAGCCGAGCAGCAGGGCATAGACCGAGCTGATGAACAG
>CAZNXQ010000259.1:0-1601 GCA_964576895.1 uncultured Desulfovibrio sp.
CGCCAGCCGGTCATGGCATAGCTCTTGGAAAGGCCGTTGACCACCGCCACCAGTTCCGGGCAGTGTGCGAACCAGGTGATGGCGCTCGTCATCTGCGCGGGCTCGAAGACAAGCTGGTCATAGATCTCGTCGGAAAGGACAAAGATATTGCGCGCCAGGGCCCAGCGCATGATGTGCATGAATTCCCGGTCGGCATAGACCGCGCCGGAAGGGTTGCCGGGCGAATTGAGGATGAGCAGCCGCGTCCTGTCCGAGACCCGGTTTTCCAGCATGAGCGGCGTCACCTTGAAGCCGAGCTCCGCGCCCGCAGGCACGGGCACGGGCACGCCCCCGGCCAGGCGCACCATGTCGGGATAGCTCACCCAGTAGGGCGACGGGATGAGCACCTCGTCCCCGGGGTCGATGACGGTCTGGAGAAACGTGTAGAGACACTGCTTGCCGCCCGCGCCGATGATGATGGATTCCGGCGCCACGGGCGTGGCATAGTGGCGCTCAAAATAGGCGCCTGCGGCGCGGCGCAGTTCCGGGATGCCCGCCACGGCCGTATAACGGGTGAAATTGGCGTCAATGGCGGCCTTGGCCGCCTCACGGATATGGGGGGGCGTGGGAAAGTCCGGCTCGCCCACGGCCAGGCTCGTCACCTGGATGCCCTGCGCCCGCAGTTCCTGCGCCCGGCTGTTGATGGCAAGGGTCACGGAAGGCCGGATCTGGCTCAGGCGGTCGGCAATCTGCATGGCTGGCTCCTGTGGGCTGCGCCAAGGACGGCGCGCGAAGGATGGCGGAAATGTGCCGGGAGTTTTGGACGTTGTTCCACTTTCGGGTTGATGATGCGCTTGTGCTGTGCGGATACTGCCGAAAGTCTCCGTCAAAAACAGCCTCTTCAGTGCCGGCTGCGTCAGAGAAAAATTTTCTTGGTCGAGTACCTGAGTGCACTCCCTGCGAAAATTTTTCCCTTCCTTGCCGGCACCGAAGAATTCTTATTTTTTAGGATTCTTCCGGCACCAGCATCCGTCTGTCGCTTTGCTCCAGACGGAACGTGGAAAATCTCTCAACTGCCTTGTACGGCAGGACCTGATTTTATCAGGTTCGGAAGGGGGTGTAAATGCGGGATGACACCACAGGCGGACGCGCGCGGGCGGATGGCGCCCCGCTCCTGCCGCTGCCGCGGGGCTGCCGCACGGGCGCCCTTGTGCGCCGGGTCAAACGCTTCAGCGTGGAGCTGCACACGCCGGACGGCCCGCTCTGGGCGCACAGCAACAATTCCGGCAGCATGCTCGGCCTCACACGGCCGGGAACGCCGGTGCTGGTGTCTCCGGCGGCCAATCCGGCGCGCAGGCTCCGCTATACGCAGGAATGCGTCTGGCTGGCGGAACGCGCCGCGCCGGGGGCGGCTCCCTGGGCGTCGGCCCACATGGGGGCCGAGGCCGCGGGGACGCCTTGTGGCCCCGGCTTCTGGGTGGGCGTGAACACCTCCGTGCCCAACCGCCTGCTGGAGGCGGCCTTTCACGCGGGCCGGCTCCCCTTCGCCGCCGGGTATACGGAGCTTCGGCGTGAGGCGCGGCGCGGCCAGAGCCGGCTGGACGGCCTGTTCACCGGCCCGG
>CAZNXQ010000260.1:0-1587 GCA_964576895.1 uncultured Desulfovibrio sp.
GCTCGCGCAACTGGACGATCTCGCGGAAGATGAAGGTTTCGGAGGAAAGCGGAAACCAGAGCAGCACATAGGCCATGACAAGGGGCGCGGCGTCCGGCTCCCGCGCAGGCGTGGGGGCGGGGGCGCGCGTAGGGCCGGTCTCGGCGGGGTCGGTGGCGGGGGAGAAAGCGTTGGGCATGGAGTTCTCCGGCGGCCTCCCCGGCGATCAGGGGCATCCGCCCCGGTGGCGCGGGGATGCCGCGTCGGGGGCGTCCCGGTTCCGGCGGGTATGGGCCGGTCAGGTGCGGCGACAGGGGAGCGGCGCGCGGGCGCCCTCTCAGTTTCCGGCGCCGTGGGCCGCCTGGAACTCGGCCACCAGAGCCTTGGCCCTGGGCAGTTCCTCGACCACGGCATCCACGGCGGTACGCACATGCTCCTCGGTATGCGAGGCGGAAATGAAGAAGCGCAGGCGCGCCGTGCCTTCCTTGACCGCCGGGAAGGAGATGGGCATGACATAGATGCCGCGCTTGAAGAGCGCCTGGGACAGGAAGCCGGAAACCATGGAGTCGCCGACAATGACCGGCAGCACGGCATAGCCCTGGGCCGCGCCCGTATCCAGCCCCTTGCTCTGGGCGTAATGGAGGAAGTACTGGCTGATGGCCTGGAGGCGGTGGACACGTTCCGGCTCGCGGAGCATGATGTCCAGCGCCTTGTGGCAGGCCGTGGCGATGACCGGAGGCATGCCCACGCTGAAGACGAAGCCCGGCGAGCCGTATTTGAGGAAGCGGATCAGGTCGGCCCGGCCGGCGATGAAGCCGCCGCAGCCGCACATGGACTTGGAGAGCGTGCTCATCCACATGTCCACGTCCGTGGGGTCGATGCCGAAATATTCGCGCACGCCGCGCCCGGTCTTGCCGAGCACGCCCAGGGAGTGGGCCTCGTCCACCAGAAGCATGCAGTCGTACTTTTTCTTCAGTTCGATGATGCGCGGCAGGTCCGGGATGTTGCCGTCCATGCTGAACAGGCCCTCGGTGACGATGATGGCGTACTTGTGCTGGGCGCGGTGCGCCTGGAGCATCTCCTCCAGGGCGTCGCAGTCGTTGTGCTCGTAGGAATAGCGCGTGGCGCCGGAAAGCCGCGCGCCCTGCACCAGAGAATTGTGCGCGAGGCCGTCGTGGAAGATGGCGTCGCGGGCGCCGTACATGAAACCCAGGGTGGAAACGTTGGTGGCGTGGCCGCTCACATAGACGATGGCGTCCTCCACGTCGTAGAGCTCGGCAAAGGCGCGTTCCAGCGCGCGGTGCGGCGGCCGTTCGCCGCCCACCAGGCGGCTGGCCCCGGCGGAAGTGCCGAAGCGCGCCGCCGTTTCGGCCACTGCGGCCGTGATTTCGGGATGGGCGTTGATGTCCAGATAATCGTAGGTGGAAAAATTGATATATTCCCTGCCATTGATCAGGGTCGTGGCCTTGGCCGCCTGGTCGTGGCAGGCGAACAGCGGATTTTCCAGCCCCATGCCGGCGGCGGCATCCACCATGCGCTCAAAGGAGAGCTTGGAGCGCATGCGATTGAAGCCGGCCCTGCCGTCTGCCTGCTGCCCGGCCTCAGCCG
>CAZNXQ010000261.1:0-1582 GCA_964576895.1 uncultured Desulfovibrio sp.
ATTTTTTAGGATCCTTGCGGCGACAGCCCCCGCCCTTCGCTCCGCTTCGGGCGGCGAGCGGAAACACGTCTCGTTCCTCACCGTCAATGAAAAGGCCACAGGACACTTTTTTGTTAATGAGGTCTGAACGAGTGTTCTTCCCCCGCTATTCCTTGCGCGGTTCGGCGGTGAGGTCGTCCCGGCTTGCGCGGGCGTGCTCCACAAAGCGCGCGGCAATGCCCGGCACCTGCCCCAGGCCCGTGAGATTGGTCTCCACCGCAAAACCCGCCGCCCTCAGCCGCGACGCCCAGGAATCCTCCTCGTCTCCGGCGAGGTCGTTGCGGGCGTGATCCCCGGCCACCAGCATGAGCGGCTGAAGCCACACCCGGCGGACCTTGTGCGCCCGGAGCTCGGCCAGCAGCTCATCGAAGCTGCGCGCGCCCTCGACAGTGGCGATGAAGGCCAGAGGATCGGCGGTCTGGAAGGCCGCGCGGGTGCCTTCCAGCACAAGGTCGGCGCGGCCGTGCTCCTGGCCGTGGCCCATGAGCACCAGCGCGTCGCCGGGCGCGCGGCGTCCGTCAAGCGCGCCGAGAACGGCCCTGGCGACGGCCTGCGCGTCCTCGCGGGATTCAAGCAGCGGACGCCCAAGATAGACGGCCCTGAAGCGGCCCGGATGCTTCTGGACGTCAATGAGCACCGCGCGCGCCAGGGCCGCGAACTCTTCCCCGGCCATGATGTGCAGCGACTGGACGCGCACCACCTGAACGCCGTCCCGCGCCAGCCGGGCAAGTCCGGCGGCGATGCCGCCCACGGGGCGGCCTTCCCTGGCGAGTTTTTTGCGGATGATCTGCGAGGTATAGGCCCAGACCACCGGGCTGCCCGGCCAGGCGGCCCTGAAGGCCGCGTCCATGGCCCTGAAGGAGGCTTCGGCTTCGGGCACGCTGGTGCCGAAGGCCACCAGCAGGATGCCCTCGCGCGGCGGCGTTGGCGTCGTGTCAGCGGCCGGCGCGGCCGTGGCAAGGGCCAGGAGCAGGGCAAGGGGGGCAAGCGCGGCCAGGGCCAGGAAACGGAGAACGGCGGGAGCGCGGAAAGCGCGGGCACGGGTCATGACGGCCTCCAATCGTGCGTTGAAAGGGCGTGAGGGGCCGCCGGAATGTCCGGCGGCGGGGCGGGTTTCGGACTTGAGGGATGTGGGGCGTGGACCCCGCCATTGCTTCGCCTTCACCGGCATCCGGCGCGGGCTGAAGCCCGCGTGCGCCGACTGGCTGTCGCGCCGTCCGGAACCTTCCGGACGGCGAAGAAGCGCCGTGCCCTCTTACCGCAGCGCGACTGTTTCCGAGTTTCACGGAATTCCCCGCAATCTGGCATGCTTATCGCGCAAGATACGAAAAGTCAATGGTTTTTGCCGCTTTTTGCGGAATTTCCTTGCGCTTCCGGTCGCTTTCATCTATATTCCCACTCCCTCGTATACGAGGAAATACACTGGTTGTTTGGAGGCATGGCAATTATGGCAGACAAGGAAACCGGGCACGACGAAATCGATTTCGGAAGCGCCCTTGAGGATTACCTCAACCCCGATTTTGGCGATCTTGAAGAAGGCTCC
>CAZNXQ010000262.1:0-1561 GCA_964576895.1 uncultured Desulfovibrio sp.
TCCACGGTGAGCGGCGGCACGAGCTTGCGCCCCACCTTGGGCATGAAGGCATAGGGCGTGATCTGGTAATGGCCGCTGTTGGGGTCGTTCTGGTATTCGATGACCAGTTCCTTGCCGAGCATCTCGCCGATCATTTTGAACAGGTCGCCCACGCGCATGGGCTGGTTGCCGGAGATGATGATGTTCTGGTTGGCGAACTCAGGGGCGAGGATCGCCAGCGTGGCCGTGGAGGCGTCATCCACATGGACATACTCGCGCAGGGCCGTGGGCGCGCCGTAATAGGTGATGACGCCCGTGGTCAGCGCCTCGTGCACAAAGCGCTCAATGGCGTTGCGCCTGTCGGCGCGCGGCCCGTAGAGCGAGCCGTAGCGGAGGATGGTATAGGGCAGCCCGTACATGGCCTGATAATTCTCGATGTAGATCTCGCAGGACTGCTTGCTGCAGCGGTAAAAGCCGCCGGACTTGCCGTAGACATAGAGCGAGGAGGCAAAGACATAGCGGGAGATGCCCGCCCTGCGGCAGGCTTCGAGCGCCATGACATTGCCGAGCACGTTGATCCGCGCCGTGTCCACGGGCCGGGCATTGGCCTCGCCGATGTCGGCAATGCCCGCGTAGTTGAAGACCATGTCCGCGCCGTCCACGGCCTCGGCCACGGTGCGCTCGTCCAGGATGGAGCCCGTCAGCATCCGCTGGTCGGGCCGCAGCCAGGGCGAGGGCTGGATATCGACGATGGTCACGGCGTGCCCGGCATCCGAAAGCTTGTCGCAGATATGCGAACCGAGAAAGCCAGAGCCGCCGAAAACGGTGATGCGCACGGCAGTTCCTCCTTGCGCGCGTGGGATCAGGCGAGGGCCGGGCGTTGGGCCCCGCGCCAGAGAAAGACCGTGTCGATGCCGTAGGCGATGAAACGGCAGCCCGCCGCGATCTCCCGCGCCAGCGCCGCCGGGTCCGGCTGGACGATATGCAGGCCCATGCGGGCATGGGCGCGGGCGCAGGCCGCCTTGATGCGCTCCATGGCCGCCAGAAAGTCCGGATGGGCAAACTGCGCCGTCAGCCCCATGCTGCCCGAAAGGTCATAGGGCCCCACCATGATGGCGTCGAGGCGCGGATGGGCAAGGATGGCATCCAGCTCGTCCAGCGCGCGGATATGCTCGATCTGGGCCACAAGGAAGAGCTTCGGCGCGCGGCCTTCCCGATAGGCGTCAAAACACTTGCCGAACACATTGGCCCGGCAATAGCCCACACCCCGGTATTCCGGGGCCGTCGCACCGGCGGCGCGCCACGCATCCTGGCCGGGATAGGTGGCGAGGTCGATGGCCCGGTCAAGCTGGGCGCGGCTCTCGATCATGGGAAAGATGAGCCCCTGGGCGCCGGCTTCCAGCGCGGCCTTGATCCAGGTCTTGGACGCTTCGGGGAGCCGCGCGAAGGGCGCCGCGCCGCCGCACTCCACGGCGCGGAAAATGTCCGGCAGATCTCCGGGGCCGAAAGAACCGTGCTCCAGATCCGCGGCCACCCAGTCGTAGCCCGCGCGGGCCATGAGTTCCGCCACATCCGGCGAAGG
>CAZNXQ010000263.1:0-1557 GCA_964576895.1 uncultured Desulfovibrio sp.
CTGATCAACAGTTGCGCCGTCACCGCGCGGGCGGAACGGGACGCCCGCAATGCCGTTTTTCGCGTCCGACGGGCGGCGCCGCAGGCCCGCATCATCCTGGCCGGCTGCGCGGCGCGGCTTTTCCGATCGTTTCGTCCGCGCCCCGGCGCCGTGTGGGCGAAGCCGGATCTCTGTCTGGGCAACGAGGCAAAGGCGCGCCTTCTGGACGGTCCATGGCCCGATGTTTGCGAAGGGCGGTTCCCCGGAGGATACCCACCGTTTTGCATCAGCGCCTTCAGCCGCGCGCGGGCTGTGCTCAAGATCCAGGATGGCTGCGTCCATCGCTGTACCTATTGTATTGTGCCCCAGACGCGCGGCGGCCCGCGCAGTCGTTCTCCCCATGAAGCGTTGGCCGAGGCCCGTGCCCTTCTGGCCGCGGGACATGCGGAGCTTGTGCTGTCGGGCATCAATCTGGGCCAGTATGGCCGCGACAGGCCGGAATATGGCGACTTCTGGCAGCTTTTGCGATTTCTCGACGCGGAGCTGGCGCCGGAGTTCGCCGGCGGGGCGCGCCTGCGCGTCAGTTCGCTGGAGCCCTCGCAGCTGGACCCGCGTGGCCTTGAGATACTCGCCGGATGCCGGATGGTTTGCCCGCATCTGCACATCTCGCTCCAGCATGCCAGTCAGGCCGTGTTGCGGCGCATGGGCAGAGGCCACTATTCGGTGGCCACCCTGGAAACGGCGCTGGCGGCCATGGCGTCGTTCTGGCCGCGCATGGGCCTGGGGGCGGATATTCTGGTGGGCTTTCCCGGCGAGACGGAAGAGGATTTCCGCATCTTGCTGGAAACGGTGGAGCGGCTGCCCTTGAGCTATGCCCATGTTTTTCCCTATTCGCGGCGCCCCGGCACGGCGGCGGCACAGTTTGACGGGCAGCTTCCGGCACGGCTCAGGCTGGAGCGGGCGGCTGCGGCGCGTGCGGCTGTGGAACGGCGGCGGTGGCATTTTTGGGGGGCGCAACTGCAACTGCCGCGGATGTCCATTGCCTCGGACGACGGCGCGTTGGCGGGAGAAAACGGGCTTCAGAAAGGCGTCAATGAATACTATGTGCCCTGCCGTTTTCACTCCCCCATGCCGGCAGGGGACGGCACCGGACATCGACGCCTTGTGGAGGCGCGCCCTGTGGGTATGGATGCGCGCGGCCTGCTTGTTGAGCCTGTTTCTGCTGGCGATGAGGAACAGCGCTGAGCCCGCAGGAAACAGATGCGCGGGAAGCCTGCCGCGTTCCCTAATACTATGGCGCGCGGAGGACGGATTTCCCGGCGGGAGGCGTCCCTCCGTCCCGGCCTTTCCGGGCAGCATCGGCGGGTGTCAGGCATTGCCGCGCGTGGCGCCTTTGACGACCGCCAACGGGGAGAGTATAAGGAGGAGGGAAACATCCCGCCGAAGGGAAAGAGGGAGCGCGTGGGAACAGACCGTAACGGAAATCAAAAGCCCTCACGGGATTCCCGCAAGGGCTTGAAATCTGGTGGGCCATCAGGGACTCGAACCCCGAACCAACTGATTAAGAGTCAGCTGCTC
>CAZNXQ010000264.1:0-1554 GCA_964576895.1 uncultured Desulfovibrio sp.
CGCCGGGACGGCGCGCCACTTGCAATCCCGGCAGTGAGGACATAGAATCCGCCCCAGATCGGAATTGCGGCGCAGCCGCGCCCCGGCGCGGCGTTCCGCAAGGGAGGCGACATGGAACTGCTCATCAACGGCGCGCGCGAAACCGGGGATTTTTCCACGGTGCTTGCCCTGCTGGAGGCGCGCGGGCACGCGCCCGGAGCCGTGGTCGTGGAGCTCAACGGCGAGATCCTTCCGGCGACCGCCTTTGCCGACCGCGCCCTCGCTGAGGGCGATGTGGTGGAGATCGTCCAGTTTGTGGGCGGAGGCTAGGCCGCCCCGGCGCCACGGTGCGCCTGTCCCGCTTCCGGGCCCCAGGGGCGCCGCTTCCGGCCGGATGCCGGAAGGCTCCGGCGCTCCCCGCGACAGGGGGGCCCGTGCCGGAACCCGTAGTTCCCCAGGGCCGCATGCCCGATCCTCTCTCGACGGACACGCTGAACGGAAAGAACGTTTGAAGGCCGCCGCGCCGGCGGCGGAGGCGATATGCAGGATGATCCACTGGTCATTGGCGGCGTGACCCTGAACAGCCGCCTGTTCATCGGTACCGGCAAGTACGGTGACGACGCCCTCATCCCCGCCGTGGCCGAGGCCAGCGGCGCGGAGGTCATCACCGTGGCCATGCGCCGCGTGGAGCCGGGGCAGAAGGGCGTCATGGGGCATATCCCCGCGCACATGCGGCTTTTGCCCAACACATCGGGCGCGCGCACGGCGGAAGAGGCCGTCCGTCTGGCGCGGCTGGCCCGTGCCGCCGGCTGCGGCGACTGGATCAAGATCGAGGTCATCTCGGACACGCGCCACCTGCTGCCGGACGGCTACGAGACGGCCAGGGCAACGGAACTGCTTGCGGCCGAGGGCTTCACCGTCCTGCCGTACATCAATCCCGATCTCTATGTGGCGCGGGCCTGCGTGGACGCCGGTGCCGCCGCCGTCATGCCGCTGGGCGCGCCCATCGGCACCAACCGGGGCCTGCGCACGCGGGAAATGATCGCCATCCTCATTGAGGAACTGGATATCCCGATCGTGGTGGATGCCGGCATCGGCCTGCCCTCCCAGGCCTGCGCGGCCATGGAGATGGGCGCCGCCGCGTGCCTGGTGAACACGGCCATCGCCTCGTCGGGCGATCCCGTACGCATGGCGCGGGCCTTTGGCGCCGCCGTGGCCGCCGGGCGCGACGCCTGGCTCGCGGGCGCGGGCGCTGTCAAAGGCCGGGGCGAGGGGGCCGAGGCCTCGTCGCCGCTGACGGGCTTTTTGCGCTGAGGGCGCGGTTGTCGGGTGTTTTGGGGGTCCAGGTGTACAATCAGTTGATGCATCTTCCAGATTCCGTCTGGAGCGGAGCGACAGACGGATGCTGGTGCCGGGAGAATCCTTGAAAAATAAGAATTCTTCGCTGCTGGCAAGGAAGCGGAAAATTTTCGCAGGGAGTGTACTTAAGTACTCGGCCAAGAAAATTTTTCGCTAACGCAGCCAGCAGCGGAGAGGCTGTTTTTGAAGGATAATTCCGGCATCAAGTGTGCAGTG
>CAZNXQ010000265.1:0-1539 GCA_964576895.1 uncultured Desulfovibrio sp.
TTGCGGCTCATGACGCCGGGCAGCCACACGGAGTCGCCCTCGACCTTGACGCCGAAGGCGGCTTCCACCACGGCGGGATCGTCGGAAATGATGAGCATTTCCGAGCCTTCCTTCATGATGTCCGTCAGCAGGAGGAAGACGCTGTGGTTGCCTTTTTCGCCCTTGACGCGGGCGATCTCTTCACGCAGGCCGTCCTTGACCGCGTCGAGGATGGAAAGATCCACCACTTCGAGCTGGCCGATGCCGACCTTGTTGCCGTTCATGTCAAAGTCCTTGTAGTCGCGGAAGACGAGGTCGCGCATGGGCGTGCCGTCAACGGCGCTCTTGACCTTGAACATTTCCATGCCCAGGGCCACCACGTCATCCACGCCGGCGATGGCGGCGAGCTCGGCCACGGCCTTCTTGTCGGCCTCGGTGCAGGTGGGCGACTTGAAGATGACCGTATCCGAAAGAATGGCGCACAGCAGACCGCCGGCGATGTTCCGCGAAAGCTCGACGCCGTAGAAGTCATACATGTTCTTGAGCACCGTGCCCGTACAGCCCACCGGCCAGATCCACGCTTCGAGGGGGGAGGAGGTGGTCACGTCGCCCAGCTTGTGGTGGTCAACGATACCGAGCACAGTGGCCGAATCCATGCCCTGCGGGGCCTGGGGCAGATCGGAGAAGTCCACGAGGAAGAGCTCACTGCCGGCCACGTCGGTGACGACCTGTGGCGCGGTGAGCCCAAATTTTTTGAGCACGAATTCCGTCTCAGGGGCGGGCGCGCCCTGGGCGGCGGGGGTCACGTCAATACCGCGCCTGGCATAGAGGTCGGCGGCGGCAATGGCGGAAATGATGCTGTCGGTGTCGGGGTTCATGTGACCAATGACGAGTGCGGACATGAAGATGCCTCCTTTGTGCGCCGCCAGGATGCGGCAGGCGATGCCATGGGATGCGGCTTACAGACGCCGCGTTGTTCTCTTTAGCACAAAGTCCCCTCCATGCCAAGACCCGTGGGAACATTTCCCTGCTTCCTCTTCACGCAACGTTCCCCAAAGGCGGGGGCACGTTGCCCCTGCGTGGGGCAAAGGCGTGCGCGGCAGGGGATCCGCCCGGCGCGCTGCGCTACGTTTCCTTGGCGCGGGGATGCGCCTGGTCGTAGATGCGCATGAGTCGCTCCAGGCTGACCTGGGTATAGCGCTGGGTCGTGGCGAGGCGCTTGTGGCCGAGCAGTTCCTGGACGCTGCGCAGATCCGCTCCGGCATCCAGCAGGTGGGTGGCAAAGGAATGGCGCAGGGCGTGCGGCGAGATGGTCACGTCAAGGCCCGCCTCACGGCAGAGGCGGGCGATGCGGCGTGCCGCCTCGCGGCGGTTGAGGCGGCCGCCCCTGGCGCCCACGAAGAGCGCCGGGCACTCCACGGCGGCAAGATAGGGCCGCTCCTCCAGCCACGCGCCGAGCGCATGCAGGGAGGCGTCCGAAAGCGGAGCCATGCGCTCGCGGGCGCCCTTGCCCATGACGCGCGCCATGCCTTCCGCAAGCTGGATGTCGTCCAGATCCAG
>CAZNXQ010000266.1:0-1538 GCA_964576895.1 uncultured Desulfovibrio sp.
CCCGCGGCCATGCTCTTGCGGAGCCATTCGAGCAGCCCGCTCCAGAAGCGCGAATCGTAGAGGATGATGGGGAAGGGGCGCGTGCGCCCGGTCTGCGCGAGCACGAAAGCCTCGGAAAGTTCGTCGATGGTGCCCATGCCGCCGGGCATGACCACATAGGCGCGGGCATACTTCACGAACATGAACTTGCGGATGAAAAAGTAGCGGAAGTTGCAGCGCGTGGTCACATAGGGGTTGCAGCCCTGTTCGTGCGGCAGCTTGATATGCAGGCCCACGGAAACGCCCCCCGCCTCCCTGGCGCCCTTGTTGGCCGCCTCCATGACGCCGGGGCCGCCGCCGGTGATGACGCCGTAGCCCGCGTGCGCGAGCAGCCCGGCGAGCTTTTCCGCGTCCTGGTATTCCTGGCTGCCCGGCTGGCTGCGCGCCGAGCCGAAGATGGAGATGCAGTTGACCTTGAGGGCGTTGAGTTCGTCCAGGGCGTTGACCATTTCCGCCATGATGCGGAAGGTCCGCCAGGATTCCGTGGTGGCGGCGGCGAGGTCGTCCACGATGTTCTGCTGAAATTCAGGCATGCCGGTTCCTTGAGGCGGCGCGGGGCCCGGCTGCCGTCCGTCCTGGCAGGACGGCGACCGGCCCCGCACACCGTATCAGTTGTCAGTTGACGGTGATGAGTTCGTACTGCGGATTGCCCATCTTGTGCTCGGCCATGGCCGAAAGCTGGCGCAGGCCGTGGCGGCTCTGGATGCGCTCGCGCAGATCCTTGCCGTCGGCGCTGGCAAAGACGAGGTCGCAGGCGGCCTGGTCAATGGCCAGCAGGTCGCTGGAGGCAAGGATGCCGATGTCCCTGATGCTGGGCGTCTGGGCGCGGGTGCCCGCGCAGTCGCAGTCCACGCTCATATTGCGCAGCACGTTGATGTAGACGATGTGCTTGCCGAAATGGTCGGCCACGGCCTTGGCCGAGTCGGCCATGAGTTCCATGAGCTTTTCCTTGGCGGGCCACTTGCTCCAGTCGGCGGGCGGGGTGCCCTCCACGCCGTGGACCTGGCGCTTGCCCACCTGCCCGGAGGCGCAGCCGATGGCGATATTCTTCATGGAACCGCCGAAACCGCCCATGGCATGCCCCTTGAAGTGGGTGAGGACGATCATGGAGTCATAGTCCGTGATGCCCTTGCCCATGGCCACTTCCTTGAGGTGGAAGCCGTCGGCCACGGGCAGATTGACGTCGCCGTGCTCGTCCATGATGTCCACGGGGCAGAAGGTCCAGCCGTTGACCTTGAGGGTCTCACGGTGCTTGGCCGTGGTGTCGCGGTCGCCCTCATAGAGGGTATTGGTCTCCACGATGGTGCTGTCCGGCACCTGCGCCTGAAAGGCTTTCACCATGTCGCGCGGCAGGATGTTGGGACCGTTGCGCTCGCCCGTATGGAGCTTGATGGCAACCTTGCCGTAGATGTTTTCGTTGACCAGCGTATAGAGTTTGATGAGGCTCGCCGCGTCGATGACCGGCGAAAAATAGACCTTGGCCGCCGAACCCTTGTGCG
>CAZNXQ010000267.1:0-1534 GCA_964576895.1 uncultured Desulfovibrio sp.
CAGCAGGGCCGCAACGGCGCCGAAAATGGTACGGAACATGCGCTTCCTCCATTTGAGTATGAATGCGCGCCCGAAATGGCGCATATGCAGGGTACTGGAACAAGCTTTATCCCTTGCGCGTTTTTCTGGCAAGGAATTTTCCGGCGCCGGCGCTCAGGCGGAGAGCTTCAGCCTGCGGGTACGGATGAACCCGTCCACCAGATCGAAGACCAGGTCGTTGCCGCAGAAGGTGCCCCTGGAGATGGCGGCCCGGAACTCCGGCAGGCGCGCCTCGAAAGCGCGGAGAAGGTCCGGTTCCAGGCGCGGCAGGTCGGCCTGCATGCCATAGCCCAGGCGCTCCAGATACAGGGCATTGAACCGCTGTTCCACCATGGCCCTGATGGGCAGGGAGAGGATGGGCTTGCCCAGGTGGAGGGCCTCGCCCATGAGCGTGTGGCCGCCGCCCTGGATGACGTAGGCGCAGCCCGCGAGCAGGCGGAGGAACTCCTCCTCGCTCTTGCGCTTGAAGATGACATTGCCCTCCCGCCCTTCCTCGCGCGCATAGCCATAGACATAGCAGGTGCGCGTGGTGGCCGCGCGGAGGATGTCGATGAGCTTCCTGTGCGTGGAATTGCTCTGGTAGACGAGCACATGCCCCTCGTCGCGCGGGGCGAGCGCAAGCACCCGCTCCCGGAGGATGGGCGGCGCGATGCGCGTGGTCGCGGCGTAGCGCGGCAACAGCGGCGGCGCGTACAGGGAAATGATGAGGTTGGCGTCCGTGGGCCGGAAGAGCCAGCGGGGCGTGAGCCCCTGAAGGAAGGCGTCCCAGCGCATGTTGGCCGGCAGGTCATGGCGGCAGGACGTGATGATGTGCTGGTGATCGAGCGTGAGGCAGGGCAGTCCGGCGCGTTCCGCCGCGCGCGGGACAAAATATTCCAGATCCGTCATGCAGACATCGGGGCGGAAGTCGTCGATCAGGCGCAGGGCCTCGCCGATATGGCGTTCCCGGTGGAGGAGCAGCGGCACGGCGCGGGCTATGGTGGCGCCCAGATCCACCTTGTAGTTCCGGAAGACCGTGCCGAGATTGGGCAGACGCTGCACGCGAAATTCCGGCTCCAGCACGCGGGCCGCGTCATCGTTGGCCACAAAGAGGAACTCGTGCTCCGGCAGGCGGCGCGCCAGGGTCAGGCCGCGCATGGCGTGGCCGTGGCCTGTGCCGTGGATGCCGTAAAGGACGCGTGCCATGGACGTTCCGTTAGAGCATTTTGCGATTGAAGTTGCTCAATCGGTTTCAGAAAATCTCAATATGTCCAGTTAGCATGTAATTTCAGCATGTTATCTGGACATATTTGTCTTATACCATCCACCAAAATCCCCCTGAATCCGGAAAATCCGTTGGTAGACATGCTGGTAGTCTTTTGGTAGGTCGGAGCTGTCAATGATGGCATTTCCCAAGGCCGGACAGTACCACCTCCGACCTTGGGAAACTGGGAAGGATACTCCCTCCCGCTACCGTCATATTGCCTGTAATCCATTGTAGCGGAAGGATTTATCA
>CAZNXQ010000268.1:0-1523 GCA_964576895.1 uncultured Desulfovibrio sp.
GATTCGTAGAGCTTTTCCAGCGGCAGGGTCGGCGCCTGGACCATGATGTTCTCGCCCGTGGCGGTGTAGAAGACGCCGGGCACCATGTCTTTGGAACGCAGGCGACCGTTGGCCCCCTTGCCGCGGGCGTCGCGCTTCTGCACATTCAATGTCTTTTCGATGCTCATCTCCCTCTCCTTGCTGACCGCCGAACTCTGCGGAAACTGTTCATCCTGAAGATCCCCGGCATGCTACACGAAGAGCACGCTCACCGAGGAACCCGTATGGATATTGTGAATGGTCTTGCCGAGAAGCGCGGCCACGGAAGCTACCTTGAGCTTGGGGCAGCGCTCCAGTTTGTCACCCAGGGGAATGGTGTCCGTCACGATGACCTGCGAAAGGGCATCCGTCGCGTTGATGCGGTCGATGGCCGGCCCGGAAAGCACAGGATGCGTGGCGCAGGCGACGATGCGGGTGGCGCCGTAGTTGAGGAGCACCTCGGCGCCGGCGCAGAGCGTGCCGGCGGTGTCGATCATGTCGTCCACCACAATGGCGACGCGGCCCTCCACATCGCCGATGACGTGCATGGCCTGGGCCTGATTGGGTTTGTCGCGCCGCTTGTCCACGATGGCGAGAGGCGCGTTGAGCCGCTTGGCATAGGCCCTGGCGCGCTCCACGCCGCCCGCGTCCGGCGAGACGATGACGATATTGTCCTCATGCAGGTCGCGCAGGCTGTCCATCATGACGGGCACGGCAAAAAGATTGTCCACCGGGCAGTTGAAAAAGCCCTGGATCTGGCCCGCGTGCAGGTCAATGGTGACGACCCTGTCCGCCCCGGCCACGCTGATGAAATCCGCCACCATCTTGGCGCTGATGGGCGCGCGCGGGCTGACCTTGCGGTCCTGGCGCGCGTAGGCGTAGTAGGGGATGACCGCCGTGATGCGCCCGGCGCTGGCCCGCTTCAGGGCGTCCATCATCAGGCAGAGCTGCATGAAATTGCGGTTCACTTCCGGGGGGCAGGTGGGCTGGACGACAAAAACATCGTCCTCGCGCACATTGTCGCCGATCTCGATCCGCAACTCGCCGTCGCTGAACGTGGTGGCAAGGGTGGGGGTGAGCTGACAGCCCAGGTGATCGCAGATGGATCGGGCAAGTTCGGGATTGGAGGAACCCGTGACGATTTTCAGGTCGCTGAACATGGAGCCGCCTTGGCAAATCCGTTCAAAAACCGACAGTAGTCATCCGGCGCTGCCGCAGTTTGGCTGGGATGGAAGGGTTCGAACCTTCGGATGACGGAGCCAAAACCCGTTGCCTTACCACTTGGCTACATCCCAGCAGTCCCCAGAGCCTGGCAATAGACGCGCGGGTATGTGCCGCGCAGCCGGGTTGCGGCATCATGTGCCGCCGCCTCCGCCGCGAAAAGCCCGAACACGCTTGAACCGCTGCCGGTCATGCCGGCTGCCAGCGCCCCGAGCCGCCCAAGCTCCGCCTTGAGTCGGGCAAGCTGCGGATGCCGGGGGAAGACGGCGGCCTCAAGATCATTG
>CAZNXQ010000269.1:0-1516 GCA_964576895.1 uncultured Desulfovibrio sp.
CGCAGGTGGTGACGCTCTACATCACGCCGGTCTATTATTACTACATGGAACGGCTGTCGCGCCGCATGCTCCGTTCCGGCCGGAAGGCGCGCAAGGACGGGAGCCTCGCGGACGCGCGTTGACAGCGCAGCGCTCACGACCTACCTTTACGGCGGCAATTCCGGCGTTGCGCCGGAGGAGAAACCAAAGGACATGTCATGCCCCTGAGTAGCGTTGAAGAGGCCGTTGCCGATATCCGGCAGGGCCGGATGGTCATCCTTGTGGACGATGAGGACAGGGAAAACGAAGGCGACCTGACTATGGCCGCCGAGCATGTGACGCCCGAGGCCATCAATTTCATGGCGAAATTCGGGCGCGGCCTCATCTGCCTTCCGCTTGCGCCGGAACTGGTGGACAGGCTGGGCCTGCCCATGATGACCCAGCGCAACGGCTCGCGTTTCGGCACCAACTTCACGGTTTCGGTTGAGGCCCGCGAGGGGATTTCCACCGGCATTTCCGCCGCTGACCGCGCCACGACCATCAAGGCCGCCGTGGCCGACGGGGCGCGGCCTGAGGATCTTGTCTCCCCTGGGCATGTCTTTCCGCTCCGCGCCAAGGCGGGGGGGGTGCTGGCGCGCACCGGCCAGACCGAGGGCGGCGTGGATCTGGCGCGTCTGGCGGGCCTCAAACCCGCGGCCGTCATTTGCGAGGTCATGCGGGACGACGGCACCATGGCGCGCATGCCCGATCTGGAAATTTTCGCGCGGGAACACGGCCTGAAGATCGTGGCCGTCAAGGATATCATCCGCTATCGGCTGGAGCGCGGCCAGGTCTCGGTGCGGCGCGACGCCACGGCGCATCTGCCGAGCATGTACGGCGATTTCATCGTGCATGCCTATGAAAGCGAAATGGAGCCGGGCACGCATCTCGCCCTGGTCAAGGGCGACATCAGCGGGCCGGAGCCAGTCCTGGTGCGCGTGCACAGCCAGTGCCTCACCGGGGATGCCCTGGGCTCTCTGCGCTGCGACTGCCGGGGCCAGCTTGGCGCGGCCCTGCGCCAGATCGAAAACGAGGGCAGGGGGGTCCTGCTCTACATGCGTCAGGAAGGGCGGGGCATCGGTCTTGCCAACAAGATCCGCGCCTATGCGCTTCAGGATCAGGGCTATGACACGGTGGAGGCCAACCGCATGCTCGGTTTCCCCGACGACCTGCGCGACTACGGCACCGGCGCCCAGATGCTGGTGGATCTCGGCATTCATAAGATCCGGCTCCTGACCAACAACCCCAAGAAGATCGTCGGTCTTTCCGGGTATGGCATCGAAATCGTGGAGCGCGTGCCCATTGAGGTTGAGGCGTGCCCCGAAAACGAGGCCTACCTGCGCACCAAGAAGGAAAAAATGGCGCACCTGCTCAAGGGCATCCGCTGCCATTGAGCGCGGGGCCCAGGGCAGTTCCAGTGCGCGGGGCTCGTGCCCCGCACTGCGGAGGGATGGCAGAGCGGCTGATTGCGGTGGTCTTGAAAACCACTTGGGGTTCA
>CAZNXQ010000270.1:0-1510 GCA_964576895.1 uncultured Desulfovibrio sp.
AAGGTCAGGGCGAAGAAGACGGCCTTGATGCCCAGCGCGAAGGCGATGTTCTCCACAAGGATGGCATGCGTGGCGCGCGAGAGACGGATGAAGCGCGGGATCTTGCGCAGGTCGTCGTCCATGAGGGCCACATCCGCCGTTTCGATGGCCGTGTCCGTGCCGCCCGCGGCCATGGCGAAGCCGATGTGCGCCTTGGCGAGAGCGGGCGCGTCGTTGATGCCGTCGCCCACCATGCCCACGCGGGCGCCGTGGCGTTCCAGTTCCTCCACAATACGCAGCTTGTCCTGCGGGAGCAGCCCGGCCCTGTATTCCTCCACGCCCGCCGCCTCCGCCATGGCCCGCGCCGTGGCCCCGGTGTCGCCGGTGAGCAGGAGGGTACGCACGCCCAGGGCGCGCAGTTGGGCCACGGCCTCCACGCTGGTTTCGCGCAGGCCGTCGGCCACCGCGAACAGGGCGCGGGCGCGGGCGCGTTCCGGCTCTGCCGCCGCCGCTTCCGCAAGGACGACCGTGGTTTTGCCACGGGCTTCCAGCTCTGCCAGACGTTCGGCCAGGGTCGCGCCCCCGGCGCCCAGGCGCTCCATGAGCCGGAGATTGCCGAGATACCAGCGCCGGCCGTCGTCTCCGGTGCCGGCAACGCCTTCGCCGGGCAGGGCGGCCACATCCTCCAGTTCCCGCAGGGGCAGGCCGGCGGCCGCGGCGGCAATGGCCCGCGAAACCGGGTGATCCGAACGCGCGGCCAGACTGGCCGCCATGACGGCCGGTTCGTCCCGGCGTCCGTTGTCCGCCTCCAGCGGAAGGAAGTCCGTCTGCCGGGGTTCGCCGCGCGTGAGCGTGCCGGTCTTGTCCAGCGCAAGGTGGTCAAGCAGCCGCCCCTGCTCCAGATAGGCGCCCCCCTTGATGAGAATGCCCTTGCGCGCCGCCGCCGCCATGCCGGAGACAACGCTCACCGGCGTGGAAATGACCAGCGCGCAGGGGCAGCCGATGACGAGCAGCACCAGCGCCATGTAGACGCTGTTTTTCCAGTCCGCGCCCAGAGCCAGCGGCGGGATGACGGCCGTGGCAAGCGCCAGGGCGAAAACCGCCGGCGTGTACCAGCGGGCGAAGCGGTCCACAAAGCGCTGCATGGGCGCGCGCGTGCCCTGCGCCTCCTCCACGGCGTGGATGATGCGCGCCAGCGTGGTGTCGCGGGCGGCGGCGGTGACGGTGAACTCAAAGGCGCCGGTTTCGTTGATCGTCCCGGCGTAGACGGTGTCGCCGGGCGATTTTTCCACAGGGATGCTCTCGCCGGTGATGGGCGCCTGGTTGAGGGTGGAGCGGCCCGCCACGACCACGCCGTCCAGCGCCACGCGCTCGCCGGGGCGCACGCGCACGCGGCTCCCCGTGGGCACGTCGGCGGCGGGCTCCTCGCGCCAGGAGCCGTCCGGCTGAAGCACCGTGGCCGTGGGGGGCGCCAGGGCCAGCAGGTCGCGGACGGCGGTGCGCGCGCGGTCAAGGGCGCGCGCCTCGATGG
>CAZNXQ010000271.1:0-1502 GCA_964576895.1 uncultured Desulfovibrio sp.
CGGAAGTGGCCCTGGCGCTCAAGCTGCGCCGGGATGCGGCCAGCGCCCTGCCGGATGCGCCGCTTTTTCTCTACCATGGCTATCAGTCGCCCGGCCGCCGTGAGGCGACCTACCGGGCGCTTGCGGCGAGTAACGGCCCCTGCCTTGTGGTGGGCACCCGTTCGGCGCTGTTTCTGCCCGTGCCGTCGCCGGGCTGCATCATTCTTGACGAAGAGCATGACGCTTCCTTCAAGCAGGAAGAAGGACTTTCCTATCAGGCGCGGGAGGTGGCCTGGTTCCGCATGCGCCAGGAACGGGGCCTGCTCGTCCTGGGGTCGGCCACGCCGGACCTCAAGACCTTTTATGCGGCCAGCGAGGGGCTGCTCCCGCTCCTGCGCCTGCCGCGGCGTGTGGGAGACAGGCCCCTGCCTCCCGTTGAGCTGGTGGACATCAGCGCCGCCCCAAGGCTTTTCCCCGGCGGCGCGGCGGCCGCGCCGGCGGAAGGAGAGGCCGACGCTGCCCCGGCCGGCATCCTCGCGCCGCACTGTGAGGCGGCGCTGCGCGAGACGCTGGCAAGGGGCGAACAGGCCGTGGTGCTGCTCAACCGGCGTGGATACGCGCCGCTCATGTATTGTCTTTCCTGCGGCAGGACGCAGCGCTGCCCGCACTGCGACATCGGGCTGACCTATCACAAGGGGCTGGAGCGTCTTGTCTGCCATTACTGCGGCTACTCGCGTCCGTTTCCCTCTCCCTGCGATCACTGCAAGGGCATGGAATTTCTGCCTCTGGGGGAAGGAACGGAGCGTCTTGCCGAACGGCTTTCCGTCATCGCGGGGCAGCCTGTTCTCCGGCTGGACCGGGACAGCACGCGGCGTCCGGGCCGCATGGAGGAGATCCTCACGGCGTTTGCCCGGCATGAATCGCCCATTCTGGTAGGGACGCAAATGCTTTCCAAGGGGCACCATTTCCCCCAGGTCACGCTTGCCATTGTGGCCGACGGCGATCTTGGCCTCAATCTGCCCGATTACCGGGCCGCCGAGCGCACCTTCCAGTTGCTTGTGCAATCCGCGGGCCGGGCGGGCCGGGGGGAGCGGCCCGGCCGCGTCCTCATCCAGACGCGCGACGCGCACCACTATTGCTGGCAATATGTGCGCACGGCCGATTATGAAGGCTTTTACCAGGCGGAACTGGCCCTGCGCCGCAAGCGCGGGTATCCGCCCTTTGTGCGCCTGGGACTTCTGCGGCTTTCCTACGCGGTGGACGAGGCGCGCGGTGCGGATGCCCTTGCCCAAGTGGCCGCCGCAACGCGCGCGCGGGCCGGTGAGCTCGGCGTCACCATGCTCGGTCCCGCGCCCGCGCCCCTGGGGCTGCTCCGGGGGCGGCGGCGTTTCCAGTGCCTGCTCAAGGCCGCCTCCTGGCCGCCCCTCCGCGAGCTGTATTTTTTTGCGCGCAAGCGAAATTCCGGTATTTTGCGGCTTTCCCTTGACCTTGATCCGGTTAATATGCTGTGATGCCGAATTGCC
>CAZNXQ010000272.1:0-1500 GCA_964576895.1 uncultured Desulfovibrio sp.
GACGCGCATACCTGGCGCACGCTGGCCACCCTGCTCGGCCTCCTGCTCGTGCGCGGGCATGACCGCGCGCGCCGCGTGCATGAAGCCATGCTCCTGCGCGGCTTCACGGGCAGTTTCCGTCCGCTGGACAGTTTCCGCTGGCGCCCGCGGGACACGGTCGTCACCCTGGCGCTTTTCTGCTGCGCCGCGCTCCTCATCTGGGTGGAACTCCACGGAGGTTCCCATGTCTGAAGCCGCCTCACCCCCCGCCGCCCGGTGCGGGGAACACTCCCATGAACCGCCCCTGCTCGAAATCCGCGGTCTTTCCTTCTCCTACCCTTCCGACGGCGGACAGCGCGTGGCGCTCCACGACGTCAGCCTGACGCTGTTTCCGGGCCAGCGGCTCGGCCTCTACGGGCCCAACGGCAGCGGCAAGACGACGCTCTTCCGCTGCATCACCGGCCTTGAAACCGCCGGGACCGGAGAGATCCGCCTGCACGGAACGCCCATACGCACGGAGAAGGACTTCCGCGTCCTGCGCCGCGCCGTGGGCTATGTCCTCCAGAATGCGGATGACCAGCTCTTTTTTCCCACCGTGCTCGAAGATGTGGCCTTCGGGCCGCTCAATCTCGGCCTTGCCGCCGAGGAGGCCCGCGCCCGCGCCGAGGAGACGCTTGCCAGCCTTGGCCTTGCGGACTACGGCCAGCGCCTGGCGCACCGGCTTTCCGGCGGCGAAAAGACCCTCGTCGCCCTGGCGACCGTCCTCGCCATGCGGCCGGAGGCGCTGCTCCTCGACGAACCCACCACGGGACTGGATGCGGACGCGCGCCAGCGGCTCATCGACGTTCTCCGGGAACTGCCCACGGCGCGCATCGTCATTTCCCACGACTGGGACTTCCTCGAACATGTGGCCGACGAAACCTGGGGCATGGACAAGGGCCGCCTGCACAGCGGCGTTCCCCTCCAGGCGCATACGCATCGCCATGCCCATCCTCTCGGCGAAGTGCCGCATGCGCATCGCCATGCCGGGGACAGCGCCTCCAGGACGCCGCTCTCTTGACGGCAGCCGCGCCTTTGTCCACTATGGCGGCATGCCCGAACACGACACGACTGCGGACCCCGGCCCGTCGGCCGACGCGCCTTTTCCCCAGGTGGGCCGGGCGGAGAGCGGTCAAAAACTCCTGCAGTTTCTCCAGCGCAGGCTCAACCTGCCCCCTGCCCTGCTCCACCGCTGGATCCGCACCGGTCAGGCGCGCCTCAACGGACGCCGCGCCAGGCCGTTCGCGCGTGTGGCTCTCGGCGATGTGGTGCGCGTGCCCCCCTTTGCCCTGACCCTGGCGGCCCAGGCGGGCGCGCGCGGACAGGACGGTGCCCCCGCCTCCCCGCCGGGCATGCCCGCTCCCGCGTCCACTGAAGACACCGGCGCCGGCGCCCCCCCGGAGGCGCTCCCCCTGCCGCCGCTGGTGGGCGTGTTCGGCGATATCTGGGCCTTCAACAAGCCTTCGGGCCTGCCCACCCATC